>JACIVX010000001.1:712408-1068612 GCA_014361295.1 Methanomassiliicoccales archaeon | reverse complement strand
CTGAATGGGTGGAGACGGTCAAAGACGGGTGGAATGTGCTTGTTGGTGCCAACGAGGAAAAAATTCTTCGCGCAATTCGCAATGCTAGGCCCAGGTCGTCGAGAACGACGCAATACGGGGATAGGAATGTTGCACAACGCATCGTCGAGTCGATCGAGAAAGACTTCGAAGGACTACGCTGATATTATATAGAGGGGGATGTCGAAGCCACGTGGAGAGTCAAGAACGCATCGCTCACACAAACATTCGTATATGTTTGACTGAACGTATTCATCCGATCTTTTCTTTAACACTTTTCACTTTTTCAGTCATCGCGTCTTTTCGTCCTTTCCTATCGTCGATTTTGATGGATGTCAGTGCCCGATCGCACATGCTCATGATCTTCATGTGGCATTTCTTGATAACTTCCATGACCTCATCGTATTCGCCCTCGAGGATTGTGCACATCGGTGTGAGCTGATACTTGACGCCGCTTTCCTTCACAATTTTGATGCATTCGGCCACGAACCCACTCAGACTTTCTCCCTTTCCTATCGGAACAATACTGAATTCGGCGATCATAATTTCTCAGATTTTGATAGGAATATAGAGATACAAAAAACTGATGATTTTTTTCATGATTTAGCTAATCTTGTTCCATATTAGTAAAAATAACCCCTTTTCAAAGGATGGCGCTCGCAAAATGTTTAAATAGAGAATCTCTAAATTTCAATCAACCTTCTGATTCGTAGAAAGTTCTCAGAACTCGTTAACTTCGTACGGAGCGGACCTGTCATGTCACCTAACAACGGCAATAACGGTAAGTCATCAACATTTACGGTTGATGACTTGGCTAAGGCGATTAGGAATAGCATCGACAGGAATGGCATGCCTGAAGATCAAGCGAAGGCGATGGCCACTCACATTATGAATTTCTTCGGATACAGTGAACGGATTATCGATAATATTCTTGAGCCTGAAGATAGGGATGCGTTTTACATGCTCGAGGATACAGGCATTTTGACAACTGAACGGGAAGAAACAACGCTATATGACGGAAGAGAATGGAGGATCCATTACTGGCTTTTCAGGAAAGAAAGGATACTTGAATTGCTTGAAATGAATGGGTCGAGTAAGCATCTCGATAACGAAGCCGACTCGGTTTACGATGAAATTCCAGATGATGTTTGGCAAAGAAATTGAGTAATTAGTGATCTTGGATTCGAGGAGTTTGGTTTTTGAAATCACTCAATAGATCAGCAATTTCGATGACCTCTCCGAAAGAGTATTGTTTGGCTCTCAGATCTTATGAATGAAATGAATCTTTTCCCGTATCGTCCGAGACCAGGCCAGCGTGAAATGGTCGAAGATATTGCCGCTGCGGTAAGGAGTAAACAGCATATTATCATCGAATCTGGCACGGGGACCGGAAAAACGATATGTGCGCTTGTAGGTTGCTTGAGCGCATCGCTTGATAGCGGGAAGAAGATTCTGTATTTAACGCGGACAAATTCTCAGCAGCAACAGGTGTTGAAAGAGCTTAGGCGGATCAACGAGATACGCTCTGTTTACGGACTTGGCCTCCAGGGAAGGCAAAGTACCTGCCCGCTTGCGCGACGAGATCCAGAGCTGAGGTCTGGTACGCCAGAGGAACTTTCAAGGCTCTGTACAGAAAAGAAGAGGCGCACAATTGATGAACTCGAAGGCGGGTGCAGGTTCTACGAACAAACGATCGCTATGGCTTTCGATGAAATCGAAAGATATGTGTTCTCTGAGATTCCAACCGTGGAGGAATTTGTGGATTATTGTGATAGAAGGGGTATCTGTCCGTACGAACTCGCAAAAGAGCTAGCTTCAAAAGCGACAGTTGTAACGGCGCCTTATGCATACTTCTTCGTTCAATTCATTAGGGACACGCTTCTCGATTGGATGTCCGTGCCAATTTCGGATCTGGTTGTCATTGTCGATGAAGCTCATAACCTTCCAGATTATGCGAGAGAAGTGAAGACGCTGAATCTATCGAGGAAGGCGCTGCGTCATGTGGAAAAGGAGGTAAATGAGTTTGGGAACCTCGAGATTCTCGACGGAGTTAGCATCCTTGACATCGTGTCAGCGATGGACGAAGCCCTCGATTCAGCGGTCGAAGAATATCTTCTCGATGAGGATGGATTGTTGCCGACGAATTTCCTTGAGGAGCGTCTATTGCACGCCTTCACTCTCACATCAAAGATGCTAGAATTGGCAACAAGAGAGTTGATGGTACAAGGAGAGATCATCAGGGAAAGAAAAAAGGAAGCGGGGAGATTACCAAGATCCTATATCTTCTCGCTCGGCGCTTTTCTCAATTTCTGGATGAACATTGAGGAGCGTTACTATGTGAAACTCATCCTCGGTGGCGATAACCCATCATTTGAGAGCTATTGTCTCGATCCGTCAATTGCGGCTGCCCCTCTCCTCGACTGCGCCGCTTCTGTGCATATGTCCGGTACGCTCTCCCCTCTGATTGAATATAGGGATTCGCTTGGTCTTCCTTCGAGTTCACCAATGAAGTCGTTTCCATCACCCTTTCCCAAAAGAAACCGTAGGATTTTTTTTGTCGATGATGTGACGACGAAATACGAAGATCTAGCGCAGGACCAAGAGATCGTGGAGAAGATTGAGGATTATATCGTCAACATTTGCAACGGGGTAAGACGGAATACCGTTGTCTTCTTTCCCTCTTTCAATCTTTTGCAGCGCTTTCTCTCAGACGGAATCCTGTATCGAATTAAACGGAAGGTTCACATCGAGGAGCGTGGTATGAGCCAAAGCGACTTGATGGAAACAGTGACGCGGTTCAGGGAAGGCGCAGAGCAGGGTGCCGTACTTTTCGCGGTTGTGGGCGGAAGGGTTAGCGAAGGTCTTGATTTTCCAGATCGGGAACTTGAACTCGCATTTATCGTAGGTATTCCTTATCCCAAGCCAACCGCTAAACAGAGGGCTCTCCTCCATTATTATGAAATGAAATTTGGTCGGGGGTGGGAATACACGGTAAGGGCGCCTGCATACCGCCGGATGCTTCAGGCCATCGGGAGGTTGATCAGAACGGACACAGATATCGGCGTTGCCATTATTCTCGATCGAAGAGCAAAGCAGTTTTCCGATCGCATCGAACTTGAGCTTACACAAGATGCCCTCGGCGATGTACTTCGTTTTTTTGAGGAAAGAGAGAAGGAGGGAAGGGTTTCAAGTGAAAAGACGAAGATGCGAAAAGTTCATACCAATACTTCAGAATAAACGGGCCGATGGATTTGTTGCATGTCGCTTTAAGCGGCCTCTGGTTGATGCTACCTTCTTTGATTCCTAATCCCGCCGCCGTGATCTTTGGTGGCGGACCCCCCATCGATTTTGGCAAGAGTTCTCGTGGAAAGAGAATTCTCGGTGATGGTAAAACGTGGCTCGGTCTCATTGGTGGCGTCTCAGCGGGGTTATCTTTAGGCATTATCATGTTGATGATCGCATTCAGTTTTGATCCCCAGGATCTCTGGGGGTTTGAATCTTGTTCAAGAGGTTTTGGGATCATTTTTGTGCTGTCATTTGGTTCTCTGCTCGGCGATATGGGAGGGTCGTTCATTAAACGACGCCTTGGCATTGAAAGAGGTGCGAAGGCGCCAGTACTCGATCAATATGACTTTCTTGTAGGGTCGATCGTCCTCGTGGTCATCTTTTATCCAGATTGGTTCATCAACAACTTCATTGTCGGTGAACGTATTTTATCGTTGATTACATTGATTATTGCCGTTCCGATTCTTCACAGGATCGTGAATATCATAGGATATAAATTAGGTAAGAAGAGTGTTCCTTGGTGATTTCATGCAGGCAGTCAAAGACGCATTGCTGAATTGCGGAGCCCTCATGTACGGAGATTTCACCCTTGCGTCGGGGAGAAAAAGCGGGTATTACATCGACATCAAAAAGGCGACCACAGACCCATCCGTTCTTTCAATTATCGCGGATGGAATGCTGTCAGTTTTGACAAAACGAAACATTAAATATGATAAGATCGCGGGTGTGGTGCTTGGCTCGATTCCTCTTGCAGTTGCGCTCTCTCTCAAAACAGGCATTCCTTTTGTCATGGTTCGGAAAGAAAAGAAGGATCACGGTACGGGAAAAATGATCGAAGGATCCGTTGAAATGGGCGATCGCGTTCTTGTCATTGAGGATGTCGTCACGTCCGCACGTTCGGCTGCGGAAGCAGTCATGCTACTAAGAGAGAGCGGAGCGGTTGTTGATTTTGTTGTTGCGGTCGTCGACAGAGAAGAAGGGGGGAGAGATTATCTGAAGTCGATGAATGTCGAACTCATACCACTTCTGAGTTCGACTGATTTGCTGGGGAAACAGCATGCATTTTGACCCCCATTGCCGACGCTGCCGTCTGTCGTCTTCTCGAACCCAGGTTGTTCCACCGGATGGTAATATGAATTCGCCAATATGCTTTCTGGGAGAAGCACCAGGAGAGAATGAGGACAAAATTGGTAGGCCTTTCGTTGGCAGAGCTGGCAAGATACTCGACCGTCTTATGGAAGAAGTTGGACTTTCGAGGAAAGATGTTTTGATTACGAACGTTGTGAAGTGTAGGCCGCCCCATAACAGGAGGCCTAAGAAGGATGAAATGAGCGCATGTCTTCCCTTTCTTTTGGAAGAACTGATCGGGAAGAAGATTATTGTCGCGATGGGCCGAACTGCGTGCCTCGATCTGCTCGGTCGGGAAGTGAAACTGGACGAAGAGGCGAATGGCATTTTGCAAGTGGTAATCGGAGACACAAAGTCACTGGTCATCCCGACGTATCATCCAGCCGCATGTTTTTACAGCATGCGTGCAAGAGAAACGCTGAAGAAAAGCATTGAGATTGCAAAGGCATATTTATCAGAGAAGAGCAATGATGAGAGGGATTAGTGCATTGAGAACCGCTTTTTAAGTAGAAACGAAAGGTTCTGCCAACCATCTTTCCACGATGAAAGTTTAACCTTTCCTATCCTTTTCCTGTATTCGATAGGTAGTTCCATCGCGCGGGCTTTCTTAAACGCCTCGATCTTGATTTCCTCGGAAAAAGGCATGCCGTCGCTGATCAGATTCATCCTACTCAAACACTCCTTTCTGAAAACCCACATACCGGATTGTGAGTCCCTAACTCGGATTCCGAAAAGAATGTTTGTTGTGACTGTCAGAATCCAGTTTCCAACTCGGTGCTTAAAACTCATCGCCTTTCTTTCCATCTTACCAAACCGGTTCGTCGTGATGAATTCAACGTTCTCCTGAGAAAGCGTTTCAATGAGTCGGGGAATCATTTCTGCGGGATATGAGCAGTCGGCGTCAAGTGTCACAAGAATATCACCTTTCGCCATCTGAAAACCTGTCTTGTAGGCCCTACCATATCCTCTTCGGGGCTCGTCGATTACGATCGCCCCTTTTTCCCAAGCAATTTCTCTTGTTCTGTCTCGCGAATTTGTATCAACGACAAGGATCTCATATTGATACTCTGTGTTTCTCATCGCTTCGTGGACGGCATCAATGACCTTGCCAATTGATTCTTCTTCGTTCATTGTCGGGATGATAATTGAAACCTTCAGTTAAGCCCCCCAGACTGTGATTCGTCTTTTCATTAAAAATAAGTTTTCATTTTCGATGTTCGCGAAGGCGATTACTTCTCATTTCCTTTTATATGGTCCCTTATCGCCAAAGAACTTGAATCCGACATAACCCATGAGTGCGCAGGTGAGTCGCAGCAACGACCATGCGTTGACCCTTTGTTTGAACATTTTAATCGGATCATAGGAACTCCAGAGTCTGCCGTGCTTGAAGGTAAGTTGCTTTCTCCCAACGCCGTTCCAAAAAGCCTGTCTGAAAAACTTGTAGATCGTGCCTTTTGTCCTGTGATAGACGATCGCATTGGGGTTGTATTTAATTGAATATCCTGCTTCAACAGCTCTGTAATTCAGATCAATGTCCTCTGCCGTGATGAACCAGGGATCAAATCCGCCGACCTTCTCGAGAACTTCCCTGCGAAATGCCATATTGCAACTGGGAAAGGAAACATCAAATCCCCTATGATACAATTCAACACGTTCTAAATCCTCCCAAGCTTCAGGTCCCAGATTAATTGTCCTTCCTGCAACGATATCGGCTCCTTCCGCAATCGTTTTTCTGAGCTCCTTGACCCAGAAAGGGTTAACAATACAATCACCTCCAGTGAACGCGATGATTTCGCCAGTTGCCTTCGAAATTCCGTAATTTGTACTCTCCCCTCTCGTCCCCCATTTTACGTAAAGCTTGATGAAAGGATACCTTTCGGCGTACGCCTTCACGATATCTCGTGTTCTATCCCTACTGTTCGCGTCCACAACGATGATTTCGACTGGCATTTCTTGAATGACGAGGCTATCCAGAAGATCGGATATGTTCCTTTCTTCGTTCATAACATTAAGAACAACGCTGACAAGCATCTATCGCTGGATAACCTCTCAGAAGCTTATCACAATTTCGATGAAATCTAATAATCATTGATTTGATGACAGGTTGTATTTGACCGTTGCTAATAATTCTCAAAGACTCTGGTCGCATGGATCGACAATAAATTATTAATGCCCAGATTGCGTTGGTTGATGAAAATGAAGCTCTTGGCCAAGTATTATTCAATAGAGGATTGCACGATTGGGGAAGGAACAATCGTAAGAGAATTCGTGAATCTTTACGGCTGCACGATCGGTCGCGACTGCAAGATCGCTGCATTTGTTGAGATTCAACGAGGCGTGAGAATCGGGGACAGATGCAAGATTGAGGCCTTTTCTTTCATTCCTTCAGGTGTCGTAATCGAGGACGAAGTCTTCATCGGGCCCCATGCTATTTTCACAAACGATATTCGTCCTAGAGCGGTTGGCGAATGGAAAATTATTCCGACGCTTGTCAAACGCGGTGCATCGATAGGAGCTGGTGCTGTGATTATTTGCGGAGTCACCATTGGCGAGAACGCGATGGTTGGTGCGGGGGCCGTTGTTACTAAAGACGTTCCGCCGAATACGCTTGTCGTTGGAAATCCAGCGAGAGTGGTAAGAAAACTGGAAGATCGTCATGGGGGTGAGCTCGACGAATAAGATACCATTAAGCAGGCCAGTGATCACAGATGAAATGATCGATGCGGCGGCCAATGCGCTGAGAAACGAAAGACTCGTCCTTGGAGAGAGTGTTTATCGCTTTGAGGAAGCATTTGCTAGGTACATCGGAACCGACCATGCGATTTCAGTTTCCTCGGGAACCGCTGCGCTCACACTTGCGCTTCTCGCACTTAACATTAAGAATCAGGAGGTCATCACCACACCCCTCTCTTTCATCGCGACTGCGAACGCGGTTGTTCATGCTGGTGGAATCCCAAGATTCGCCGATGTTTCGGACCAAGACTTCAACATCAACCCTATCGAGATCCCCAAAAGGATTTCTGAAAAAACCTCGACGATCCTTCCAGTTCATCTTTTTGGATATCCATGTCAGATGGACGAGATTCATGAGATTGCACGATCGAGAGAACTGAAGATTGTGGAAGATGCCGCTCAGGCGCATGGCGCTGTCTTCAGAGGGAAAAAAGTAGGCTCAATCGGAGATGTCGGCTGCTTCTCTTTTTACTCTTCGAAGAACATGACCGTGGGAGGAGACGGAGGAATGGTGACAACTAATGATGATTCCCTGGCAAAGGCGATCGCCAAACTGCGGGATTGTGGGCGCATCTCTCGGTATCTTCACGATGTCTTCGGTTTTACCGCGCGCCTTAATACGATTAATGCGGCGATTGGTCTCGTGCAATTAAAATATCTGGACGAATGGAATGAGAAGAGAAGAACCATAGCAAAATACTACGCAAAACAACTCGAGGATTTGCCGCAGATCAGACTCCCGCCGATGGGCACCACCGATGTGCACCCTGTTTTCCATCTCTTCGTGATACGGTGTGAGAAAAGGGATGAATTGGCAAAATACCTTGAGTCTAAAGGGGTCGAATGCGGAATCCACTATCCTGTCCCGATCCATCTTCAGCCGATCTATGTTGAGACTTTTGGCCATGCACCAGGGATGTTCCCCGTTAGTGAAGCCCTTTCAAAAAATCTTCTATCTCTTCCGATGTTCCCTACTCTTTCCTTTAATGATGTCAGGTATGTATGCCAGGAAATCTTCAATTTCTACGGAGGCTCAGGAAGATGAGACGATTTGACGTCGGAGTCATCGGTGTGGGATACTGGGGGCGGAAGATTGTCGACGAATACAGCGGGATACCGGGGGTAAGAGTTCGGGGCGTCGCCGATATCGACGAGAGAAATCTGGAGTATTGCAGGGAGCGGTATGGTGTCGAGATATTGACTCAGGATTATCATGAATTACTCGCCGATAGTTCGATCATCGCCGTTAACGTCTGCGTGCCTAACGCTCTCCACTACCAGGTTTGTAGAGACGCCCTTGAGGCTGGCAAGCACGTCCTTGTAGAAAAACCGATGACCATGACCTCTGTAGAAGGCCAGAAGCTCGTTGAGATCGCAGAGGAGAGGAATTTAACGCTCTCCGTCGGTCATATTTATCGTTTCAACAACGCATTGCTGGAAGTGAAAAGACTCATTGGCGAGAGATTCTTCGGTCGTATTTTCTTCATGAATCTCTTCTGGGTGAACTTCGAGCCTCCTTATCCTGACAGGGACGTCATTGTTGATTTGGCACCTCATTATTTCGACATTATCAACTTTTTGTTAGGTGTCTGGCCAAAGAAGATTACTTGCGTTGGCCGCCCGTTCAGAAGGAAAGAGATGGAGGAAACGGCATACATCATTTCCGAACTGCCTTCCGGTGAGATTGCAAGCGCCTCACTAAGCTGGCTGGCACCGAAAAAGGTGAGGCAGATCGAGATCGTTGGGGAGAGGCGTTGCTGCGTTATCGACGCAGTCGCCCAGGAAGTGACGGTCTATGAGAGCGGATACTGGTACAAACTTGGAATCGAGAGGAATAATACGATCAGGACCGAACTCTTGCATTTCATTAAATCCATTGGTGATCCGCATACCGAGACGATGAATAGTGGAATCGTGGGCGTGAAGACGGTCGAGATGATCGAGAAAGCGAAGCAGTCGATGATCGAAGGGAAAACCATTGACACTTATGTGTAAAAAAAAGGTTCCAGCCGAGAAAACCGTTCTGATGCTCCTCTCAAACGAATACAGGCCAGATCCGAGAGTCGAGAAGGAAGCGCTCACCCTCTCGGGCGAAGGATATAGAGTGAAAGTAATCTGCTGGGATCGCAACTGCAGCCGGGTAATGAATGAATCTCCTAATAGGATCGAGGTTGAAAGAATCAGGACGCTGTCAGTTGAAGATGTTAGATCATTCATTTTCAATTTCCCATTCTTCATGGTGAAGATGATTCTCAGAGCATTGAGAACGAATTGCGACATCGTTCATTCCCACGATCTCGATACACTCTTTCAGGGTGTGATCGTTTCAAAACTCAAAGGTATTCCACTCGTTTACGATGCTCACGAGCATTATGCGAGTATGGTTTTCGAAGATGTTCCACGTTTTTTATCAAACTTCCTTAATTCATTTGAAAAATCGCTCGTTGACAAAGCAGATGTTATCATTGCCGCCAATGAGAAAATCGCGGAGATCCTTCGTGATTCTTCTCGCGTTGAACCAGTGATCGTGATGAATTGCATCGATTTGCGCGATTTTCCTAACGACATTGGACAGCGGTCAAGAGAACGTGAAAAAATCGTTGTTTTTTATGGCGGGAGCTTGGAACCACTGAGGTATTTGATCGAAGTCGCTACGCTCGCAATTTCTTCCCAGGCTTTTATTTTGAGAATCGCTGGATCTGGTCGTTTGGCTGATCATCTCGAAAAGATATCTCAAGGGTTTTCTAATGTCGAATTTCTCGGATATTTACCACGTAAGCAACTGCTAGACGAACTGAAAAACGCTGATATCGCCTTATGCCTTTTAGACCCCAAAAACAAGAACAACAAGATCGGGACCCCTAACAGGTTGTTTGAGGCGATGGCCCTAGGTGTGCCTGTCATCGCATCGGAGGGCACATTGACAGGGGAGATTGTTAAGAAATATTCATGCGGTCTTGTCATCGAATGGTCTGAACAGAATTTCCTCAGAGCGATCAATACGTTGAGGGATCCCGCTGTCCGTAAGAAGCTCGGTGCGAACGGTCGCATAGCGGCGGAAAAGGAATATAACTGGGAATCGATGAAATTCCGTCTTATTCACGCATACTCCTCCGTTAAAAAATCGATGTTCGATGATTATTGATTTTTCTTGCGCAGCTCCGATTTAAGATATTCCTTCATCCCGCCAGGACTCACGACACTCAGGAAGTAATTGATGTCATCTTTTGTCAACTCTCTCAGCAAATAGAGAATTATCAGAAATACACCAAACGATACGATCCCATATCCGATGAGATCGTACCATCTCACCATTGGCCAAACAAAATTTACAAAATATAGCACGCAGCCCGTGATAATCCCAGCAACGACATGTAGAAGAATGCGGGGATTCGATCGCGTGTTCGTTAGTCTTCTCACAACAAGTCTCGTCGCGATAAATACTGTGCTGACAGTCACCACGTTCGCAATCGCGGCCCCGGTCGCTCCCAATCCAAGCATAGTGATGCCATTTATACTCGGTGGCACGAAAATTAAAAGCATTGTGAGATTGACAGAGAGCGACAAAAGGGTCAGTTTTGCCGTGATATCAGGTCGATCGACGGCGTTAATCTGGCTTGCGTACACACCATTTAACAATCCAAGTAGCATGGATATCGATAGGAATCTTAGAGGCCCGCTCGCATCGGCGAACTTCTCGGCAAAGAGAATTAATGCGATTTCGGACGGGAATAAAAGAACGACAACGACGATAGGAATCGCGATCATTGAAATGTATCTCTCTGCCATCCTTGTCTTTTTTCTTACTTCGATGAGATTGCCTGCCCGGTGCATCTTTGAAAAGGTCGGGAAGGTAATCGTCGACACAGCAACGCCGATCACGCTGAAAAGACCGAGAGTTGACTGGCTAGCAGAATAAAATCCGACATCGGCATCGCTCCAGAACAATCCGATCAAGAGTTTGTCTGCGTTGGCAGATATCGCTCCCATGATTGAAATCAGCGCAATTGGGAAAGCAAATTTGATGTAGGATTTGAAAAGTGTCGGTTTAACAAATCGATATCGTCCTTTCATAAGAATTGTGAGGCTGACGACTGCAACTGTCAGCCCGCCGAGAACGTACGCGTAGGCGAGGTAGGTGGCATCGAGCCTGCTGATCGAAATAATCGCAATAAGTGGAATTCTGACCAGCGGATCCGTTATTACAGAGATCTGTGTTTTCGCAGTTTCGACTCGGCCATCGAACGTCGTGGTGGCAATCGAAGCCAAATCGTAGAAGACCGAATAGAGAATGAAGAGCATGATCAGTTCGAGGGTCGATTGTGAAAATCGTTCGCCAGAAAACGAGGACCAAAGAAGCACTGATGCGATGATCGTCAATACCATAATACTTGTCAAGAGGGTCTTTACAACAAGGAATGTACTTAGGCAGTCGTGGATGTCCTTCCCCTCTGACACGCGTTTAATGTGTGCAGCGTTGAAGCCAAGATCGGCTACTGCATTGAATGTGTTAACAAATGAAAGAGTCCACGCGATGCTGCCGTAAACATCGGGCGCATAATACCTCGTCATGAAGTACAGACCCACGAACGCGAGTCCGGCCGAAGCGAATCGCGAAAGAACGATGAGGAAAGATTTGCGCCCTATCAAGATATGACGGGGATACGCTGGTTTCTATTTAACATTGTTCCTTTCAGCAATCAGAGATCTCAGGATCGACTACTGAACTCATCAAACCAACTTTTCTTTCATCCCTGTTTTAATGGCTAATCGAAGCACCCGGACATTGCCATCTTCTTCTATTTCCTTCCAGTTGTATCCTTTTGGTTAATTCTTTTTATGGTCTCGAACTTTCTCAATGAATTTTAAAACATCGTCGAACAAGTGACTAGCCATTCTTTGGAAAGAAGTTCTTGACGAAGGATCATGTCTCGTTTGTACGATTCATATAGAACTTTGAAACGATGAAATCACTCCGCACCAATCAATACCGCAATCCCAATGATCAGCAAAATAAATAATGAAATACCAGCGTAGCGAAAGTCCTTTTCCGACAGGAAAACAGCAAAAGCTATTATGACCCTCATCAGCGGCGTTGCGATGAGTAGGACGATGCCAAGATTCAAAATCGCGACAGGGTTTCCCTTCACTATTTCGCCTGGGATCCGATCGATTGGTATCGCGATATCACTCCAGCCGGGGGGTGAGAGGAAGAAAGCGACGAGACCGATAATCAGCAGTGAAACGCTGAGGATCATGCCACTGAATAGAACTAGTCTCACATACCAATCCAGTTTTTCCTTTTCTTCCATCGATTTCTCACCCCGTCGGCAAGATTCCCATGCCGCGAAGGAACATGAGAATCGCAATCGCGATCATCACGACTGCGAAGAATTTTCTTAGACCAGTGCCAGTAGCTAGGTAAGCAATTCGCGATCCTATAGTTGCTCCAAAGAAGACGCCAACTGCGACGATTGCACTAACAAGTGGCGATAGGAAACCATAGCCGTAATAGACCAGCGCACCCGCGAGGGCGGTGACACCAATCATGAAATTACTCGTTGCAGTTGCTGCTTTCATCGGAACGCCCATCCAAATGTTCATTGCAGGAACCTTGACCAAGCCTCCACCAACACCAAGAAGACCGGACATAATGCCAGCGCCAGCGCTCGCCACTAACCCTCGATCGAGATTTTTCACTTCGTATGTAACCTCTTTGTTCAGTTTGCGATCAAAAAAATTCCCTCTAATTCTGAAAGATTTTCGTTCACCTTCAACGGGAGCTGGCGGCGCTAGACGCTCTGGCCTGTGGATCATGTAAATCGCGCCGTAAACAAGAAAAATTCCAAATGCAATCGCGAGAAGATGCTGGTTTGCGTAAACGGCAACGAGAGCGCCGACAATCGAGCCGACTGTTGTTGCCGTTTCCAAAACCATCCCGAGTCTGATATTCGTTAGTTTCTCCTGAACATAATGTGATGCAGCACCTGTCGATGTCGCAATGACGCCGATGAGACTTGCACCGATTGCCACTTGGATCTGATAACCAAAGACAAGCGTGAGGGCTGGAATGATGATGATGCCTCCGCCTAGACCTAGCAACGACCCAAGAAGCCCTGCGATAAGTGCGAAAACGATCAGTCCGATGAAGACGATCAATTCCATCGATAACCGCCTAACAGTCTTCCGACATATCAATGTCTGATAGATAACTCTTGCCCAGCCGTTTAAAGAAGAGAATAAAAGGAATCAGCCTTGGACGTTCTCGGACGCTGCACAAATATAATCGTATGTGCTTCATCTCAACACGATGTCGCTCCTCCTCGTTCGTTATGCTGAAGTCGGCCTCAAGAGTGAGTCGGTCCGAAACCAGTTTGAGCGAATTCTTATCAACAACATTCTCGACTCTTTTGCGAAGGAAGGAATTGAGTGTCTCATCGAGCGGGAGCGAGGGAGGATTTTCGTTGAAACGCATGATGTCGATCGCGCGATCAAGCGATTGAGGAGGATTTTCGGAATCGCATCAATCAGTTCTGTTATGAGTTGCAGCAGTAAACTCGAAGAAATGCGATCATTTGCTGTCGAATATTCAGCACCCCTATTTGCTCGGAGAAGCACTTTCGCACTGCGCGTGCGACGTACTGGTGTTCATGATTTTAGTAGTATGGATGTTGCCAGGGAACTTGGGAGTGCTATTCTCGAGGCAAACAAAGAAAAGGAGATCAGCGTCGACCTCGTATCACCCGACCTCGAAATATTTGTGGAAATTCGTAGAAGCAAAGCCTACTTCTTCACCGAATACATTCCCGGTCCTGGGGGTCTTCCGTTGGGTTCTCAGGGAAGGGTTCTCGCTATCGTTGATCGAGATAGGGATGTCGTGGCCGCGTGGCTCATGATGAAGAGAGGTTGTCGTGTGATTGTTCTCTCTGATTCGAGAGATCTGGTAAAAATTCTGGAGGCCTGGACCCCACGTCTTACAGTCGAACCTTCCGCTCAAGTCGAGCAATGCGTCCGAAAGTACAGGGCACTAGCTGTTGTTTTTGGCTATGGTAGCGATGAAATGGAAGAGATAAGAAAAGTCAAACTCTCAGTTCCTGCCTTTTTCCCGCTGATCGGTTTTGACGATCAAGAAGTTGAGAGAAAGTTGAGGGAGATCAGCGCTTGATTTTACTTACCCTGTCTGTTATGAGCGCCGATCGATGGTCTGACTTTCTCCGCACCCCTGCCCTTGTGTCTGAGCCCTCTTCCTTTCTTGCCAGCTGAAGTGAGTCCGCGATACGCTCTTCCCCTATTCACGGGGTCACATATCCAGTTGATTTTTGGGTCGCTCTTTATCACGGGATGATGTGGATCGACCATGATGATTTCGAACCATTCGTGCTTACCATCACTCCCGACCCAGTATGAATTGAGAACCTCCAGGTTGGGGTACCTCTTCGCCGCTCTTTCCTCAGCAATTCTCTGTAAACTTTTGCCAGCTGTAATCTTCACGATTCCACGGCGCTTCGCCCTTCTTCCTTTCCTTATTTTTCTCTTTTGAAGTGCACCTTTTCTCACTCTGCCTCTGACAAGCACATAGCCCTGTTTCGCCTTGTAACCAAGTTTCCTTGCCCTGTCCAGTCTTGTCGGATAATCAATCCGACAGAAATTCTCTTCTCGTCTCCACTGGATCAACCTTTCGAACTGCAGCTGTTTGACATACGATTCATCTGGATCGTTCCATGCTTCGGCGATGTAGTGGTAAATGCTTTTACCAGAAACGAGCTTAGGGGATTCAGCCTCTTCGCCAAAAGGCTCTTTTTCTTCAAAATTTTCATGATTCTTTGCCATGTCGTCACCTGCCGTCTCATGCGGCGTTTACGGATTCGCCCCAAAGGGCACATCTCCAGCGCGACTGCATCGCGCGACTTGATGGCGCAGAAGTGATATCGATATATAAATGTTTGTCTGAAATGCGCATTGATCACGGTGAAAAAAACAATTGCCAGCATGGTTACATGAAGTCCTCTAGACTGAGCTTTCTTTGTGTCTTCTTCGGTTGTTGTTTTTCTTTCTCTTCGCGCTTCGTTTTCTCAAATGACTCGTCGAAGAGTGTGAACTGCTGCGATCCCATCATCAAACTTCGCTCATCCCATCCAAATACTTCGGTTGCGCGCGCAACGGTCTGAGCAAGTCTCTCGGCATAATAACGCCAGTCGGGTGTTCCAGATAATTTTTTGCCGCTGACATATGGCTCGACCTCCTGCGGTGTCTTCCGGGAATCGGTGACGATCCAGGAGACCTTCATGCCTGGAACGAATTCATATCCGAGAGCCATGAGCTTCTTCGCCGTCTGAACTGTGGCCTGGCTATCTGGATCTTTGTATTGGTTAAAGGGTTTGCACGATCTCGAAATGACAAGCTTTTCAATCGGAACCTTTCCCGCTAGTGTGTCTGCGACCGCCTGTCTCGCGACTTTCACAGCCTCCTCTGTCTTTCCGTCCAGAATTTGCTCAAAAACGCGCATGAGAACCTCGCTTTGAAGGTCGAATGAATCGGTTCTCCTCACCTCATACCCTCTGATCAGTATTTCTTCATTCGGCCAGATCACTCTACCCACATACCTCTTTTTCTTTCCATGCGTGAAAAGCGGTTCAATGATTTTTTCAAATTCAAGCGATCGTCCCTCGTTCGAAAATCTCGCAGCGATTTCCTGCCCGAATTTGATCGTTTCCTCGAGAGTCTGATATGGGGATTGGACAAAAATTGAGTCTGTGTCGGAGTAAATGACTTTATGTCCTTCTTTTTCAAGCTCCGCGATGATGCCCTTGATTGTTTCGCGAGCGAAGGCTGTAATCGAGCCGCCAATCTTTCGATCGGTGAATCTATAGAAGGAGGAGGCGAAGACGCCATAGAATGCATTCATAAGAACCTTGATCGCAGCCTGCAATCCGTCGTAATACCGGTATTCTTCGGGGCTCTTCGCTTCCTTCATTCTTTTTTTGATTTCATCGCGATCTTTCATCAACCTCGTTAGAATCTGGGGGAGCAGTCCTTCTTTCTGCTCCTTACTGAGAAACCGAACACCTGTTGGACTGATGATATCGCCGTTTTCATTCAGAGTCGTGAAGCAGATGTTTTTTGAGATAATGAGCGAGGGATACATTGATTTGAAGTCGAGTATGCATACCCAGTGATAGATTCCTGGCTCAATTGTATGAACATATCCCCCTTCGATCGTCTCTTCGTCTTCGGAGCTCCCAGTCAGAGGAACGCCGACAGGAGGGCGCTGGCGATCAGCGGCCCTGATGAGGATTGAATCGATCAGCTGGGAAGCGCCGGAATTGAGTACATCATCAACTGGCAGGCGTGAAACGGCGGCGAGATCCATGCTTTTCCTCAAGATATCGACCGTTTCCAGAATGCGCAGTGAGAGTTCGGCATCTTTCAGACAATACTTAAGGACTTTATCTCTATTGGATATCCATTCCTCGTCGATCTTCCTCGGATCGACATCGATCTTCTCCTCTCCCAGTAGTAATTTGGCGACATGATTGAGCGTTTCTTGCTTCGGTTTGAGTTGTATTTTTGTTGCCCACCACGCATCTGCGACCAATCTCCCAGTGAGTCGCCAGAACCGGTTCATGATCGGCCTCGGTTCACTGAGATCCCTCCCCCACTGTAATCCTGGAATACCAACCGCTTTTGCCCTCTCGATGATAATCGGAATATCGTATCCGTCGATGTTGTATCCAGTCACCACATCTGGATCCTCGCTCTGCATCACTTTGGAAAAAGATTCGATGATCTCTCTCTCCTCACCGGTCAGGGGATGCCCGTGACGAATCTTTCCATTTTCCTTGATCGCGTAGCAAATTGTATAGATGTGATTATCTTTAATGCTGTTCTCGACATCGAAAGCCAGTATCTTTAATTTCGGGTTGAATGACGGAATTTCTTCGAATCGCGGCTTATCGTTCACCCTGTCCATGTCGATAACGATATCTGTTGTGTAACCCGTCTTATCCCGTTCCTTGCCGAAGACGCGGATGCATGCGGGGATGTCGAAGTCGTAAATAAATCGGTTGTGGAAGGGGATGTCGGCAGCGAGAACCTCAAAGTTCATGCGCTTCAATCTCGATCTGTATTCGGGGACAGTCCAAGGAAACTTGAGAACGACTTTCGCAGCCTTGTTCACCTTTCCCTTGTGGAAAAGTTCTATTTCCTCGATATTGACGACATTCGGATCTTTTTTCAGGGATTCAATCACATCTTTCGTTGGCTCGAGGACATGAAAATAGGGAAGGAATCCGGTGAATCTGATGGCAATCGATCTACCATCGATCGTCTTTCCATACATCTCGATCGTAATGTTGTCGTCTGCATTCCTTCGATACGACGCTGTAAGAAGTCTCACGTCCCAGCTACCCACATCAATCACTTTCGCGCAACGATAGTTATCACATCACCATTCTGCAATATATAATCATGACCAACTGTTCTGTGCGTTCTCGCGTTGATCGCCCTCACGAAATTATCGCCAAGTTCCGTATGTATCTTATATGCGAGATCTCTTGCATTGCTCCCTCTTTTCACGAGGTACGCGTCTGGTAGGACATGCCCGTCATGATCAGTGAGTTTGTTATCATCTTCGACCGGATAGACCACGATCATGTCGAGAAGGTCGTATACCGCTTTTTCCAAGCAAATTTGGACACCGGTTCCATGACCGCACTTTTTCATGACCTTTGCGAAGTAATCGAGCGCCTTTTTCTGATTCTCATTGAGTTTCTGGGGATCGATGATCGTGAAATCTTTGTCACCTGGTAAATATCGAATCAGTCCCGCCTTGGCAGCTCTCTTAAGTCCAAGCTCCGATTCTGCACATACAGGGACAGTGATATAGCCCTCGAGATTCATCAATCGTGTCAGTAGACTTTCGCTCGCAACATCGGCTTTATTAAGAGCGATAATCATCGGTTTGCCTTGTTTTCTTATAGCATCTGCTAATCTTAGAAGATCCGCATCCTGCCAGTACATTGGGTTGTCCGGTAATCCCGCATTTCTTATCGCCATGATGATGTCGGTTTCTGATACCCCGAGTCCTGTCAGTCGCTCATGAATAGCTTTCTCAACCTTGATGCCTTCAAGATGTGCCTGTCTTGCCATCTTCGCAAATCCCTTTTCGAGTATTCCTTTTATCCAGTATGCTATTTCTTGCTCGAGGAATTTGATGTCTGATAGTGGATCGTGGGATCCTGGGGGGATCTTATTCCCTTCCTCATCTGTACCGCCGCTCGCATCAACGACATGAATGAGGGCTGCTGCCTGCCGCAAATCATCGAGAAATTTATTACCCAATCCCCTACCTTGCCATGCGTCTGGTACAAGTCCTGCGACGTCGAGAAGTTCGACAGGCACGAGCCTAATTCCGTTTTCGCAGGCAGAATTTCGCGGATTGCACTTGACGCCGAACTCAGTGTGGGGGCACTTTGCCCTTATGTAGGCAACACCCCTGTTCGGTTTGATAGTTGTAAATGGGTAGTCTGCAATCTCAACGGTCGCCAAGGTTGCCGCAGAGAAGAAAGTCGACTTCCCCACGTTGGGTTTGCCGACGATACCGATCTGCATGTTATCGATTGCATATAGACGCCCATGTAAAAATCATTATCTCCGATTCCTCGATTTTATATTTGAAAATCGTTTTTTGCCTGAAAGACAAGCTTGTATTTTTGAAAGATTTAGAAAATTATAACTAATTCATTATCCACGCACGGCGATTCTTTTCCTACAAGGGAATCATTCTGCCGTAGTTTTCCCGCACACCAGAAACGGCGCTCAAAAGCTATTGATGGCGGGTGCGTGATTTGAACGAATCGTACTCAATGAACGAAGTAAATCTCAAGCCATTTCACTCGCGCAGTGGAACCAAAAAATCAGAAACTTGAATGAAAGAGGAATAATTATTAATAAGACAAACTCATAAACAAAATAGAACTCGCATCAAATTTCGCGGTGCAGGGTTGATTGCGAACATTGTCGGGCCTTTTGGGTCATGGAATCTCTTTTCCCCTGCGCGCTCAATCGCCTCGGTGGTTAAAATGTCTGATGAAGATGTCTACCAAATGGAGGAAGCGCAGTCAAATCAGGTTGAGCTTGATGACCCTACTGTCATTGAGAGGATGCAAGTAGCAGCACGTCGTATCCTGAGGGTTCGTGAGCTGTTTGAAACGGACCCCGAAATGTACAAGGAACTTGAGAATAGCGAAGATCTTGAAGAAGCTCGCGAAAGGTTAATGCAGTTAATGGAACGCAGAGAGCGATTCTATTTGGATCGCGAGTGCTCAATTGAAGCCCTCGAGAGGGTGACTGCTCTGAGTTGCGTTCGTGTCTTGAAAAATTTTCTCTCGAGAAGAAACGAGGATGTTGCTGGCTGCAGTACTTTGAGAGTTCTTTACAATCTTGTCAAGCGCTACGACATTGTCCCCCCTGCTTTCCATGCCTTTTTCCTCGATGTGCTTCACATTGCTAAAGGATCTCTTGGCAAATCAGGTATTTATAAGGAAGAAGCACCACCGTTTCTCGAATTTGAGGGGCCTGAGGCTGCACGGGTTCGATCCGAATATCTGGATGAACTGGCAAGACGTTGCTTCTCACGAATCAATTCATATGCTCATGGCCTTGATCCCAAGATCATTGAAATCAGAGAAGCTAATAGGAAGAGAATACTCGATGTTCTCGGCGGGACAGAAGACGACTGGCAAGATTATCGATGGCAGTTAAAGAATATTTTGAGGGATGTTGACACAATATCGGAGATCATTGACCTTACAATGTCTGAAAGAGAAGCGATCAGACTAGCTGTTGAGAACGGAATCCCGTTTGGAATCACACCATATTACCTCTCTCTAATGGATAAAGACGCAAGCCGTAAGAATGATCATGCTTTGCGCGCGCAAGTAATTCCCTCACTCGATTACGTTGAGGCGATGATATCATTCAAAGACAAGCGCGATGTCGTCTTTGATTTTATGAAAGAGCGACAAACGTCACCGATTTCTCTCATCACGAGACGCTATCCGATGATTGCGATCTTCAAACCTTATAACGCCTGCGCTCAGGTGTGTGTATATTGCCAGAGGAACTGGGAAATTGATGGAGTTCTGAGTCCCTGTGCGTTAGCGACGAAACAGCAGATCAACGATGCGATCAGGTGGTTTGAAGAACATCCTGCGATCACAGAAGTTTTGATCACTGGCGGCGATCCGGCCCTTCTATCCGACAGTCTTCAACGGGAGATTATTGAACGTTTTGCGGCAATGCCCCATATACAAAGGATCAGGATCGGCACGAGGCTCCCCGTCGTTTTGCCAATGCGATTCAATGATTCATATCTCGGAGTTCTTGCTGATGCGCACAATCCGCCGAGTAGGGAGCTCTGCATTGTAACGCATTTTGAGCATCCATACGAAATCACACCAGATGCTGCGAACGCTGTGCAAGCGATCAGAAAAAAAGGAATAATGGTTTACAATCAACAGGTTTTCACCTTCGAGAACTGTAGGCGGTTTGAGACGGTGGCACTTAGAATCCTGCTCAAGAGAATTGGCGTCGATCCCTACTACACCTTCAACACGAAAGGCAAAGAAGAGACTCGCTGGTTCAGAGTTCCAATTGCGCGTATTTTGCAGGAAGCAAAAGAGGAAGCGCGTCTTATCCCAGGACTCTCAAGAACGGATGAACCGGTCTTCAATATCCCCGCACTAGGGAAGAATCATCTCAGGGCATGGCAGCACCATGATCTGATCATGATCACCTCAGAGGGAGAAAGGGTTTATGAATTCCATCCCTGGGAGAAGAACATCGCTCTCGCACCCACCTATATTTACAGGGATGTTCCGATTGCGGAATTCCTCGATCGCCTGGCGTCGAGAGGAGAGAACATTGAGGATTATGAAAGCATCTGGTATTATTTCTGACTAAAATCAGCCTCTCACACCACACCAAATCTTTCACTTGGATGATATAACTCAGTATGAACGCGAGACGATTATAACCATCCTCTCTGGGGATGCCATCGATAAACCTAGTAATTCCATTTTGATTTAATTAAAGCTATCATTGTCAGTGATCAATAAATGGTCCATAACATCCTTTCGAGATATCATACCGACGAGTTTACCTTCATTGTCAACAACTGGTAGACTTCTCAATTTGAATTCAACCATGTACTCAATGGCCTTTTTCAAATCATCATCAACGTTGATCGAAATGACGGCCCTTCTCATGATCTCGCCGACTTTTTCAGCGAATAATTTGAGAAGATCGGTTTTCGAAACGCTTTTTCCAGGTGAAAAAGTTTTTAACAAATCCAGTTTTGTAACAATGCCGACGAGATAGCCATCGCGCACAACGGGGAAACCATTATAGTCATACTTGTCGAAAAGCGCCTTGAGATCCTTGAGCATTATATCTTCATGAATCGCGATGACATCTTTTGTCATCACATCCCTAACTCGGAGATCTTTGACAACCTTCTTAATAGTCATTTCAACCCTCGTTAGTGTCAATGGAAGAGGCACTATTGAATTTTAACGATTATGATAAAGTCTCCATTTATATGGGCATCCATTGGTAAGGAAAGCGTTATTAATCAGTTTCTCTATAAAAGCCAGAAGCCAGCTCAACTTATACATCTTTTGAGCGAGCCCGTTTATCGATTCCTAAGGTTGGTCGCAGATGAAAACATCGAAGAAAAAACAGAGTTTCCGATTTATCCGCAAGTATCGACCGCTCGATAAATCGACAAGAGCCAGTAAACTAGGGAGCACAATTGCGTGGCATTCGATTACGGAAGCAGAGCTTTTTGAAAAACTCAAGACTAGTCCAGAAGGGCTTTCCGTA
This sequence comes from Methanomassiliicoccales archaeon, assembly GCA_014361295.1. Lineage (NCBI taxonomy): Archaea > Methanobacteriati > Thermoplasmatota > Thermoplasmata > Methanomassiliicoccales > Methanomassiliicoccales archaeon. Next base: position 1,046,565 of record JACIVX010000001.1, on the reverse strand, counting down.
GATGAATGTGAGAAGCGCTTGAAAGAATTTGGTCCCAACATTCTACCAATGAGAAGGCCGCCATCCATCATCGAAATCTTCATCCGGCAATTTCTGAGCCCCCTCATTTATGTACTCCTTGCAGCGGGTCTTGTCGCGTTCTTTCTCGACGAAACACTCGATGCGACATTCATTTTTGTTGTTGTTTTGATCAACGCGATTATCGGGACAGTCCAAGAAATGAAGGCAGAGAAAAGCGCCGAGCGATTGCAGCAGCTTTTGAAAGCGAGTGCGAGAGTGAGAAGATCAGGGAAAGAATTTGTCATTCCAGCAGATGGTCTTGTTCCTGGCGATCTCGTCATTTTGGAATCGGGAAATAAGGTTCCCGCTGACATCCGTTTGATCTCGTTATCGAATTTTACAGTCGACGAGTCGCTGCTTACGGGCGAATCGATTCCCGTGGAAAAAGCGGTGACTCTGTTGCCAGAAGAGACGGTCGTGAGCGATCGGAAGAACATTGCATTCGCTGGTACGACGGTCAGCAGTGGTCGTGCGCTTGGAATTGTTGTCGCAACGGGAACAGAGACTGAGATCGGACGAATTGCCGAGGTCGTTACTTTCACCGAAAGTGCAAAACCACCGCTTATCCAGCGCCTCGAGCGGTTCTCCAAACAGATTAGTTTGATCGTCGTTGGCGCCGCGTCCCTTCTTGCGATCGTGGCTGCCATAAAAGGGATGCCTTTAGATGAGGTTTTCTTTCTAGCTGTTGCACTCGCGGTTTCGGCGATTCCCGAGGGCCTTCCGGTGGCAGTAACAGTTGCACTTGTCGTACGAGTTACAAAGATGTCTAGGAGAAACGTGCTTGTGAGAAGGCTTGCAGCAGTGGAATCTTTGGGGAGTTGTACATGCATCGCGAGCGACAAAACTGGAACACTGACTGTGAATATGCAAACAGTCAAACTCGTTTACCTGCCACTTGATTCAAAATTTAACGTCACAGGCGAAGGTTATTCGGTGAAGGGTGAGGTGACCTCCTTATTCGAAGATCCCATCGTGAGCGTCGATATGGAGAGACTCAGAGAGTTTGCTGTGGCCAGCGCTCTCTGTAACGACGCCTCATTGATTTTGTCAGGCGATGATTGGTCTGCAACGGGAGATGCTGTTGATATCTCATTCCTTGCTTTTGCGCATAAGGTTGGTATCAATCCTATGGAGTTGAGAACGAAGTTCCCCGTCGTCGGGGAAGTTCCTTTTGAATCCGAGAAACGCTACGCCGCCAAATTCTATCTTATTGATGGAAACGTGCGTGTCTTTGTTAAAGGCGCTGTTGAAGCAGTCCTAGATTTTTGCAAGATGATGAGGACACAGGATGGCATCAGTCAAATTGATCGAAAGGTTATCGAAGATGAAGCGAGTGCAATGGCAAGAAATGGTTACAGGGTACTTGCAGTTGCAGTGGGGGAAACTGAAATTAATCCTGACGGCAACCCTCTTGGCGAAGAAGGCATTCCTTCGCTCACATTTCTTGGGCTCGCGGGACTCATCGATCCTCCGAGACCCGAAGTCAAGGAAGCTGTTGAGATATGCAAGTATGCGGGAATCAATGTGATTATGGTTACTGGTGATCACCCCTCAACCGCACTCGCAATTGCAAGAAACCTTGGGATCGCCGAATCTGAAGAGGAAGTCATCACGGGCAGCCAATTATCACAGGCTAGCTCACCAGATAATCCAGAATTTGTCAATCTAGTTAGAGGAAAAAAGGTGTTCGCAAGAGTAACGCCTGTTCAGAAGCTGCAGATTGTTGACGCGTTGATGAGGATAGGCCATTTTGTTGCTGTGACTGGTGATGGGGTCAACGATGCACCCGCTCTCAGAAAAGCAAATATCGGGGTGGCGATGGGAACTGGAACCGATGTCGCAAAGGATGCAGCATCGATCATCATCACCGACGATAACTTCGCTTCAATCGTCGCTGGGGTGGAAGAAGGCAGGTATGCTTATGAAAATATCAGAAAGGTTACATATTTGCTGGTCTCAACCGGCGCTGCAGAAATCCTGCTCTTCATTCTCGCAATCTTCATCGGTATCAAGGCTGAAGGTGCTCACCTTGCGATACCATTGCTCGCCATTCAGCTCCTGTGGCTTAACGTTGTCACGAATGGGATTCAGCATGTTGTCCTTGCAATGGAAGCCGGCGATCCTGGAGTGATGAAGAAACCTCCACGCGATCCATCAGAGGGCATCTTTGACAAACTGATGATCCGACAGGTCGCCTTATCCTCGATCACAATGGGGTCGCTGGCTTTCCTCTTGTTTTATTATCTGCTCGTGATCGATGGACGCTCGTATTTCGAAGCATCGAATCTAACCTTCCTTTTCATGGTACTCCTTGAAAACATTCATGTCTTCAACTGCCGCTCGGAATATGAATCGGCATTCAGAGTTCCAATTAGCAAGAATTATTTCCTCTTAGCCGGCGTGTTTGGCGCCCAGGGAATTCACATACTAGCGATGCATATACCGGTGATGCAGGAAGTGTTGAGAATCGAGCCCGTATCGATGGAAGAATGGCTCATGCTGTTATTGCTTGCTATGATTCTCCTCCTTGTCATGGAGATCTTCAAGATCCTCGTCAGAAGAAAGCAAAAGAGGATCAGCTGTCAGAGCTGATCGATCCCTCAAAAACACCCTTTCCTATGATGAAAAGTTCCAGACTAATAACCTCACCAATGAGTCTCCCTTGATCGTCAATAACTGGAAGGTCGTTGAGGTGATTCTCAATCATCAGTTGCAATACTTCTGTTAGCTTCGTCTCCTTCTTGACAGCAGTGCTCTTCTGCATCACGCTCATGACATCTTCTTTGAGGGCGTCTCTGAGAAATCTATAAAATGATATCGCACCGCTCTCCCTGACACCAACGCGATAGCCTAAAAGTCTGAGTATCGTTTCAGTGGTCACAGTTCCGATCAGTTTCCCATCATCATCAACGACGTAGACTTTTCTCGAAACGGGATTTTGAAGCATTTCTTCAATCGCGTCCCTGATCTTCGCGCTCGACTTGACGGTTGAAGGCCGTTTCACAATCAAGTCGTAAACATCCCCAACTATAGTTTCCGTGAATCGCTTTGATACATGATCCATAATTCACATGATTGAAAATTGTGGTAATTAATGTCTTCTTGGCCTTTGGCATACTAGCACGGGCAATTTATATTAGTCATGCACGCTCTTCATTATCTGGGAAAAAATGGAAATTGGCACTTTGGAGATAATTACGGTGATTCTTGTTGCCCTTGCGCCTTCGGTATTGTATATCCTTTGGATTCGGAACACGGAGATATGCAAGCAAGAGCCCCTTTTTCTCGTATTCCTTGTACTTTTTTTTCGGTTTGACAGCCGCTTTTGGAATCGCTTTCGTAATCGAGACTTCACTTGTTTATATATTATTTGAGAATGGGAGTTTGCTCAATAGATTTCTCTGGGGCGTCAACGGCCCGAGTCCGGAGATTTATCTTTTTATCCTTGCAGTGGTCATCGCGCCTATTGTTGAAGAATTCGTCAAGGCGAGCGGCGTTTTTCTCGCGTACAGGCGCTTAGCGGAACTTGAAGACGGAATGATTTATGGCGCCGCTGCGGGTTTGGGATTTGCAGCAGCAGAAAATGTCATCTATTTCGGAGACGCGTTGCTTGCTGGATTCGAGGTCTTCCTAGTCGCTGCAATATTGAGGACTTTGACCTCGACAGTTCTTCACGCAAGTTCGACCGCCATTTCGGGATACGGAATCGGCAAGGCTAAACTCTTCAGACAGATTGGACGTCGTTCTCGCTGGTTGCGTTATGTGATCCTAGCTATTGTTGTTCATGGTCTATTCAATTTCTTCGCGATATTGGGGGTGATCTTTTCTCAGGGAATGGAAATCTATTTCGCTGGTCTGTTCGCAAGTTTTGCTATTGCGACGATCGCTTTCAGGTTCATGAAATTGAAAATTCGAGAATTCGATATGATGTTTCCATGTGAGAGAGAATAAGAAAAACAGGATTGAGTCTTGGCATAAGAAGATGATATCGATTAGATTGTGTATAACTCTTGATGGTATCTAAGCATCTGATTATTGATGCTGGTAAATTTTTTGACCAAGCCTTAGCGCATATTTATCATGATCCTTATTGTGATATTTTGATCAATCAATCTAGAAAAATGGCAACGATTTTGTGAGGATCAAGCAACTCCATTAACCGCTGGCACAGCTTAGAGCCTTGAAATCATTTAAGTTTGCGATTTATATTTTTTGAGTAGTTCTCAATTCTATCTGAGAAGCCACTCATTTCCGATATTCACACGTCTGAGACCAGCATCTTTTGCAGCTTTCAGACATCTCTGGGCTTGCGCTTTGGATGTCGTTGGCAAATCGGACATTAAATATTCTGGGTGGAATGCCAGTAGCGAATACGGCGTATCTGGATCGAGATCAGCAAGAAACGATGCAATCGCCGACACCTCCTTTTCATCAATATAACCTGGTATGAGAGGGGTTGAAACGATCAGGAGCGGTACATCTTTTCTCGAAGAGGCCATGTGAGAAAGTAATTCAATGTTCTTCAGGGTCCATTCATTCGTTGCTCCGCAAAGTATGCGGTGAAGATTCTCATTCCATGCTTTCAGATCAATCTTCACGCAGCCACCTGTTTCAAGGGCGATAAGTCCAATTTCCTTGGCATAATTGACTCCCATTGAGCCGTTGCTTTCCCAGCAAATGCGCAGAATACGGTTTGAATTGGCGAGGGCATGTCTTGCTGTCGAGATCGAATGATCGATAAAGGGTGTCGGATCGCCGCCGAAGAAGCATATGCAAGATGTTTTAGCATCGACCATCGAAGCCAACTTTTTTGCATCCAATCTCGATGAAGACGATCGACACAATTCTTTATAATGCCAGTTTTGGCAAAATAGGCAATCAAAGGTGCATGCTCCATAAAAAACGGCGAGATTCTTGTAGCCGATTTCTGGCCCTCTTTCATAGGAATACTTCGGAAATCCAGAGCCGGTACCACCAGGGCAAACCCATGAAGCAACACAATTCGTCGGCAATGGGTCGTGGTAGGCTATTGCAAATGCCTCGTCACCTGCCACATTCTGAATTTTTCCTGATATGTTCTCCCTAACGCCGCAGTATCCTCTTTCTCCATCGGGTATACGACAATCATTGACACAACGCCCGCATCTTTGTCCATCAGCTGGCGGAAAAATGGGGAGACCATATCTTCTCCTGGTGTTTGATCGAACAGCGATGACGTGATCACATTCATTTGATTTGATGATGCACTCTCTGCAGAAACCGACACTTTTTGAGATTATGTCAACCTCAGTGCCACACGATTTACATTTCGCCATTTTTTCTTTTTTCTCTTTTATCATTTAAAGAAATTTCTGTGAGATAAAGAGATTTCTATGAGATGTGAATTGCTTTTATATCATTGGTTAAAGATTAAAATATGGTGAAAACTCTGCGCGACGAAATGCTTACAGAGGCGTTTATCGAAAGTTTTCTTTGGCATCTGGTGATGGGATCACTAGAAGAAATCCAGAAAGATTCTACTCGTCTTTAAGGCCTTTCTTGATACCTTTTCCAAACTCCTTGGTCACTTCGATGCCTTTTTTGATACCCTTCCCTATTACCTTTCCAGTTTTTTCTGCCACTTCTTCAACCTTTCCCTTTTTCTCATCGCCCATTTAAATCCCTTCTTCTACAGTTAATGAATGGTGATCGTGACCATTTATACTTTCCTGAGCGACAAATAGTGATCCCTAAGTCATTTGTTTCTGCAATGGTTGTATAACACTTATGGTGAAGTCCATCACTGTAGATTGTATCGAGTTCGAAATGTGCCGTTAAGAAATCAATCCAATGATTTTGAAAATCTTCAGATATCCGATTCTATACATTTGTTGGGGCCGTCAGAGATGATCATCTATCATCAAGTTTAACGGGATGACCAGCACTCGATAAGAAGACGTTTGATCAGTTCTATATTACTGGTTTTATGAACAAAGGTCTCGAATAACTTTCGGCGTTATGAGTTATCTCTTGATGAGCCGACAATCTTTTTGGCGACCGCGGCAGCTTCGAAAGCATCCTTTCCGTACGCGTCTCCTCCGATTTTCCTGACGAACGATTCATCCACTGGAGCACCACCAACCATGATCTTGATGTTTCCACGAATTCCATCTTCGACCAGCTTATCGATCGTACGCTTCGCATTGATCATTGTTGTAGTGATGAGAGAAGACATTCCGAGGATATCGGCTCCAAGATTTTTTGCCTCGTTGGAAAAGCGATCTGGGGACACATCTGGCCCTAGATCGATAACCCTGAATCCCGCGACTTCAAGAGCGATTCCAACGAGTTTCTTGCCGATCTCATGAATGTCGCCTTCAACGGTGCCTAAAATCACGATGCCAGACAGCTTTGCATCAGATTCTGATTCAATCAATCGAGGTCTGAGGATTTCTAGGGATCTCTTGAAGGCGTCAGAGGCAACAATGAGATCAACGAGATACTTTTCTCCCGATTCATACAATCGACCGAGAATATCCATTCCGCGTGCGAGTCCTCTCTTGATAATCTCAGCAGGCGGTTTGTTCTCTTGGTTAAGAGCAGCATCGACCAAATTCACCACTTTATTGCCATCGCCATCGACCATTGCCTTTGCAATCTCCTCGTAGATCAACGGTGTACCTCCTGTTTTCACCTCGATGACTTTCATCCTTATTCATCTTAACCTTTAATTTGACCGTCGTGACACATCAAATACAAAGAAGCAATTGAAAAGTTTAGTCTTGGGATTATTATTAAAGATCACACTTATGACATCAGATAGGATTATTGGATCCGAGTCGGGCAATCTTTTTGCAGTTTGATGAGTTTACCTGAGAGTCGATGAACGACGCACTTGTGCTCTGCGAGGGCAAACTCGGAACAACAGCGGGTAAGACAGCGAGGGGGCTGGTCAGGTATTCGAGGAAATATCGCGTTCTCGGCGTCATCGACAGCACGAATGCTGGTAGGGATGCAGGAGAAGTTGTCGACGGCATCAGAAGAGGTATTCCTGTTTTCTCATCTCTTTCAGAAGCGCTCGAACGATGCCCCTCGAAGCCAGAGTACCTTATCATTGGAGTGGCTACGATTGGCGGTATGCTCCCTAAAGAATTCAGGCCGACGATCAGGGAAGCGTTGGAGAATGGCATCAGCGTGATTTCCGGTCTTCATGAATTTCTCGCAGAGGACAAGGAATTTCTCGAAATCGCGAAACGGAGTGGCGCATCGATCGTGGACATCAGAAAGGAGCCACCTCTTCATCAGCTGCACAAATACAAAAATCTTGCAAGTAAAATTCAAGCGGTGAGGATCCCTGTTCTCGGTACTGACGCTGCGATCGGAAAGAGAACGACCGCAATTGAAATTACTGAAGGACTTAATCGAATCGGCGTTAAATCCGAATTCGTTGCGACCGGTCAGACGGGACTACTCCAAGGAGCTAGGTATGGCGTGCCCTTGGATGCGATCCAGGGCGATTACATGGTCGGAGAACTCGAGCATGCGATTTATCAGGCATGGCTGAATGAAAAGCCAGACGTCATTATTGTGGAAGGGCAGGGTTCTCTGACACATCCGGTCTATGTCTGCGGGACGCGTGCGATTATCTCTGCAACAAAGCCAGATGCTATCATAATTCAGCATGCCCCAGGCAGAAAATTTAGGACATACGATCCTGAGCTGAAGCTCCCGATGCCAGATCTACATAAAGAAATTGCACTTTACGAAGCATATTCTAACGCGCCCGTCATCGGGCTTGGCATTAATCATGAGGGTCTATCGATCAATGAAGTCAAGGACGTCTGCAGGAAACTCGAGGCGATATTCGGGATTCCGGCGGTCGATGTTTTTCTAGAAGGATCAGAAAGACTCGTCAGAGCGATCATTGAGCGCTTTCCTTTTCTGAAGAAGTGAGACCAGATATCGCATCAGAAAGAATTCCGATTTCATGTGGAGCCAGTGTATCGACTCTGCGCTCTGTGTATGGAAGGTGCTCGATCGCTTTCACGTCGATTCCGCTCATTCTCAGCACCGTTCCGATCTTCTTTCGCCGGTACTTGAAAAGAAGGTCAACGAGTTCAAAAAATGATTTCTCGTCTTTTACTCTGAATGGAGGGTCACGGGGCACTAGACGGATAATCATCGAATCGACTTCTGGCGCTGGCCAGAATCTCGATCTCGGAACGAACTCAAGCAGCTCGCAATCAGCGCGGTAATAGGTACCGACCGAAAGCCTTGAGTATCCTTTATCCCCAGGTAGAGCGACCATTCGCTCCGCGAACTCCTTCTGTATCATGATAACGGCGAGCTTGAATCGATGTTCGAGTATCTTGAAAATCAGAGGCGAGGAAATGTTATAAGGAATATTCGATACGATTTTATCAAAAGGAGGAAAAGGGACCACGAGGGCATCTCCTTCAATTAATTCCAGTTTGCTCCCAAAACGCTCTTGGTTGTATTTCGCGAGTCCGTGATCATACTCGATAGCGATCACTCGTCTCGCTCTTTCTACGAGTCTCGACGTGAGAATTCCCAAGCCTGGCCCAATCTCGAGAACAGTATCCTCTTTGGAAATTTGAGCGTACTCAATCTCCCTGTTTGCAACTCTCTCATCAACAAGAAAGTTTTGCCCCTTACGTTTCCGTGGGGTCACGTTATATTTCCTGGTGATCTCAAGGATTTCTGAAATCCTCATATTGACATCATTTTGCCACAAAAAGATGATATTTCTGCGTCGGATCAGACAGCTCTATTTCGATTCTCTTTGCAATGAGCTTCTCGGGATGTTTGATCGAGGGGACCCTCTTTGCAATATCTTCGAAGCTTTGGAATTGTCCTTTCTTACGCTCTTCCAGAACTGCCCACATCGTCTTCTTGCCGAGGCCTGGAAGTAATTCGAGCATGTGGAATCTCGTCGTGATCGCCTGCGCATCACTGAAGAACTGAACGAATTTCTGCTCATGCGCCTTGACGATCTCCTCGATCACAAATGGCAATTCCTTCTGGGCGGCAGTTGTAAGTTCACTGTAACTAACTCTCCTTTTAACATGAAGAATTTCGGTTCTCTTGCTGATATCTTTTCCTATGTAGACTCTCTGGCCGATCATGATTTGTGCGTTGGGTTTCGGAACGAGCTCAAATAACTTGAATTCAATTTCGCCAAGACCGTAGGCTATCGGCTCTCTTCTGAACGATTTCTCTGATGGAAGCCCCTGGGGTAAATAATCGAGTATGCGAGCGTAGTCTTCCAAAAAGATCACCCCAGGGCTTAGAGATATTTCTCCACGACTTTGAGTATTTGTTCGATGTGCTTCTTCTCGAGGATAAGTCTTTCCTTTGTGAAGAGAATACGAACGTCATCTGGGTGAGTCGGAAGGATATCGACAAGCTTGCATGCAATAGCTGGTGAAACAAAATCAATCTGTTCCAATTCCTTTTGTAGTGCTTTAGCTTTATCAGCTGGCAATTTTTTCAATCTGGTCGCGTGATCGAGTGCGAGCTTCTGCTCTGAGCTGAGCTCCCTCAGCTTACTTTCTTCCATGAGAAGCTCTTCTACTTCAGCAAGGGTGACGAAGCGTTCATCGGCCATGACAACACCGCCTACGCAGCCTTTCTTAGGTGTTCGGGTCTTGCGATGATTGTCTTATATTTATCTCCATCTTTAACCTGCAAAATATATGCACGACCTCTGCTTCCTACAACGGTGCCTGTCTTTCCGTGAAATCTGATATCCGGGGCGCCTCTGTGAACACTGGAGTCGATCTGAATACTCACCTTGTCTCCTTCTTGAAACTTCTGAAACTCACGTGTGATCGGTGACAATCCCCTCTCTCTAGGGCTTTTCTTGAGTATGTTCCTCGACTTACACCTCGACCCTTTTGACGCTTTGACCATATCATTCCTCTCCAGTGTTGTCAGCGACCTCTATCACATCCAGAGATTTCACCTCACAGGGTACTCCCAGAAGCTCCGAGAGGCTCGGCCTAGTTCGTCCGCCATCACCGTGGACGAACTCCTTGATATATGTCCCAGCCTCAGCCCTTATGACAAGAGTAATTACGTCGTCACCAATATCCTCCGCAGTGATGTTGACGATCTTTTTTTCTCTTGTCTTGTCCGCTCTCCTGTGAGCAACCCTGGTTGGTGTTTGCTGAGTGATACGAGTGTTTTTGAATGATTGCAGTACCTCATTAATCTTTTCCTTATTAACTTTGCCATTAAGGAGGATCTCGACCCTATAAACCTTTTCGGGCGATGCCGACTTGATTCTTTTCACTTCGGCGCGCGAGGATAATCGAAGATCAGATACCTCGATTATCCCCTCACCTGATTCGTTGATCACTTTTTCAAGAGATCTTAGATCGAGCATCCTTTTCTTTGGTTCTCTGATTTCGATGATAAACGGCCTGCCATTACCGAGCATTCTGACATCGATGTCTTCTCGCCCCATCCCATGGAAGAAATGGTCAACCCCTTTCGCCGCCTTTAAGATGGGTTCTCCGATGATTTCTTGGATGCTCGTCTCGTACATTTTTCCTTTGAAATTGCAGCGCTCGCATCCTCTCCCTCTGCACAGCGTGCAAACCCAGCGGGTCTGCGGTATTTCCCTTGAATATTTTTTGTAACGGCCGTAAATGAATAGAGGAGCGATCTCGAGTTCGACGGAAGCAAACCTTGTATCGACGACTGCCACAACGTCAGGATGGCTGAAATCGACATGTTTTCCAGTCTTCGCCTCAACGATCTTTCCAATCTCTCTATTCAATTCGCTCTTAATTGATTCCGCATATTCGCCACCGACTTCTCCCCAGAGTCGTTCCTCTCGTTCCAAAATCTCGGGGTCAACCTTGGATCCGATGAGAAATGTATCATACTCGACAGTGGAGAGTTTTGTGACAGCGGCCTCAGCGAATCTTTCGACTGAATTGAATAATTCCTCACAGACCCAGCACTTTTCATGCATTGGAAGGGGCTCGCCTTTCAAAACCCGCTTGAGCGTAACACCTAGTCGAAGGGATTCACCACGTTGTTTATTGGTCAATCCAGTGCCGATTTGAGCGAATAACCGGCCCAGACAATGATCGCAAAGATCCCTCTTCAAGGCAGTCTCAGCTTTCGAGATAAGAGCTTGCATGTGAGGGCTAAATCGTAAAGCTCTTTTAATATTATTTCAAAAAGCCTTGCGGCCATTGATCACCTTATGGCTTCTCATCCTCAAATTTCTCTGGTCTCACTTTGAATTTTTGATAATTAAGTTCTCAGATATCACTTCAGGCAATACGATCAATAATCGAAACCCATTTCAGCTATTCGCAAGTAAGGTCTTGATCTCTCCAGATATCTGTAAACAGTTGCGTGCTCGCTCCCTCTGAGGATCATCTCGATCGCGGTCTTCGCGATCGGCATTTGAACGGAATTTGCGATGATTGATACAGTATTTCCGTAGATCGAGATGGAAGCGCCGGTGAGATTCTCGATGATCTTGCGTGTCTTTCCCTTTGTTCCGATCAGTCTTGCTCTCATTCTGATAACGTGATTCGGCTTTTTTCCGACGAAATCTCTAATGTCGATTGTTTCCAGGTATTCGTCCTCCTCCAGCAGGCGGAAAGCTCTTTCCGGTGAAAAACCACGACCGATCGCCCTGACGATATCGACGGCTACCAGTGACATGAGCGGATCTTCCACTCCACTATCGTCTAGGGTGACTTCGCCATCGGAGCTGATATCCATTCGCACCTTTGTTTTTTCTTCCAGTAATTTTTTCGTTTCACCATCCTTGCCGATGAGCACACCCACGCGATCTACAGGGATTCTGACGATCTTCATTTCTCTCCACCTGTCACTAATCTGAAGACTTCATCATTGTCTGTTACTTTAACACCGAGTGACCTAAAATATTCATTAATATTTGTGATATCTCGTCTTAAATAATCGAGTGCGTTCGGATGATCAGTGACCATCGCCTGGCCGCAATCGATGATCACTGGCTTACCTTCATGTATGAGTACATTGTATTCGCTTAGATCACCGTGCACAAGCTCCGCTTTCTGAAAGGCGAGCCTCATATACTCAATGATGAGACTATAGATTTCTTCTGGGTCTTCAAGGGCGACGTCTTTCATCAGCGGTGCCGGTGCCTGCTCGGTGCCGATATATTCCATCGCAAGCAGATTCTTATGAAATTTGATCGGAAGCGGAACTCTCACACCAGCCTCGCTGAATCGTTGAAGATTTCTGAATTCTTTTGAGGCCCACGCGAAGATGATCTTTCGATGATTTCCAGAAAGACCTTTGAATCGAGGATCGCCTTGAATGTACCTTGAAATCCTTCGAAAGGTCGCCGTCGCAATTCTGTAAATCTTAAGCGCAACAAAGCCACCATCTACTTTTTTGCAGAGAAATACGTTTCCCTCCTTACCCGTCGAAATCGGACATTCGACCGTTTCTATGATCCCATCCGTCATCATTTTGTAAATAGCCAGGAGCGTTTCTTTGTCGAAGACCTGATCAAGCACCTTGCGATCTTCGACTCCCTTTTGCTTGACTCGAATTTTTTCGAGCTCCCTCTCAATAAATGCGATAGAGTCTCTTCTTGCCATATATTAAGCTCCACCAGTTTAGAAAACATCAAGGTTCTTCGGCAAGATTTTCTTTCTGCTCAAATAGTTCGCTTGGGTTTTTGTATAACGATAGACGATATCCGCTTTGTCATCCTGAAATTCCCATGGTTTGACGATGACCAGGTCGCCTTCTCTGATCCACATTCTTTTTCTAATTTTTCCAGGAATGCGCCCCATCCTCGCTTTTCCATCGGCGCACATAACCCTGATTCTCGATGCCCCGAGGAGTTGATCAGCTATTCCAAACATTTCTCCCTCCTTCCTATTCGGAAGGGGAGACCGAAGCACATCCTCGCTTTGTTCATCATCCAGTTCTTCATCCTCCTCGAGCTCTTGGTTTTGGCGATTCAAATGAATCCTCCACTCCAATTTTCTTGGGATGTCAGCTGACATAATCATTACGATTATATAATGTTATACTCCCAATCCAATCTATATTTAAATATTGCGCATCAAGAATGGTTTGTTTGTGATCCCGGTGTCAAAAAATTTGTCTATTGTCTATCTTGTAGACACGTCCATCCCAATTAAATCATGTCTGCGAAATTCTAATCTTTGCTAAGGTTTAAGTACAAATTTCCGCATGAACGCATGCTTCGTGCTCCGGTAGTGTAGTCCGGACAATCATCTCGGCCTTTCGGCGGATCGATTCCGGAGGATAGCCGAAGACTCGGGTTCAAATCCCGACCGGAGCACTTCTCTGGTGATTTTCAGTTTTGTTTAAAAGATGACTGAAATCTGAGAATGAGAGTTTAACAATTGCCAATCCGTAGCACGAATTTATTATTCTATTGTTGATCCATATAATCAATGAAAATGTTGGTTAAATTGCAAGCTGCTTGTTTTACCCCATCTATCGATTGGCGATTGGCAATCCACGCGATTTGCGCGAAGTACGGAATGAGTCTTTGCTGAGGATAAATTTCTCGCTAGGAATTAGTAGTCTAACGTTTGAATTCATATGATGGATTCGAAAATGGCCGGTTGAATTCCTCTTCAAGTGTCTGTAATGAGAACATGTTACAAGGTAGTAATTGAATTCCTAGACTGGTCCTAAGTGAAATTCACGTTTTAAATACTCGAGTCTACAAGAAAATCGATCAGCCAAGAGCGCCAATCGCCTCTCCTCTCACAGTTTTCCGGAATTTAGAGCTTAAGTCAGCGATTTCTCCAACGTTTTTTGGAGTTACCTTTGTAACAATTGGAAGTTTTTCAGGAAAAACTCTTGTCAGTTCTTTGACTAAATAATCGTGCACATACCCTACTTTTCTAATGTAATCGATGCTCCAGTTTTCCACGAGGTCGATAACTGACTCTCTTCCCCCCTTGTGAAAAGTCTCTGCGATAACGGAAGTCACAACGGTATCTGGGGAGAGAACGGCAATTTCGGCATTTCTCACCGCGTATGAGTTTCCGTTGAAAGATATCGCAAGACCACCTCCCTCTCTGACCATTCTTAATGCCTCGACATCAGTAATGCTATCCCCGATGTACATCGTTTCCTCGATACCAATACCAGTCCGTCTGCATACGTCAAGAATTGCCGCCGCTTTCTCATCTCCACCAACAGGGTTGACTTCAAGAATGAGTTGATACGATGCGAGATCCGTCATCTCCTCCCAAAAGATCTCATCAAGTCGGCTGATCGTCCTTTGATCTTTCGGGCTGAAGTCTTCGATTCTTTTTGCGTTGACAGGGATCTCGATTATATCCATTGCTGCAATTTCTCTGGCATAATTCTTGAGCGTCCTTTCCTCCCATGAATCAATGCGACAGCATTCAAGATTGACCCTCGTGCAGTAGGTGTTCTCGAAAGGAAAACCAATCGCGTCGCATACCGCGCTCACGTAGTGTTCGTAGCTCGTACTCACAATGAAAGACTGCATGAGTTCCCTCACAAAACGCATCGTGCGTTTAGCACCAGGGACGAGGAGAATATTCGATCTTGAAAACTCGATCATCTTCTGATTCGTTGCGCCAAACGCTTTCAGGAATGGCAAGATAAGTCGGAGGGTGTCCCCCGCTTTATATCCTTCGCGGTGCAGAACATCACTTAAAACGTCGTCGTACTTGCTGACAACACTGAAAAATTTTTCACCGTTTTCAATGAAAGCAGCACATAACTCGAATGCATTGTCATTCTTCGTGATTGGTCCCTCTCCATCTGTAATGAATTGGCGGCTTTCACCCGGGATGAAATCGTCAAGCAAATCGAACTCCAAGTATCACACCTCAAATTCTTTTCTTCTAACCGCTTCATCAACCAAATCAGTGAGATCGTACGGTTCCGTGAGAGGTCTTTCATTTTCATAAAGCATTCGATTGACGATTCTTAATTTGCCGTCAGCGAGGAATTTTATCGTATACGCGAGCAGTGGAATTTCGCGGATTTCGCCGTCCATTCTAATTTTTTTGAAGAGTGGCTCGTTTCCCCCCTCGTTCTTGATGATCTCCTCAATGCTCATTTTGGCCAATTTTATCTCCAATTGATCCCACAGTGATCGATATTCTGGAGTTTTGAGAGAAAAGGAACAGAAGGTCAACGGGGGCCCCTCATCCCACTCGTGCGTGCATAGATGAATCATCGCTCCTTGCTTATCCGCCCTTGAAACAATTAATTCCCAGATCACCTGCTGCCAAGTACCTTTTGGTCCCCTTGGAAGCGCTGGGTGCAGGTTAATTAAATTGAAGAGATCGCACGACTCATTGTCCATCCAGAGCATGTAGCCCGCAAGGACACCAAGATCGAATGGGTATGAAGAAATCATTTCCCTCATTTTCGCACCGTAAGCGCTACGCCACCCCTCTTTATCTTTCATCCGAAGATCGGGCATGAATTTTTTCCACGATAGGCAGACAAGCGGGATCTCGTATTGATGAACAAGGTCGCAAAATTTTCTTCTATCGTCGTATGTAGGATGATCTGGCTCCTCCCCCTCCTCCCAGTTGGAAAAGACAAACGCGATCTCGATGTTGAAGAATCCCTCCTCCTTTTTTTTCATAATCGCTTTGAGCAGATTCCTTGCGGCCTGATCTCTACCTGTCGAAAACCAACCGAGCCTCAGTGCCATTAATGTACCCCCTCATACATCGAAATCGACCTTTCATCTGGATAACCATCCCTTCCGTATTCTGCGATACTTCTTGCGGCAACAAGGGACGCAAAGTTTCCGCATTTTTCCAATGGCCAGTTCCTAAGAATTCCAGCGAGAAACCCAGCGTCGTAAACATCGCCCGCACCGGTC
Organism: Methanomassiliicoccales archaeon; assembly: GCA_014361295.1. Classification (NCBI taxonomy): domain Archaea; kingdom Methanobacteriati; phylum Thermoplasmatota; class Thermoplasmata; order Methanomassiliicoccales; species Methanomassiliicoccales archaeon. The sequence goes on along the minus strand of JACIVX010000001.1, from coordinate 1,030,622 downwards.
TTATCGACGACATTGGTTTCAATCGGTTTAATGTTGATCTCGTCGGCCTCTGTGAAAATCATTGACCCTTTTCCCCCCATTTTACAAACGACGATCGCCGGTCCCGATTCGAGAAGCGACCTTGAACCCTCGATCGGATCAAGTGAGGTAAGCATCTCAACTTCTCTCGCGCTGAGAAGCATGATATCGCATCTTCTTAGCAGTGATTTGATCGCCTTGAGTCCCCTTCTTGCGTATATTTCTCCTGGATCAAACGAAAGCATAATCTTAGCGTCAATTCTTTTAGCAATCTTTTCTTGCTCTTTAAGAGCATTGTCATGTACAAAAGAGGTCATGTGAACAATTTTCGCGTCATTGAGATAATTGATGTCCTCGTCCGAGACCTGAAAATGGTCGTTTGCATTCGGAAAAATGATCAACGAACGTTCTTCACCCGAAATGAGAGAAATGCAAATGCCAGTCATGTTGAATCTCTTCACATGTCCCTTGTCAACGTTTCCCATCGACTCCACAATAAAATCTCCATGATCATCGTTGCCCACGATGCCCAATATTCCTACGTCGAATCCCATTCGGGCCATTGCAAACATCGTATTGGCCGCTGATCCGCCCGCACTTTTTTTCATGATTTTTCCATTCTTATCCAGTTCGCTCTTGATACGATGGAATTGATTTTCATCCTCGAAAACTTCGGCACCCGGGACATACTTCCTACCAGCAATCGTGAGATCTGGAACGCTGTAAATCAGATCAACATTGAGTGCTCCAACACCAACTGCATCTCGCATCAATTCACTAATCGAATTCGATAATGATAAATGTAGTTGAAAGGCGAACAATCTTGAATGCCAGAGCGATTGAGAATTCTTCATCCGAACTGCTTTTTATTTTAATTTAATGCCTGTAATGGCCTCATTTTCAAAAGGGGATCACAGCACTATCCTGTCCCGGATCCTCCTTTTGTTCATGGCGATCTTAGGGTCAGTTATCTTATGAAAAAACTCAGGACGCTTTTGGCATACTGATCTGGTGTCATGTGTTGGATCTGTTCTCATCAACTTAAGATAAATATTACAGTATTTAGATCAACGATCTAAGGTGACTGCGTGCTTTGAAATTACTTGGACGCTGCATTTCTTAGAAGCAACATTAAGAGAGGTGTCTTACTTGTATTGAATGATTTCTTTTAACTACAATTTAAGCATCAATTTAAAATTTGCTAGACTATTTTTTTCGATCTCCCGATTTTCTACTGATACAAAAAATTACAAAATAAATCCCGAGAGTCGTTCACCAAATCCACGGCTCTTATTTTATCCATAGCAAAATATTTTTTCACATCAATACGGTGATCTTTTTTGTCAAATAAGTCATTTTTGTTCGCGTTTGGAGGACACTGGCCGCGTATTCGATGAGAATTCATTGGCAAAAGGAATGAGTTTTTGCACAAATGCATTAAAGGGTAATTTTGTCATAACTGAAACAAAAAAATAAAAAAAAGGGGGAGATGGGACCCAGAGATATTGGAAACATTTTCCGATAAGATCTAATCTTTATCATATCAGTGTTTTAGGATCGTAATTGGGATCGTGCCAGACGTTTATCACTCGGCTCCGTTCAAACTGGGTTTTTATGTGGGTTAATATTTACAGCGTTCTCCTGTTCTAATTCTTATCGTTTCCTCGACGGGAAAGACAAAAATCTTACCGTCACCAATTTCTCCCGTTCTTGCTGTGGTCATTATCGTTTCGATGATTATGTCAATATCACTGTCCTGTGCTACGATTTCAATTTTCGTTTTTTGCAAGAGATCCACCCTGTACTTACCTGCTCTATGACTGAATTCCAAACCTCCTTGCTCTCCCCGGCCTAGTACATCCGTAACTGTCATGCTGCTGAATCCCTTTTTCTCGAGTGCTGTCTTTATCTGGTCGAGCTTTTCTGGCCTTACAATTGCTTCAACTTTCTTCATTTTCTCACCTCAGGCTATAAGCACTTTCTCCATGTTGGATGATATCTGCGCCGATTCTCTCTTCTTCTTTGCTCATTCTCAGTGGCATGAAAAGCGATATTGCCCTTAATATGGCAGTTGTAAGAATAAACGTGAATGCCCAAACCGCAATAACTGAAACCAATTGGGCCACAAAGAGGTCGACACCGCCGCCGTACAACAGCCCATCGGCACCAGCTGGATTAATTGCCGTAGTTGCTAAGAGGCCAGTAGCTAAGGCACCAAATGTCCCTCCCAATCCGTGGACACCCCAGACGTCAAGAGCATCGTCGAATCCGACTTTTTTCCTGATGATAATTCCGGCATAGCAGATAAGTCCGGCACCAATACCAATGACAATTGCACCGCTTGCATCGACGAAACCTGCAGCTGGAGTAATAGCAACAAGTCCAGCAATGCCTCCAGAAATGAGGCCGAGTACACTAACTCTTCCAGTGTGTACCCAACTTACCAATCCCCATACGAGAGTGGCTACCGCCGCTGAAATGTGGGTCACCACAAGCGCATTTGCGGCTAGTCCGTTAGCGGCCAGTGCGCTTCCACCGTTAAATCCGAACCAGCCAATCCACAATAATGCGCCTCCGAGAACTGTCATTGGAATGTTGTGTGGTGGCTCCTGAAATCCTTTTTCAATTGTAATCCTCTTTCCAAGTACTAGTGCAGCCGCAAGAGAAGAAACGCCCGCTGAGATGTGAACAACCGTACCTCCTGCGAAATCAAGGGCTCCGAGATCAGATATCCAACCTCCTCCCCATACCCAGTGCGCAACTGGAACATAGACAGCAATCGTCCACACGCTGATGAAAATGACAAGAGAGGACAATTTCATTCTTTCTGCGACGCTTCCGATAATCAAAGCTACAGTAATGACAGCGAACATCCCCTGAAACATCATGAACAGGATGCTCGGAATCGTTGGAGCTGTTTCATTGGGCGTCAATCCAACTCCTTTGAGGAAGACATGGTCTAGATTACCAATCAATCCAGAATTGTCGACACCGAAGCTGAGCGAATATCCGCAAATAACCCAAATTAACGTTACAATTCCCACGACGATCAAACTTTGTCCAAGCATCGATAGAAAATTGGCCTTGCGCAACATGCCACCGTAAAAGAACGCAACTGCGGGGGTCATGATGAAAACAAGACCAGTTGAGACGATCAACCACGTCGTGTCGCCACTGTCAATATGATTTCCGTCTGTCGCACTCACTTGCCCCATGGTCAATGGAAATAGAAGCAGAACCAGGAGCACAAGGAATCCCACTTTGAGTCCTAATAATTTCTCCATCATCGCTCTTGTTCACCTCTTTTGTATTATATGATACATTTGTATCAATTTTCGGAACTTGGATATACATATTACTACAAAAATTTTACTTTATTAGATGAACAATCGTTATTAGAAACATTTTTAATACATTTGTACAATCGGAATCAGATGATTCCAAATCGGATGAATTTTCCAAAATCCTGATCATTCCGTGCTTCAGCTTCGAAAATATGACACGAAGTCTAATGAACAAGCAAGAGATCAACCAAAGATAAAGATTCAGTTTCGTGATCACACTCTGCAAAAAGCAAATCTCTAACTAGATTCAATGCATACTAATAGGAAGCCATCACCTCAAATCATGAACCAATATTTAGTTTAGACTCGTAAGTTTTTGAAATTAGATTATGCAGATTCTTGTTCAATTATAGGCACTGAATGGAAACAATTGGTCAACTCACATTTTAATTGCCTATGGAAAAGAAGATGATCTGTGATCTTTAATTTTTAATATAAATGAACATTTAATATAAATGAACAAAGATTTACTGTAAATACTCAGCCTGCTGAATTCAAGAAAATAATATCGGAAAGCTCTCTTGACCTTCTTAAGTTGTTTCCCCTTTTGAGCCAAAAGCCAAGATCTTTGAAGGGCCAAAAAATCTGCGATCAAGAATTATGCGCATCAAATCGAATGAAGGTTGAATAGTCGATCAGATTGCGACAGAAATGTCTTATCATTTGTTCATTTCGGAAGAAACTCAAAAATCTATTGACTCACAATGAAATAATTGATTCTATATCTTTGCTTTTTGTGGGTCTCTTAACATCCGAAGTGATCGTTGCGTTTGCCATCATCACGGCAATCATTTTTGCGATAACCAACGGTCTCCACGACGCAAGTTCGACTGTCGCAACGCTGATTGGTTGCAGGGCTGCGACCCCATACCAAGCTGTTGTCATTGCATCAATCGCGAATTTTCTTGGCGCGTTTCTTGGCGGTAGCGCGGTTGCATACACGCTCCAATCTCTCATCCTCATCAGGTCATCAGAAGTGATCATTCTATCATCATTGACCGCAGTATCAAGCGCTCTCATCTGGAATATCATTACCTGGCGATACGGTCTTCCCTCTTCGTCCACCCATGCCTTGATCGGCGGACTTGTTGGCGCGGCAGTTGTTGCTGAGGGTTTCAATGGCGTGAACTGGGGTGTGAAGGCTATCTTGGGGCCTCAACACGAAGTGGTCGGTCTTTTCAAGATTATCCTTCTAATGGCCATTTCCGTGCTCATCGGTCTCATCGGTGGATATGTCGTCATGAAATTGTCGAAAATCCTTCTACGAAACGCGAGGCGCACGATTAACAAACCCATCAATAAAATTCAAATCATCACAGCCAGCCTCTTATCATTTAGTCACGGCGCAAATGATACTCAGAAGCAGATCGCTATCATCATGATTATACTCGTGGCGAGCGGAACTACGACGACTTTTGAATCGCCGCTCATTGTGAGAGCTTCATGTGCTCTTGCGATGGCCCTCGGTACTCTGCTGGGGGGCTGGAGAATCATGAAGACGCTTGCGAGAAAACTCTATCGTCTGCAACCGATTCACAGTCTTAATTCTCAGGCTGTGTCGACCGCCTCTGTCCTTTTCTCAACGGCCGTAGGGGCTCCTGTATCCTCAACTCACGTCGTCTCATCAAGTATCATTGGCATCGGGGCTGCGGAAAATGCGAAAATGATTGATTGGACCCTCGGAAAAGAAATGTTCGTTTCCTGGGTTGTGACACTGCCTCTCACAATGTTCATATCGGGTTTTCTTTATTATATCATTTCAATCATTTTGTAATAGCGGCGCCGATATTCAAAACTGGAAATCGACTCGAGTAGGCGCTTAAACGGAGAATTTGTCATGAAATCAATCGGTCTTTCCGATCGAGATGACACTGGCAAGAAGAAAAATGTTGAAAAGATCCGCCTTACTGACGTCATCTTTCCGCCTCGTTACGATTTTTATGGAATGCTTCGTGATCAAGCGGAGATAACGGCGAAGGGGGTCCGGGTACTCCTCGAATGGCTTAAGACGGACGATCTCAGCGAGCCTCAAACGCTTATAGTTATAGAAGAAGAAGCTGATAAAATGAGATATGCCATGGAAAGCAAACTGCTTGAAGCCTTTGTAACGCCCTTCGACAGGCAGGATATATATAGCATTTCCAGACAGATGGACTACATATTGAACTATTCTCTTTCGACGGCTCTGGAAATGAAGGCTTTTGGTGTGAAAACTGATGAAGCAATCATGAAGATGGCAGAGACTCTTTGTGAGGGAACAACAATCCTTGCGGCCGTGATCAACAAGATGAGATTCGATAAGAAAGCAGCCGAATCGATGATACAAGAAATAAGGAAAAGAGAGCGTGAAATTGAATTGACGTACATCGAATCGATGAGACATATTTTTGCAATGAACGATCCGATCAGCGTTTTGAAAAAAAGAGAGATCTATCATCATCTAAAGGACGCAGGAAGAACGCTTGGCATCACTGTCGATATTCTCCACAGGATAATATTAGGTATCGATTGAGAATTTTTCACAAATATTTCACAACACTCAAGAATAGATTCTCATCGACCCATAAGTTAATGAGAACTCATTCAATATTGGTTTCCAAGAAACTTAAAGCCTCATGACCCCTCAAATTCTGAGTCCGAATCCCTCAGGAGCTTAGATGACATAATCCGCTTCTTCTTCGAGGAGTTTGAGATTATGTGGCTCAACCGTTAACGGATTGATGGAAATTAGTAAAATCGCGTTCTTAATGGCAACCTGATCTCTCAGGGATTGTACGAATTTGAGAACTGTCGTGAAATCGTTGTTTGTAATCATATATTCAAGCCCATCTATGATGATAATAGCGCCCTCATTCGCCAAGATGAATTTTTCAAGTTTGAAGCTTAATTCTTCAAGATCTTTCGGTCTAATCGCAATATCCATTCTGACATTCGTGAGCCAATAAATCACGGAATCGCGGATTTCATATTTGCTTTTGAGCTTTGGAGGATAGATCCTAGTAACGATTAGTCCACGTGCTCCCTGGCTAATTGCGTCAGAGAAGATACGGTATGCTCTATTTGGTATCTTTTCTTTGATGACGTATGTGCACCCCTTTTCCAAAGCAAAACTTTCCAACTGCATGATCTTATTCTCCCCCAGTGCATGCTCAAGATCATTGATGTGGCGACTGTTAAATCATCTTCATCCCTGGATTCTGATAGTTTGGCGTTATCTGGCATTTCCAGTTTGGATTCCCTTGCATGAATGATCTAGAATGGAAATATCAATTGAGGTTTATGTTAATAGTGCTGCAGTTGTCCAGCTAGAACTCAAATCAAAGACGATTTCTCGTGGCCATCTTATTTCAAATGATAGGAAAAATGTCGTTCAGGAGAAATTTAATACTGAGCGATCAAATGTGCTCGTCGATGGAATGGCTCTATTGGAACAATCCGTCGTTTCCTTTCGATCATCTCGCTCAGGAATCGACAACAAGACGCATTTGATTAGATGTCATCAAATCGATATATATGTCCCAGCATTTCCGAGACACCTGAATTGGTGGTATCTTTGATGGACGAAAATGCAAGTGTGGATCACGCAATGGAATGTTGGTCAAAGGGGTTCAATTGTGCTGAATCTGTATTGAGAGGAGTTTGTTTCGGATTAGGAATCGATCTTCCGCCAATTGCGAAGATGATGGCAACTCCTTTCGGAGGTGGTATGGGCCGGGCGGAGAATGTTTGCGGAGCGTTATCTGGCGGTATCATTGCGATTGGCGCGGCGCTAGGGAGGACTGATCACAGCGATGACAAATTCAGGAGCTACATGGCTGCGAGAGAGCTTCACGAGGAATTTTTAAATCGTTTTGGCGGAACTCGATGCAGTGAGCTCAATTTTGGCGATTTTATTACGAGCCAGCACAGAAGAAGATGCACGGAGTTTGTTAAGGAAACAACGAGGATGGCATTCATCACGATCCTGAAACGCTTATAATTTACACTGGAGCTTGAAGGCGTATGTTGAGCACTTGATTTATTGGCATAGAAACGATATTCTATGAGTGATTTCTTGAGAAAGAAGAAAAAAAAACGCTTTCTCAAAAGAGCCATAATTTTAAAAAGAAGTTTCCTTGTTGATTTCGGTTCTTTAGACGACTGCTTTCACATTGCACCATCCCGTCAGCCATTTTTTGAATTGCTAGATCGCCACGATTTATCAACCCATCGAATTCAAAATGCGTACATTGAGAGAATCTTTCTCTGATCATATATCAAATAAAACTGTAGCCGAATGCTCAACCTCGTCGACCTTCAGCATATGATAGGTAACGGCTTTGATCTCTTTTTTTGGGGAATGTTTTTTCGGGTCAAACGACTCTCCCCGCGCCGTACATGTCAAATTATTGCCTTCAATCCGGATGTCGAATTTTGAGAATAGCAATCTCTTTGCATCAAAAAGATAGAGCAATTCTGACAAGAAATTATAAAGAAGCGATTCTTTGTCTTCACCATCGATGCTGAACGTGTACTGTATTTTCGGCTCAATCTTTTCAGCATCAACAATCTGGTCGAACATTCCGTAAGCTACATTTGCGAAACACTCTTCGACGCTCGATCCGAATGCCTTTATCATCGTATCCGCTGTATGATTCATTATTGTATACTTCATTTGTCAAATCAATAGGTGGAGATAATTAAAATAATTTTGATTGGTCGATGAGAATGAGCGAGGGCATTTTTTATTGCGTATGTGAATCTCTTAAAGACATATGACGCTTTGAGGTTTGTTAATCCTCGTGGAAGATTTTTCTTTTGAAAAACTAGAGGAGGCCCAGTACCATCTTCTGGAATTTGAGATCCGATTCAATAAAAGTATTTGAAGAGGTTTAGCTGATTGTAAGAGTGTAGAGAATTCTGATAAGGGTGGACGACATGGTTAATGGGATTCAGCTTCCTGCGGTGCTTGAGGCCAATGCATTCTCCTCACTGTTGATGTCAGTTGTTGAGATACCCGGAACTGAGTCAATGGGTTTGTTGCTGGGACACGAAGATAAGAGATTCATCGTCAATAAATTCAGATCGTGTATGGCGATCGATCTGGCTTATCCCATTCAAACTGCGGAGCGTGCAAGAACGTCAGTAACCTATGGGAACCTCGCGGCGAGGAATCGGCTTCACAGCACCGTGAGTGCGGTTGGATTCGCGATCGTCGGCGGATTCCACTCGCATCCGAATACAAACACACAGTTGACGAGGGAAGACAAAGATTTCATTTTCGATGAACTCTCCTTTCTCAGATCAAAGCAAGGACTGGAAAAGTGGCTTGAGATTGTTGTGAAGGTAAGTCGGATCAAGAATCCTTCGGCATCTAAATATCTTTCAAGAATGTATAAGAATAAAAGAATGCCTGAGCCTGGTTTCTATTTACTCCGTAATAATTCTGAAGTAACAGGTCACCTCGTCATCGATCCTTCAAATGTATATCGCCTAGAGATGAAGGGATACTGGTTTTTTGATAAGCGGATATCTGAAGCTGTGCTTTGCCTGTGACAGGCGGACATATGAATCTTCCTTTTAGACCATCTCCACTTTTATCATTCTCTTGTCCTTCCTTCCCTTTTTTATTAAGAAAAGGACTCACCAAACAAGATGAATAGTTGAAAGAAATTTATTAATGATGGCATTATGAGTATCAAATTGAAATTTTCCATCGTTTTCATTCGCATCAGGATTGATTACTTCAGATATGAGAGATCAAATTGATTAACGATTAGCGTAGAAGAGACTTTATGAAAGGAGTGTATGCGTAAGATAGATGAACAATATTCCTTGATTCTCGATGTCTTCTTTTTAAAATAGGTGCAAGTGCCATAAAGGATCAAATTAAAAGGCAACGAATTTTGAATAACCGTCTTCTTTAAACGATCTGGAAGCATCGAGTTATATTAATCGTTTTTTAGATCCGCTTTGAATCCATAAAATTTGTTGGCGATAATGAGATATATGTCAGGTTCTAAATATCAGAATATAATGGTCTCTGATAGCGCTTTGCCAGATATTCTTGCATATCAAAAAACTGAGATTACATTGTATCGATTCTACGCACGTTTGGCTGACACCATCAAGGAGGAAAAAAATAAGGAAATTTTACGCAAAATTTCGAACGATGAATTAGCCCATTACGAGTACTGGAAAAAGAAATCCAGACGCGATGTCAGGCCTGATAGGATAAGGATTGTTTTTTATCTCATGCTTTCTAGATTGTTTGGCATTACCTTTGCCATCAAACTCATGGAGCGGCATGAGGCTCGGGCCCAGCAGGTCTACGACGCTCCTTCGAAAGACAATCCTGAAGTTAAGCGGATCGTTGATGACGAGATGTCCCATGAAGAAGAATTGATCGGTCTAATCGATGAGAGGAGACTCCAGTATACTGGGGCTATTGTACGGGGAATGAACGATGGCATTGTTGAAATAACTGGTGAAGTAGCGGGCCTCTCTTTCGTTTTTGATGAGAGTCTCATCATTGGCATCATTGCATTGATCACCGGTTCCGTCGGATCCCTGAGTCTCGCCAGTTCTGAATATTTGGCGGCGAATTGGGAGGAAGGGCATCAAACGCCCATCGGTTCCGCTGCGTATACCGTCGCCGCATACATGCTCACGATACTTGTGTTGATATGGCCACTTTTGATAGGATTTCCACCGATCAGTGCGCTCGCGATTATCATCATCAACGCGGTTATCCTCATTTTTATTTTCAATTACCATCTCAGCGTGGCCAAGGAGTTAAAACTCGGTAAGCGCTTCGGACAGATGCTTCTAGTGAGTCTTGGTATTGCGTTTATTTCCTTCGTGCTTGGATACATGATTAAGCACGTTCTTCATCTAGAAGTCTAGGACGGAAAATCGAACTGGGGATCTGTGAGCTGATAAAAATCTATCCTTTCTCTCCTTGGCCAATTTACTTAGAGCATGCACATCGTAAATCTTCGAGATTTTTTGTGGTCACGAAAAAAATTTGTAGAGTATGCTTAAATTATAATACAGGCGGAGATGAATGGATGACGCCCGCAGAGATCGAAAAGGATAAAGTGGAAATGAAGGAAAAGGAGATTACCCTTATCTCGTCTGTCCAGACGACATGGTCAAAAAGAAAGGTTCTTGATGTGCTTGAGAGCATCGATTGGAAATCGATTTTCCTGCCACTGCCTCGAGCATGGGAGGATGCGATTGCGGCACTGAGGGAAGGTTTTGAGTTCAAGGATGTCGTCGAAGAGATGGAGAGCTCAGGCATCATCCGCTTGCCAGAGGATAGACAGATCGTGGCTTCCTGGGAACCTTTAATCAAAGGTATATCTCACGCACCGCCTGAAAGAAAAGTCAGATGCTATAGAGATATCACCTCATTCGATAATGAAAGACAAATCGCAATGGAATACGTGATCTTGGCTCTCCGTGCAAGAACTGGAAGAATTGAAGTTCCGAAATGGAAGGAATTGTTGTGCGAGGAAATTGACCTGGCACGAAAAGAGTCAGAGTCAGATGCAAGGAGATTGAAATCTGAATTATCGGGTCATTCGGTCTGTATCGATTCTTCCGGAGACCTCGAAGACATGCTGAGGTCTGAGGGTGTACAAGTGAGGAGGGTTGTTGTTGATTCACCAGCACTTCCTCTCGATGTTCTCAGGTGGGAAATGAGGTATCATATGAAGCAAGGACGTGAGATGCCAGATGATGCGATTTCTATGAGGATAAAGGAGCATCTGGAATTCCTCGATCTATTGATCAAGAGTCGTACTTTTGATGACGCTTACGCAGAATGGAAAACGATTTATCGGCGGCAAAATTGATTCTCTTAATTAACGAGTACTGGGAGATGAGTGAACGATATTTTTATATAGAAGAACAAACACATAAGGGATAACAGCTTCCGAATATCTCTTGAAGACATTTCCCTGTGGAGGTGGGTTGAATGGGAATGGCTGGAACACCGATACTTATCCTGAAGGAAGGTACCAAGAGAGAAAGAGGTCGTGATGCTCAGTACAACAACATCATGGCTGCAAGGGCCGTTGCGGATGCCGTGAGAAGTTCCCTGGGCCCGAGAGGAATGGACAAGATGCTGGTTGACAGCATGGGGGACGTTGTCATTACAAACGATGGTGTTACCATTCTCAAGGAGATGGACGTCCAGCACCCAGCTGCCAAAATGCTCGTGGAAGTCTCGAAGGCTCAGGACGAGGAGTGTGGCGATGGTACGACAACCGCTGCAGTTCTTGCTGGTGAGCTTCTCAAGAAAGCTTTGGACCTGATCGATGCAGATGTCCATCCGACGATCATCGCGCAGGGTTACAGGATGGCCGCACAGAAGGCTACTGAAATTCTCGATTCGCTTGCCATCCCAGTGAGACCCGATGACAAGGAGACTTTGAAAAAGATCGCAATGACAGCGATGATCAGCAAAGCCGTTTCGGCTTCAAGAGAACACCTTGCGAATCTAGCAGTCGAAGCAGTCACAACGGTTGCAGAGCAGCGGGACGGCAAGTGGGTTGTTGATTTGAAGGACAATATCCAAATTGTCAAGAAGCAGGGCGGCTCGATGGAGGACACGGAGATTATCAAGGGAATCATCATCGACAAGGAGCCAGTACATCCTGCAATGCCAAGGAAGATCGAAAAGGCAAAGATCGCGCTCGTCAACGGCGCAATGGAGATCAAGAAGACCGAGGTCGAGGCGAAGATTCAGATCAGCGACCCTTCCCAGATGCAGGCGTTCCTCGCTGAAGAAGAAAACATGCTCAGAAAGATGGTCGAATACGTCAAGAAAGCGGGTGCGAACGTCCTGTTCTGCCAGAAGGGAATTGATGATTTAGCTCAGCACTTCCTTGCGAAGGAGAAAATCTTTGCAGTTCGAAGGGTGAAAGAATCGGACATGGAAAAGTTGGCGAAAGCCACTGGCGCGAACATCGTTAACAAGTTCAGTGAGCTTGAGTCCTCCGATCTCGGTACCGCCGATCTCGTTGAAGTCAGAAAGATCCAGGAGGACGAGATGACCTTCGTCACAGGCTGCAAGAACCCGAAAGCGGTCTCGATTCTTGTTCGCGGTGGTACTGAGCACGTCGTCGACGAGATGGAGCGGTCACTCGATGATGCGCTGAACGTCGTCGCGGTCGCGATTGAAGACGGCAAGATGATCACTGGTGGTGGATCCACAGCTGTCGAGCTTGCGATGAAGCTGAGGGAATACTCTGCCACCGTGAGTGGTCGAGAGCAAATTGCGATCGATGCGTTCGCAGCGGCGCTTGAGGTCATTCCGACTGCTCTCGCTGAAAACGCCGGGCTGGATCCCATCGATATACTGATTGAGCTGAGAAAGGCTCACAAGAGCGGCGAAAAGCACGCGGGTGTGAACGTCTTCACGGGCAAGATCACAGATATGCTCAAGGAGAACGTCATCGAACCGCTGCGCGTTGGTAGGCAGGCGATCAACTCTGCGACCGATGCTGCTGTGATGATCCTAAGGATCGATGACGTCATCGCGGCAAAGGGTGAAACCAAATCTGGTACAGCCGGTAAAGGAAAGGAGGGTGGCGGCGGCGAGGAGGACCTCGGCGACTGAGCGTTGAAATAACCCCTCCTCTTTTTTTTCGATTATTTAATATCGTTGGGTAAAGGACGACACTGATACGATTCTGTATTTTTGATTGATCGTCAATGTACTACGCTATTCCATTTTACGAGTATTCGCAGATGCTCATTCGGGAACATATAAGTTTGAATCCTCCATTTGGTCTATCATTGGATCGTGCAGAGGTTTGAATATATGAAGTATTGCGAAGCAAGGCAAGGACGTATCTTCATCATCAGGCTCGAAGACGGCGAAATCATTCACGAATCTTTGGAAAAATTCGCTTTCGAACACGGTATTTCTTCTGCAGTACTCATCATCGTCGGAGGAGCACAAAGGGGGAACGTTGTAGTGGGCCCTTCAGATCCTAAGGCCAGGTCAATCGTTCCGATGTTGTTGCCTTTTTCTGACGTGCATGAATTGCTCGGCGTTGGAACAATCTTTCTGAATGAAAACGGCTATCCAATCTCACACATTCATGGTGCTCTAGGAAGAAATGGCGATGTAATTGTTGGTTGCTTGAGAAAAGGTGTTGAGACATGGAAGGTGATCGAGGTCGTCCTGATCGAGTTGACAGAATCAGACGCGATTAGAAAAATGGATCGAAGTACGGGTTTTGAACTACTCGACCCTGGAAAATCACGCTCCTCTGAGGGTGCCAGCTCAAATTTGCCAAGCTGACGCCGTTTTCCAAACGAGACTGAAGATTATGTTAATTCGCTCGCCTCATGGGTAATCTTTCAATTTCCCGAGTTTCTAATACTGTAGGATTATGTGGACTGGAAAAGTCATCCAGAAGACGAGCAGCGAAGCGATGATCTCGTAAACGAATGCAGGTATTGTGCCCGAATAGGACGATACGGCGCCGAAAAAAGTAGATAATAATAGCAATCCATGGTATAGCACTAGTGAACGTCCCAAAGTAGAAAGATGTCTAGGCTGGATTCTGTGAATCGCAATTATGAAGTTCCATCAGGAGACCGAATAAATTCATTGTGCGTTGAGACCAAATAAAGAAATGATCGCCGCGATATCAGAAATTCCTAACAAAGGTGCAATAATGTTGACCATCAATGATGAACCGAGAGCGTATTCATACCATTACGCTGAGTTCATGTGACCTTTTAAATCTTCTACGTACCGATTGAACCTGAATTTAGAAAGTGTAAGATGAGCAATTGCTGAGATGAATAGAAAGATGGAAACTGTGGGCCTGGCCGGAAATGTTGATGAATGTATTGCTAACTGGGTAGATCGTTTGATACACAGGGTTACATCTCAAAAAATTTGATTTTATCGCCAACGAAAAATCATTGCTTATTGGAAGCATCAGAGCGGTCTGGAAAGATGTATGATTCCTATGACCTCATTGAAAACCCCCAATTTCCTTTATGGTATCTCCTCAATCTTGCGGGGTCATCACGATGACCTTGGCCATCGATATCGTGAAGAACGTGTGTGCAAATTTCCCTTATTATTTATAGCAGTCGATCAAAAATTGTCCGGGATTCAACCAGCGTGATCATCGATATTTTTCAAGCGGAGGTCTCTGGAATTGAGATTATTTTGATGGATTCTTATCGTCTCGTTTTTTTGGTTCGGAAGACCATTCAACCGAGAAATCCGCGAAGATGAGCAGCGCGTACTAGGATCTCGCTCATATCTTTTCCTGATCTATGTCTTAAAATATCAACCATTTCGCATGTGAGTTTTCGATGGGTTTCATCAATTTCGTAGTCAAGATCAAGTCTCGCGATAGCCTTCTTCAAATCCGCGTGTACGAGACCCAGCGAATCAGGATTGAGATAACGCAAAGCATCTTTCATGCTATCATCAAAATGAACGAAAACATCTCGGAGGAATTCCAAGTCTCTGTCGTCAAGAGCGTTGAGACCGAGCACTTCTGGAGGCAGTCCTATCGAATAAAGCGCTGAGGTAAATGTGATCGCTCTCGGAAGTTTCACCCCTTCGATGCTGCGAGAATAACCGAATAATCCAATGTGCAGTTTCCTTTTTCTTCTACTCGGCACGAATTTTGCCATTTCGTTGATCAACATCGCTAGCTGTGTGACCTGATTCCTATATTCTTTTGAGTATTTCTCGACGATTTCAAGGCATCTCTTTTCGTCAATTTCGTGAGCCTTGCTGGGTTTTCTCTCTTTGATTTTTTCAATCGCATTCCTAACCTTCTCAGGGGGATTGTCGTATTTGAATGATGACTGCACTGTGAATGTCTGCACGGATGGATATTCATCCATTACCCTCTCCACCGTTTCAGGTCTGAATCCTCCCCTGAAAGGAACGGAACCAATGCCGATGATTGGGTATAAGCGAACCGTGCTCTCTTCCTCAAGCCGTTGCAATCTGAAAAGCGCTATTTTGTTGATGAGCACCGCACTGATAAATCCATAGTTCATCGCTGGGTCTGACCTTGCAAGAAAAACCCTCTGGTGGAAAATTTCCTTATCTTCGAGGTATTCGCGTGTGATTTTGTGTGCATTTAGCATGTGATCAAGTTCTTCAAAGAGAGGAATAACGTTGATCCGTTCCGGTTCGAATCTTCCAATCCATTCGGCAATCGTGATATCGCCCTTTCTGAACGCCTTCACCTGTTTTCCAACAACAAAATCCCTATAGTAGCGATAAACTCTGTCCAAGCATTTTGCAGATGCCGTCATCGGCAAAATGACTTCAAAAATTGGCGGGATATCGTCACCATAAAAAAGTTTTGCCGTATCGAACGATCGGGGAATGCTTTCTAGCGTCTCCAGAAGTATCTTTGCTTCTTCTTTTTCCACAGTCGGATTCGGCACCCGCGGCGTGATGAAAACATCTCTTCCAATTCTGTGGTCCTTGAAATAAAGATCATATTTCGTCAACAATTTTTTCACGACAAAATTGTCGACTTCCTTTCCTTCACAATCCCACATCTGTTCGTCGCATCCGAGATGTGAGAAAACGTAGTAGGCTTCTTGGATCTCGTCCTCTCCTCCCAATTCGGCGCTTTCGGCGAAAAATGGGACGTTGACGTTGTCTGGATGTTGAGTGCTCATACATCTCGGAATCTTCGTACCTGTTTGCATTCCCTTTCCCCTACCATGGCGTATTAAATAAACCTTACCCTGGTTTTGCGGGATGGATTAACGGATTTGACGTCATTCATACGAAATGATCAATAACGGGGACAAATTTAATAGCATTTCGTATTAATTTTATATTAATCGTTAAACTAAGGCGCAATTTCAACTCTTTTCGTTATCAATCTGATGACAGTAATTCTTTAGTATATGGACCTCCAATGATTCATGAAGTTTATTGATGGACGCTTGATACAATGACGGGTGAATTATCTTTTGATCAATGTAGGAATATCTGTCCAGAAATAGTTTTTGAATGCGAATCTTCAGCCGATCTCACCCCTCTTGTTGGAATCATTGGTCAGGATCGAGCAGTAAAGGCGCTTCAATTCGGACTTAACATCGAGGACAGAGGGTTCAACATTTATGTTTCTGGAATCCCCGGAACGGGTAGGCGCACTGCAATCGTCGATTTCGTCAGGGAGCTCGCGAAATCGAGACCTGTTCCGAATGATTGGTGTTACGTCAACAATTTCAAAGATCCAACAAGGCCAAAAGCGATTGGACTCCCCCCTGGTAAAGGGAGCAGATTCAAAAAGGAAATGGAAAAATTCGTTGCTGGTATCACAGGCGCCCTCAAATCAGCGTTCGAGAGCGACGATTATATCAACAAGCGGACAGCCATGCTCAGATCGATCGAGGAAGAGAGAAGTGAGCTGAGCAAAACAGTCGACAAAATCGCGGAAGAGGGCGGATTCGCAATACAGCAGTCTCAGATTGGACTGATATTGATACCCGTGATCGACGGAAGGCCGATCACCGATGAAGAGTTTCTTCACTTACCTCCTGCGCTGCAACAGCGAATACAGAAGAAGAGGGAGGTAGTTCAAAACAGAATTTTCAGCGTCTTCAGGTCGCTTAGAGATCTGGAGAGACGAGCAGAGGAGATTGTTAGCGATTTGAACAAGCAAGTAGCGAATTTTGCTATGGAGCCTTTTCTTGCATCACTTCGCGAAGAATTTGGTGACTCGAAAGATGTGCTTGAATTCTTGAAGGAAGTGCAGGAAAACATCATCGAAAATCTCCCAATCATTCTACAGGGTCAACAGAAAGAAGCTCAGATTCCTTTTCTCACACCACCAGTCGATCCGATAAAGAATTACGCCGTCAATCTCGTTGTCGACAATTCAAATCTTCAGGGTGCACCCGTAGTGATCGAGCTTAATCCCTCATACAGCCGTTTGTTCGGCGTCACCGAAAAGGAAGCCAGATTTGGCGCGCTTGTTACTGATTTCACGATGATCCGCGGCGGTGCTGCGCACAGGGCGAATGGCGGATTTCTTGTACTGCCGGTTGAGGAACTTCTGAGGGACGCTCTTATCTGGGAGAGCCTTAAACAGGCCTTGGCTAATGAAGTTCTCGAAATTGAGGAGCCTGCTGTGAAATTCGGCTATGTGGTCACGAAAACCCTTAGGCCCGGGCCAATCCCCTTTAAGACGAAGGTCATTCTCATAGGCAATCCGATGTTTTACGATTTGCTCTATTCTTTGGACAAAGATTTCCGGGAACTTTTCAAGGTTAAGGCGGATTTCGATACGACAATGGAGAGAAATGACGAGAATATCAAGAAGTATGCGTCATTCATATGCACTCTCTGCGAAAAAGAACACCTCTTGCATCTCGATCCGAGTGGACTTGCGGCCGCCGTTGAATACGGATCGAGACTCGCAGACGATCAGAATAAATTATCGACGCGATTTTCTGAAATATCAGACGTGATTAGAGAGGCGAACTACTACGCACGCCAGGATGGCGCAAAACTGATCAGTAAGAAACATGTTGACAGAGCCCTCGAGGAAAGAGTTTACCGTTCAAATATGGTCCAGGAAAAGATACAGGAGGCCATTATGAAAGGTCTCCTCCTGATCGATACCGATGGCGAAAGGGTCGGCCAGGTGAATGGTCTCGCGGTAATGTCTGTTGGAGATTACACATTTGGAAAACCAAGCAAGATCACTGCGAGTATCGGTGTTGGTCGTGAAGGGATCATCGACATTGAAAGAGAATCGCAGATGGGCGGGCCAACGCACACGAAAGGCGTGATGATACTCGGCGGTTATCTCAATGACAGATACGCGCGTGAGAAACCTCTGAGTCTCACCGCAAAGATTGTTTTTGAACAGAGCTACAGTGGTGTCGATGGTGACAGCGCATCAAGCACGGAGCTTTACGCAATTCTTTCCGCTCTTTCGGAAAAGCCAATCAAACAGTACCTTGCTGTAACGGGTTCAGTCAACCAGAAAGGGGAGGTGCAGGCCATTGGCGGCGTCAATGAGAAAATTGAGGGATTTTTTGAAGTCTGTAAGTTCAAAGGTTTCACGGGGAAGCAGGGTGTTGTGATTCCCGAAAGCAACGTTCAGAATCTCATGCTAAAGGAAGAGGTTGTCGAAGCTGTGAAGGAAGGTAAGTTCCACATTTATCCTGTCAACACAATCGATGAGGGCATGGAAATCCTGACGGGTGTTAAGGCCGGTCAAAGAATGCCAGATGGAAGTTTCGAAAAAGGCTCGATCAACGATCTCGTGCAGAAGCGACTTTCGGAGATGGCCGACAGGATCAAAGAATACCGATTGTAGAGATGACGTGCTAACTTGTCTTAGTAGGTAGGAGTCATCCTTTTCGCTTTCGCAATAATCAGTCACTGATCGAATGACAGCGAGTCGCCAAAGTCATCATCGCAATAGAATCAAAATTCGGTAATTTTCTTCGAATATCCGAAAAATTCTGTTCTCGCCCGCTTACGTTCTGCAATAAGATTATATCGGAGCTGCGTATTGGTAAGGAATCGCATGCGGCTCCTCATCATCGGGTGTGGATCGATTGGAACTACGTTGGCGAAAGCCGTCGACGAGATGCCTGAGGTCGATGTAATCTACATCACGGACAAGAGTAAGGTCTGCGCCGCCCATTTAGTCGAAAAATTACATAAAGTCAAATATGTCGACAACAGCGACGAGAGTCTTTCTGGTATTGTCAATGATATCGATTTAGTTGTTGAAGCAGCTAGCCAGGAGGCAGCAAGACATTTCGTCCCCTTTTTTCTTGAGAAAGGTGTCGACGTGATGATGATGAGCGTTGGCGCTTTTGCAGACGATGATTTTAGAGAAAAATGCTTCAAACTTTCGAAGGAGAAGGGTTGCCGTCTTTTCGTTCCTTCAGGGGCGATAACGGGTACTGATGGTCTGCGGTCAGCTTCCGCTGGTCAAATCGACGAAGTAACTTTGATAACCACAAAGGGGGCCAAGAGTCTCCGCTCAATCGAATACTTCAAAAAGAAAGGAATCGACATCGACAAAATCAAGGAACCAACGGTCGTTTTTGAGGGTTCTGCGCGCGACGCCGCTCGAATTTTTCCGAGGAATATGAACGTCGCTGCGACGCTGAGCCTCTTGGGTATAGGATTTGACAGAACCAAGGTGAAAATCGTGTGCGATCCAAACGGAGAAAGGAATACGCACACTTTGATTGTGAAGGGACCATTTGGTGAAATCACCTCGACGACAAGCAACGTGCCCTTTCCGCGAAATCCGTCAACAAGTTATCTTGCCGCGCTCTCTGCGATCGCAGCTCTAAAACGAATCATCAATAACGTTTGGATCGGTGTATGAGACAACATTGTATTTTTTGCACTCCAGTCGGATCAAAAAGTCGATTCGTCGGAACAGTTATAAGCGATTGTGCGACTTCTCATCTCCAAGTGATTTCATGAATGGAAGAGTGAAGCGCGTTTTTGCGAATCTTGTTGAAGAAGTTGACGCGATTCTGCTCATTAATGACGCTGAACCAAATATTGATCAGTCATTTTTTTACGTGACAGGTCTTGAATCAGGACTCTTTGAAGGTTGTTTTGTAATATTATGGCCCGATGGCGGTTTGGATCTCTTTTCATCGAAGCTAGAAGAGACCAGTGCGAGATCAGGTTTCGATAGCGTTAAAGTATTCGATAAAGCGGCGGACAGGGAACGGATGCTGAGGGAGTCTCTCAAGGGCGTCAAGCGCCTGGGACTCAACGGTGCAGCGATCACATTGAGGAGCCTTCGCGAAATCAAGAAAGCTGTGCCAGAGATTGAAGAAGTTGATGTTTGGAAAGCGCTTGAGAGGGCACGGTTGGTGAAAGATGATGATGAGATTGCCCGAATCAGGGAAGCGTGCAAGATCGTTTCGGATGTTGCAGAAGAGATCCCAGATTTTTTGACGGCAGGAATGACTGAATACGAAGCTGCGGCTGAGATCGCATATCGGATGCAGAAAAAAGGGGCAACTTCTCCATCATTCGATCCAAATGCTTCCTTTGGAGCAAATTCGGCTGAGCCACATCATGTGCCAACGAACAAGAAGTTATCAAAAGGCGATTGTGCGCTGTTTGATTTTGGTGCAAAGTATCGGCGGTATTGCTCCGACATCACTCGCACTTTCTTTTTTGGCAAGCCACAGTCAGATCTTGAGGAAATGTATTCAATCGTGCTCGAGGCCCAAAAGGCTGCGATCAGGATGATGCGTGCTGGGGTGAAGGCAAAGGACATCGACGCCTGTGCTAGAAACATCATCGACGCGACTCGATTTAAAGGGCGATTCATTCATTCGATTGGCCATGCGATAGGTCTCTCCGTTCATGACGGAGGGAGAATCGCAGCCGAAGACGGTTTTGCTCTGGAAGAGAATATGATCCTTACGGTCGAGCCAGGTATATATGTTCCAGGCATTGGAGGAATCAGGATTGAAGACGATGTGCGCATTACGGCGAGTGGATGCGAATTGTTAACAACCGCTCCCAAGGAACTGATGGTGATCTGAATGGAGGACATTCTGAGCGAGACTGTTGATCGTATGCTGAAGGAAGGTGCGGAGTTTTGCGATGCGCGATTTCAGACTGTGCATTCGTGTCAGATCAGGATTGTTGACGGAGGAATCAGGGCGCTAAATGAGGAAAGGATTGGAGGATTGTGTTTCAGGGCGAGGATCGGAGGCTCATGGGGCTACGCCTCTACCGTCGCTCTCGACAGACCCTCTGCCATTACTTCATGTATCGATGCGGTGAGGAATGCAAAATTAGGTCGTTTAGCAGGTCCTAAGATCACGGAAATGCCATCTTTTGAAAGGAAGATCAGGGCGGATCTCAAGGTGCATCCTGTCGATGTGCCGATCGATGAAAAAATTAAAGTGGTGAGAGAGCTCGAATCTTCTCAACGGGTTGAAAAACGCGTTGTGAATACGAACGCAAATTATAAAGACGAAGTGAGAACGAATCTCTTGATGAATTCTTTTGGTGTTCAGGTCAAATGGGAAGAGGTCAGAGTCCGTCTCATCGCTTACTCTATCGCCTCAGAGGGCGGTCGCCAGGAGGTCTATTACGAGAGCGTCGATGGAACGGGAGGTTTTGAAATCGCGAGGGACAGCGATCTCGAAGCGATCGGAAGAAAGTGTGGTGAAGAAGCCGTTAGAATGCTCGGCGCGAAAAAGCCACCATCAGGGTATTTAATATGCATTTCTGATCCTCAGATAACTGGCCTTCTCGCACACGAAGTTATCGGTCACGCGGCGGAAGCCGATGAGATCGTCAAAAAGAGATCTTTCCTGACGAAGGCTGTTGGGGAAAGAGTCGCGAGTGAGGCTGTCACATTGGTAGATGATGGGACGATCAGGGGCGCCTATGGATCGATACCCGTGGACGATGAGGGCGTGCCGAGTTCCAGGACACTGATCATTGACAAGGGGATTTATCAAGGATACATGCACAATCTTGAAACCGCGGCTCAAATGGGTGTGAAACCGACGGGCAATGGGCGAGCTCAAGATTTCAGCAGGCGCATCTGGGTTCGAATGACGAATACTTATATTGAAAGCGGTGACTGGACCCTTGAGGAAATGATCGAGGACATTGATTATGGTGTGCTTGCGGAGAAAATGATCAGCGGCATGGAAGATCCCGTCGGAGGAGGTTTCGAGGCAAAAACACTCCGCGGGTATCTCATTGAGAAGGGCGAAATCCGCGACTTGCTGAGATCGTTTACCTTGACTGGAAACGCCTTACAGATACTCAAGACGACCGATGCTGTTGGCAAGAAGGTCCAGCTGGACGGCGGTACGTGCGGCAAAGGAACGGAGGATTTTGTGCCCGTATCGTCGGGTGGACCTTATTGTAGATCCAGACTTATCGTTGGGGGCGGTTGATTGAGTCTCGATAAGATCATTGGAACTGCGAGCAGAACAGCGAGGAGCGATATTGGGGTTGATCAGTTCGAGGTATTCGGAACAGAAACAAAAACGCTGAGTGTCTACGTTGACGACGGATCGATAAAGAGTGTGGAGGAGAAGTTCGATCGGGGCATTGCTGTCAGGATTGCAAAAGGAAAGAGGATAGGTCAGTCCTCGGCAACATGCGATGGAATCAAAGATGCGGAGAGGTGCGTCCGTCTCGCTAGTGACCTAGCGACGGTCTCTCCTGAAGATAGAAATTTCGAACAATTTTCTACTGGTGGGCAGATTACTTTTGCTCCGAAGGTTTTCGACGGACGAATTGAATCGGCAACGACTGGGGAACTGGCAGAGATCGCAAGTTCCATTGTGAATTACTGTACTGAGAAGGGAAAGGTCGACGTGCCACTTGGCCTACTAAGGGTCTCGACAATCGAACTGAGGATTGTAAACTCAAATGGTGTCGACGCTTCTCATAGGAGCACGATGCTTTATCTAAGATTTACCGCTAAGGCAAATGGCGATACGCCAGGAGAGGGCATCGAAGAATTTTATTCAACTCACCTGAGCGATGTCGATCCTTTCGCGATTGGAAAATCCCTCAAAGAAGGAGCGAAGGCATCTGCCCAGGCGGTGCCTTTTAAGGGCCGGCGCGTCGGTGAAACAGTGTTGACCCCCGCCAATTTCGCAGAAATGCTCCTGACATCCGTCGGTCATGCGATTGACGGTGAGAATGTTCACAGGAAAAGAAGCGCATGGGCAAACAAGATTGGCGAGACAGTGGCGTCATCATTGGTCACAATTGTTGATGATCCTGGTGACGAGAGAGGAATTCTTTCGGCATCATTTGATGATGAAGGCACACCAACAGCAAGAAAAACGATCGTTGAAAAAGGGATTCTCAGGCAATTCATTTACGATTGTTATACTGCAACACTCGAAGGTGTGAAATCTTCCGGTAATGGAATGAGAAGGAATTCTATAGATGCTCATGGCATTTACAGAACGCCTGTGTCGATCAGTCCTATCAACCTTGTTTTGATGCCAGGGAAGAAGAGTAGAGAATCTCTTATTTCTTCAATCGATGATGGCATATTAATCGAACGGGTCGCTGCACCGGAGGTTAATCCAATCAATGGGGCATTTGCAATGGAAGTGAGATGCGCATCGGTCATTAAGAAGGGGGAGATCATCCAGACGATCAATCACGCGCTTCTTGTCGGTAACATGTTTGAAGCGCTGATGAAAGTGAAGGATATCGCCAACGATGCAACCGTGGTCAGATCATGTATCGTACCAACAGTGAGTATTGAATCTCTGGAACTTATCGGCGGGAATTAGATGCCCGATAGATCGTTTCATATAATTAGGCGCGGTCGAGGGTGACCTTCATTCGATCACCAACTCTTTTCAGATTTCTTGGATCTCCTAACACTCTGCCAACAGGTGTGACAGGGGAGATCGCGACTGGAGACTCATCACCGCTCACGGGTGTCGGACCATAGAAAAGGCAGAGCGCGTTTCCATCAGGCCAGTATGCAACCTCACCGATTTCCATTACCTTCTTGCCGCGTTCTAATTTCATTTTTACAGGAATTTCGAAGTAGATCTCTTCGCCCCACGTGTTCGTATATGCATCGAAAGGAAGAGCGTTCCAGATCGCTTCAGCTGTATTCGTATCGTTCAATTCGATAAGAAATTCATCATGCGGCGTGATCATCTTCACCCGTCTCGTCATTCTATCACCAATCCGTCATAAAGGTACGGAATAATTATCATTTTTTGACAGATGAAAAAATAATGAGGAGAAGAAGTGGTTTCTAGTAAGGTGAGCGAAGAAGTCACTCGCTGGCCTTCTTCATTTCAAAGAGTGATCTGATCTCTCTACCCACAACCTCGATCAGTCTCTCGGATTCTTGCTTCTCTAACTCTTTCATTCTCTTGAGACCATTCTTCCAGTCGGCAATCCATTCTTTAGAAAACTCACCTGAGAGGATTTTATCGAGCATCCTGTCCATCGCCTTTCTCGTTTCCTCAGTAATGATGTAATCCCTCTGCGTGAGACCTCCGAATTCAGCCGTGTTACTGACGTTCTTCCACATGTGTACGAGTCCACCTGCTTGGATTAAATCCACGATGAGCTTTAGCTCGTGGAGGCATTCGAAATAGGCAAGTTCTGGCTGATATCCTCTTTTCACAAGTGTATCGAAACCGGCGAGAATCAGCGCGGTAACGCCACCGCAGAGAACTGCCTGCTCTCCGAAGAGATCGGAAGTGACCTCTTCATGGAACGTTGTCTCAATGACACCAGCTCTTGTCGACCCAATACCCTTCGCGAGCGCGAGAACGATCTCCTTTGCGTGCCCAGTATAATCCTGTTCCACTGCGATGAGGGCAGGTACGCCAAAACCCTCCAGAAAGACTTCCCGTTCCCTTTTACCAGGCGATTTCGGTGCGACCATGATGACATCGACATTCTTCGGCGGTTTGACTTGACCATAGACGACGGTAAACCCATGCGCGAAATCGAGCGCACACCCCTCTTTCAGGTTTGGAAGTACGTACTTGTTGTAGACTTCTTCTTGGACCTCGTCCGGAAGGAGCATCATAACAACATCCGCGTTCTTGACAGCATTCGGAATCTCAGCGACCGCAACGCCATCTTTCTTGGCCTGCTCCCAGGAATTCCCACCTTTTCTCACACCAACAACAACGTTTAATCCACTGTCTCTGAGGCAAAGAGCCTGGGCTCTCCCCTGACTTCCGTAACCGAGGACAGCTATTTTCTTACCCTTCAGGACATTCAGATCCGCATCTTTATCATGATAGATTTTCGCCATATACATCTCACCTATCCGATTTGATTTGCGACCCTAAAGGATGTCAAATATAAACAAGATTCGCTTTCAACCTTCTCATCAGTTATCTTTGCCAAGCGGTCCAACGAATGTCATTTGAGAGTTCTCCTCAGGCGAAAGCTCCCAGCGGCAAATGTATTTCTCCTTGAGGTACTCGACAGAAATGACATCCTGAAGGTTTCGAAGTGAGTGAAGGAGCTTTCCGTTGAGAGATGAATTCCTGAGTTCGATGATCATTTCAATCTTCCCATTGCTCCTTTCGACGAACGCTCTGTTCACTTCAACCTTTCTTCGCACCAGCTCTGACAGAACCTTCGGAAAGATTCCTTGAGTATTCTCACCGATAATTCTTATGACCTCCATTTACAGCGCCCCCTCACAAGATCTTTACCACCGCCAGGTGGAATCATTGGAAGAACATCCTCTTCTGGATCGACACGAATGTCGACGATGAAGGGCACGTCAGATCTCAAACCTCGTTCCAATGCTTCTCTCAATTCTGATGGCTTCTCCACCATGACGCCATCAGCTCCGAATGCCTGGGCAAGTTTAACGAAATCGGGATTATTTTTCAGCTCTGTACCGCTATATCGCTTTCCCCAGAACAGCTTTTGCCACTGCTTGACCATTCCGAGCCACCCATTGTTCATGAGGCACACCATGACAGGAAGATTCTCGCAGACGGCTGTCGCGAACTCTTGGAAGACCATTTGCAAACTCCCATCACCTGCGATATCGATAACAGGTCTGTTTGGAAAAGCGACCTTAACGCCTAGGGCCGCCGGGAATCCAAATCCCATTGTTCCAAATCCTCCAGAGGTTATGAATTGCCGTGGATGGCGTACCTTGAGGAAATGCGCGGCCCACATTTGATTCTGTCCGACTTCTGTAGTGACAATCGCATCATCGGGCAAAATTTTGTTGAGTTCGTGGATGACCTTTTGCGGTTTGATCGGATTGCCACCGAGATCGATGCAACATTCACACTCCTCTCGCATCGCTTTCATGCGAAGAGACCATGGTGTTTCCCCTCTTGAGGCACTGAGTCCAGCGATGATTGCCCTCAGTATCTTTTTTGCATCGCCAATCAGCCTAACTCTTGTATGCATGCCTTTTCCGACTTCACCAGCGTCGATGTCAATATGGATAATTTTCACCCTGTCAGAAAGGATACTTTGATTACCCGCACTTCTGTCAGAAAATCGCGTGCCAATGGCCAGGAGTACGTCGCAATCAAGGAATGCTCTTCTGGCAACCTCTCGACCGTGCATGCCGATGACGCCAAGGCAGAGTGGGTGACTCTCTGGAACCGCACCTTTACCCATGATCGTCGTCACAATCGGTGCCATTAAACTCTCAGCGAGTTGAAGCACTTCACGAGACGCGTTCGCCCAAATGACACCTCCGCCGACAAGCAACAATGGCCTCTCGGCCTCACGCAACATTTTGAGTGCTTCGGGAAGATCTGATAGGTCTTCCATCGGCTTTGCCACGTGAAACTCTTTTTCGAGTAATTCATCCGGTACTTCCGCACGCATTACGTCAACGGGCAAATCGACGTGGACGGGTCCGTATCTCCCTGTTGTCGCGATCTTAAATCCCCGTTTGATCGCCTCAGGGATATCCTTTGGATCGAGAACTCTGAAATTGTGTTTCGTGATCGGCATCATTAGGCTGAACGAATCGGCCTCTTGAAAAGCATCATTACCGATAAGGTGGGTAGCGACTTGACCTGTGATCACAAGCATCGGCGAGGAATCGACGAATGCTGTAGCCACGCCTGTCATGAGATTCGTTACGCCAGGTCCCGATGTTGAAGTGCATACGCCGGGTCTTCCCGTCGCCCTTGCGTATCCGTCAGCCATATGCGCCGCGCATTGCTCGTGACGGACTAGCACATGACGTATCTTTGAATCCAGAAGGTCATCGTACAGGGGAATCGTGGTGCCTCCCGGTAATCCAAACATGACCTCGACGCCATGTCGTTCAAGTAACTCTAAAACTGCCTTTGATCCTCTCAAAAGCTACCCTCCATAATCCGACAATGGGTGAGGACATCCTTTACCAGGATGCCTCTAACTAATTATGATCACCACTGCGCTAATACGAGAAATCACCGAAATATCAAAGCGCGTGGTCATTTTAAGCACAGTCAACCTTTATCTCAAGCCGACTATTTAATGCTTGCTAGTAATTCACATATTGAAACGGAGTCAAGGGTTATAGAATGTTTCAATGTGTTAGCAGCTTGTTGATCGACGTTTCAGAGTGATCTCATCTATGATAGTTAGGCCAAGTATTTTTTAATGGATAATTCTTCTTATTACTCGGATGACGATCGTCTTTCACGAAAGATATCTTGATCACTTTCAATATAGCGGCCACCCAGAGTGTCCCGATAGACTCGTTTTCGCGATAAGGAAAATGATGGATACCGGTGTCTGGAAAGATGTCATCAAACCTGAACCGGCCTCCGAGACAGATCTGTTGCTCGTCCATACGAAAGATCATATTGAAAGAATCAGAACGGCGAAAGAAGGATTTCTTGATCCAGATACATATATTCGCAAAGAAACATATGAAATCGCCCTTCTTGCTGTGGGCGGCGCGATTGCCGCTGCAAAAATCGCCTACAATTACCGTCGGCCAGCTCTTGCCCTGGTAAGACCACCTGGACATCATGCAGGGAGGGATTTTTGTGGGGGTTTCTGTTATTTTAACAACATAGCAATCGCCGCCAGAAAACTCTTCCTCGATCGAATCGCGATCGTTGATATCGATGTCCACCACGGAAATGGTACTGAGGATATTTTTTATGATGATAACAGAGTACTTTTCATTTCAACTCACCAGTACGGAATTTATCCAGGTAGTGGCGCCGCTGAAGATGTTGGCACGGGGGCTGGGGAAGGGTATACGATCAACATTCCGCTGAGAAGCGGCGTCGGTGATGGAACCTATTTTTTTGCATTTGAAAAGATTATCAAACCCGTGCTTGAACAGTATAATCCAGAAGGTCTCCTTGTAAGTATCGGTATCGACGCTCATTACGCCGATCCAATTGCTTCGCTCAAACTTTCATCGACAGGTTATCTGGAACTCTGTCGAAAATTGATCGATATATCGCCCGATCGGAAGATCGCATTCATTCTCGAAGGAGGATACGATCTTGAAGCAACAGCTGAGGTGCTTGCTGGCCTCGCTGGTTTAATTTGTGACAAGAAAATCTCCATGATGAGAGATCAGGTCAGGGATGTCGACACCATCGATAGGGAGTCTGTCGAAAAGGTCATCAACGTTCAGAGAAAGTACTGGAATCTTTAACAAATAATAGAACCGCGCAGATTCAAATATTGCGATTTAGATTCCGAAACGGGAAATCGGAATTCAAATATTGGTTCCCATTAATGTCATGTGCGGCGAGGAAGAGAAATATGAAGGTGAAAGTTGGCATCAACGGTTACGGAACAATCGGCAAGAGAATAGCTTTCGCCATCGCAAAACAGGATGATATGGAAGTCGTGGGTGTTACGAAAACGAGACCGAGCTACGAGGCACGACTTGCGATCAAGGAAGGAATCCCTTTATACGCCGCGAGACCGGAACACATCGAAGCTTTTGAAAAAGATGGTATAAAGGTCGCTGGGACGCTCGAAGACCTGCTCTCGAAGGTCGATATTATCGTTGACGCGACGCCAGGTGATGTCGGGGCCGTCTACAAGCCGATATACGAAAAGGGAGGTGTGAAGGCGATTTTCCAGGGCGGTGAGAAGCACGGCGTTGCTGGGATCTCATTTAATTCCTTCGCAAATTATCACGAAGCCTGGGGTGCGCGTTTTGTTCGCGTCGTCAGCTGCAATACAACTGGTCTAATAAGAACGCTTTATCCAATCGACAAGGTTTTTGGTATTGAGAGGGTATTTGCCGCCTTAATACGGAGAGGCGCGGATCCCGCAGACCGTAAGGGCGCGGCCCTTAATGCGATCGAACCGACTCTGAAACTGCCAACACATCACGGGCCTGATGTGCAAACGATCATGCCGTGGCTCAATATCCAGACAATGGCGGTAGTAACGCCGACAACACAGATGCACATCCATTGCCTCGCCGTTGATCTGAAGAAGAAAGCAAAAGACGAAGATATCCTATCAGTCTGGGATAAGGTTCCTAGAATTAAATTTGTGAGCGGTAAGCACGGGATTAAATCCTCCGCGCAGATCATGGAACTCGCGAGGGATCTTAACCGGCCTCGTGGAGATTTCATGGAGATTATCGTTTGGGAAGATGGGGTCAAAGTCGTTAACAGCACACTTTATTATTATCAAGCGGTGCACCAAGAAAGCGATGTGATACCGGAGAATATTGACTGTATCAGGGCCATGATGAAGCTCGAAAGGGATCCCCTGAGGTCGATCAGGAAAACCGACAGAAGCCTTGGCATAGGCAAATGATTAAGACGCTCGATCATAAGCAACCCTTTTTACCCTTTCAACTCTCTGTTATTTGCGTATGACAATCAGAGTCGCGATCAATGGTTTTGGCAGAATCGGCCGATCATTCTTCAGATGTGCTCTCCAGCATGAGAATTATCTCAGTGATTTCGAAATTGTGGCGGTGAATGATCTCGCCGATTCAAAGACGCTCGCGTATTTGTTGAAATACGACAGCGTGCATGGAAAGCTCAATGCGGATATTCAGTCAACTGGCGGTAATCTGGCAATCAACGATCAAATCGTCAAATTCACGTCTGAAAAAGACCCCTCAAGATTGCCCTGGGCTCGCGAGGAGATCGATGTCGTCGTCGAATCAACAGGTTTTTTCACAGACAGGAAGATGTGTAAACTCCATCTTGATGCTGGCGCAGGGAAAGTCCTCATCACTGCACCAGCAACGAATCCGGACATCACCGTTGTTCTCGGAGCGAATCTGGAAGCTTACGATCCAAAAAAACATCATATTATTTCAATGGCATCGTGCACGACGAACAGTGTTGTGCTCCCTGCGAAGGTACTAAACGACAACTTTGGAATAATCTCTGGCCTTATGACGACGGTCCACGCTTACACTGGCGATCAGAGATTGCTGGACTTTCCACATACCGATCTGAGAAGGGCAAGGGCAGCCCCCCTCTCTATCGTCCCCACGACAACTGGCGCTGCCAGATCTGTCTCTCAGGTCTTGCCGGAACTCGACGGAAAGCTCAACGGCGTTGCGCTTCGCGTGCCCGTTCCTGATGGATCAATCACGGATCTTACTGCTATGGTCATGGAAAGTGTTGACAGAGATATGGTAAACGAGGCGTTGCGAAAGGCCGCTGAAAGCTCCATGAAAGGTTTACTAGGCTATTCGGAAGAACCGATCGTCTCCATCGATATTGTTGGCGATTCTCGCTCCTCAGTTGTCGATGCTCCAAGTACAATGGTTGCAAAGGAAAAAGGTAATTTAGTCAAGGTGCTATGCTGGTACGACAACGAATGGGGATATTCAAGTCGACTTGTCGATTTCCTCTCGTACATCATTTGAGGTATAGCCATGAAAGAGTACAACACCCTCGATGATTTCGATGTAAGGCACAAAACTGTGCTGCTTAGGGTCGACATCAACTGCCCACTGAAAAAAGATACGCTGGAGATCGAGGATGATAACCGCATAAGACAGATTGTTCCGACGGTGAGGGAGTTGCTGAGCAAGCATGCCAAAGTGGTCATCCTAGCTCATCAGGGACGACCTGGCGATTGGGATTTTGTCTCCCTCGATAGACATGCTGTCGTCCTCAGCAAGCACTTGGGCAAAGAGGTCCGTTATGTGGATGATCTCATCGGCGAAAAAGCGATCAACGCGATCAGAGAACTCCAGTCAGGTGAAGCGATCATTTTGAAGAATGTGAGGGAATTGTCGTACGAACAGGAAAAGAAATCACAGGAGGAGCACGCAAAGTCAGAACTTGTAACTGTTCTTGCACCACTCGTAGATCTTTATGTCAACGACGCGTTCGCCGCTTCTCACAGGGCTCATTGTTCGCTCGTTGGGTTCCCAGCAGTCCTTCCGTCTGCTGCAGGGCGATTAATGGAGAAAGAACTCTCCGTATTGAAGAAATTATTCGAGAATCCCGCGAAACCATCGGTCTTCGTGCTTGGTGGGGCAAAAGTGACCGATATTGTCGCCGTCGTTACTCGATTGATTAGTAAGAAGATTGCGACGATGGTCATCCTCGTCGGTCTATCAGCGAACGCTTTCTTGAAAGCAAGGGGGGCGGATCTTGGGAAAACGAATGAGGACGCTCTTTCTGCTGGCTTGACTCAGGAAGATCTCGAAGCAGCGAAGAAACTCTTGGAAGAAAAGGGCGAGCAAATTCTGTTGCCTCACGATGTTGCAATTGAGGTCGACGGGAGAAGAAGAGAACTTCTTGTCGGAGACCTTCCATCGGAATACCCAATACTGGATATCGGAAGAGCATCGATCGAGAAGTTTGTCAAAGTGATTCACAATGCAAAAACCGCCTTCATGTCGGGACCCGCTGGAATGATCGAAAAAAAGGAATTCTTGCTCGGAACGAAGGAACTTCTGACGGCGATGGCGACATCGCATGCTTACACGGTCATCGGAGGCGGCCATACGGTTGGTGTCGCCGAATCCCTGAAACTCGCCGATCGACTTTCTTATGTGAGTACAGGCGGAGGAGCGCTGGAGACTTTTTTGATGGGAAAACCGCTACCAGCTGTCGAAGCGCTGAAAGCGGCCGTGAACAGGAAGCTATAAAACCCGTTCCATCCGTTCCAGCGCTTCTTTGATACGACTTACTGGTTGAGTAAGAGCAACACGAACGTAGCCTTCGCCGTATTCGCCAAATCCGACTCCGGGGGTTACCACGACTCCCACGTCCAGAAGCTTTTTCGAAAACTCCATCGATTTCTCGTCGACTGGGAACCAGAGGTAGAAAGTTCCGAGCGGCGGCTCTACTCTGAATCCTAGTTTCCGAAGACCTGTGACGAATGCATCCCTCCTGCCTTTATAGATTTCACAATTTTTCTCGACGGACGCTGGCCTTCCAATGCATTCGTACTCTTTGAGAGCTTTGATGGCCGCCTTTTGGATGAATTTTGGAACGCCAGAGTCGACCTGGGATTTCACTTTTTTCAAACCGGCAATTAGATCTTCGCTACCAACGGCGTATCCGATCCGGTATCCAGTCATATTGAAAGTCTTCGAGAACGATCCAAATTCGATGCACTCTCTTCCAAATTCCAAAATGCTTGGCGCGATGTAACCATCGAAGGTGATTTCCGAGTAGGCATTATCGTAGCAGATAATCGTCCGCGTTTCTCTTCCCCATTCTACGATCTTTTTCAAAAACTCCTTTGACGCAACAGCACCGGTTGGATTATTTGGATAGTTGATAAAAATCATTTTTCCGTTCTCAGGCAGACGATCGACATCAACAAGAAAGTTATTTTCAGGGAGCAACGGAACTCTCACAGGTATCCCCTCTGAGAGTAGGGCGCCTCCTTGTGCGTAAACGGGATATGCAGGGTCGGGAACGAGTACTACATCGCCAGGATTGACAAAGGCTCTACATATATTGACGAGTCCCTCTTTGCTTCCCATCGTGATGACAACTTCTTTTTCAGGATCGACATCGACACCGAACCTTCTCATGTACCATTCAGCAACGGCCCTTCTCGTCTCAATTTCGCCAGCACTCGTTGAATATTGATGATTAATGGGGTCCCTCACCTGCCTGATCAGCTCTTCCACGATCTCATTTGGTGTCGGAATGTCTGGATCTCCGATTCCGAAATCGATAATGTCCAGTCCTTCAGCTTTCTTTGCTCTAACCTTCGCTTCGATATCAGCGAATAAATATGGAGGAATCTTTTTCAGTCTCTCTGCAACCTCATGCCTCATATCGATCACTCCAGTTCAATTTCTCCCACAAAAACTCGAACAGCTGAACCACGCATCGTGACCGACGACAGATCCTTTGGAACAGTCACCCAGAGGCTGCCCCCCGGCAACCGCACCTCAATATCTTCATCGAATTTGACAAGCCCAGCGATCGCAGCCGCGACGGCAGCCGCGCACGCGCCAGTGCCGCATGCAAGTGTCCATCCAGCTCCGCGCTCGTAGACATCAACGATAATCCTCTTCGCATCGATTCTCGCAAACTCCACGTTTGTTCTTCTCGGAAAAATGGGGTGATTTTCGATCAAGGGGCCGAGAATTCTTATTTCGTCAGGCCCAAAATCCTCGAAAGTCACGAAATGAGGGTTTCCCATCGATACCGCTGTTCCACGGATCTGCCGCCCACCTACATCGATAACCTTCTGGATAAATTGACCTTCATATTTCATTGGAATTGATGAGCAATCAAGGGAAGGTGTACCCATATTCACAATGACCTCGTCAACCTCTTCATTTTGAACGATGCATCGCACCTCTTTAACGCCGCTTAACGTGACAATCCTCATTCTTTCTTTTCTGACAATCGAAAAATCGTAGAGGTGCTTTGCCGCACATCTGATCCCATTACCACACATTTCCGCTTCACTGCCATCCGCGTTGAAAATCCTCATCGCAGCATCGGCATCTCGCGACTGTTCAAGAATCAGGATCCCGTCTGCACCGATCCCGTAGTGCCTGTCGCAAAGACCCACAATTTTCTTTTTCGAGAGTTGCAGGCGCCGCTGGAAATCAGCGAATAGAATGAAATCGTTGCCAATCCCATGATACTTCCAGAATTTCAAACCATCAGCCTCGAGGGCACCCTCTGATGTCGCAGTATGTCATCAATAGTCTCCATCTCCCGGATAATATTCGCGGTTCCGTTATAAACGAGTACTTCCCGGCATCTCGGTCTCGAATTGTACTGGGAGCTCATTGAAAAGCCGTAAGCACCAGCGTCATAAACAGCAATTACATCCCCTTCATCTAGCTTTGGCAGAAGTCGGTCCCTTGCCAGAAAATCACCAGATTCGCAGATCGGTCCGACGATATCGTAGATCACTTCCCCCGAAGCATCGAACTTATTAGCAACAGCGACATGATGGTATGAACCATAAAATGAAGGCCTGATAAGGATATTGAATCCCGCGTCGACGCATGCAAAGTTCTTCTCTGGCGTCTCTTTTATATCAACTACTCTCGTGAGCAGGACGGTAGTGTCAGCGACAATGTATCTTCCTGGCTCGATTGCCACCGTTTCAACAGAGCAGCCCGCTTTGATCCTAGATGTAACTTCCTGCGCGAGCAGATCGACGTCCATTGGTTTTTCGTCGGGCCTGTACGGAATACCGATACCGCCCCCGATGTCGACGAATTCGAGCTCAATTTTCAATTTCTCCTCAAGTTCTTTCGCAATTGATACGAGGACATCGGTCACCTTGACGAAGGGATCGATTTCCTGAACCCCTGCGCCGATATGTGCATGAAGGCCCACTGGAATCAATCCGAGATCGAGAGCCTCCGAATACGCTTTTAAAATATCAGCTAGGGGGATTCCAAACTTGGATTTCCTGCTTCCCGTGACGACGTGATCATGATGTCCAGCTCCTACGTCGGGATTGACCCTGATCGAAATCGGAATGCCAGATTTGATTCCTGCCAGTCTTTTCATTTCCGAGAATGAATCGATGTTGATGAGCACTCCCTTCGAAACAACAGCCCCCAGCTCTTTCGTTGAAACGCACACACCTGTGAACATGATTTTATCCGGTGAAAAACCGGCTCTCAGACATGTTTCGACTTCTCCGATCGACACCGCGTCTATGTAGCTGCCTTCCTGTTTTAAGATTCTCAGGATGGCAAGGTTCGTGTTCGCCTTGCAGGCGTAATGAATGTGAGTCGACATGTGGCGCGAAAAAGCCTTGCTGATCCGTCTGAAATTCTCTCGAAGAGCCGATTCATCGGTCACGTATACAGGGGTGCCGAACTTATCTGCGATCTTCGTCGCGGGAATTCCCCCGATTACCATCTCTCCATTGATGCACTCAAATTGCCTCAAGTCAACCACCTATGTACCGATCGTGGAGCATTCTCACAACGTCTGGAGCCCTATCGCTCGGGACAACGAAATTCAGTGCGATGTCTGATGCTCCTTCGGAGATCAATTCGACGTTCGCCTGCGCCTCTTCGACAACCTGGAATATTCGTGCGGCGACGCCCATCGTATCGATCATGTTATCACCAACTGCACAGATCAAGGACATGTTGTTCTTGACCATCAGTTTTTCCATACGCGATTCTTTTAGTTCATTGATTTTCTTAAGCGCCTGTGGCACTTCTGAAGTTGGGATAACGACAGCAAGGGTGGAAAGTGATGTTGAGATTGCATAGGTTGTTACGCCATCCTCGCCGATCGCGTTCAGGAGATCCGATACAAATCCTGGTTGATAGGCGATTTCTGATGAATAGATCTTCACGATCGAAAGATCCGATTTAATAGCCACACTCCTCAGTAATGTTTTCCCAGGCGATCGAAGACTGTGGATGAGCGTTCCGCTACCATCAGGATTGAATGTGTTCTTTACCAGCAATCTGATTTTCTTCCTTCTCACAGGCTCGATCGTTCTTGGATGCAACACTTTAGCGCCAAAATATGCGAGTTCACCAGCCTCGCCGTAATCCATCTCTTTGATCGTCCTCGCGTTTGGCACGATTCTCGGGTCGGCGGTCATGAACCCATCAACGTCTGTCCATATTTCAAGACAATCAGCCGCTATTCCATACGCAACGACCGCTGCAGAATAATCGGAGCCACCACGTCCAAAGGTGATCGGCTTTCCGTCTTTGCCGCATCCGTAATATCCGGTTATAACAGGCGTCTTTCCGCTATCGATCAGGGGTAGAATCGTTTTCTTGAAGTTCTTAGTTGTTGCATCGAGGTCCGCTGATCCGTTGCCGTGAACGCCTAAAGCAACAATCCCGGCATCCTCAGCATTCATTGGAACGGAATCAACACCACGTGCATTCAATAGGGATGAGACCATGATCACCGATAAACGCTCTCCCCAACTCGCGATCGCGTCTTGCAGGGAGTTTTCGAGATTGTTTCTGTATCGTTCGAGGAGTTTTCTTAGCTGAAGAAGCGATTCCCTGATCTGATTCTCATAAGACTGTCTTGCGGCTTCATCCAGCTTATTCTTTACAGGTTCGAAATATTTCGTTTCGAGAAACGAGATGATCGAATCGATTCCTTGGGTGTCATCTTTCATCCACGCGATCAGCGAATTCGTCACACCCGATTGTGCAGAAACGACCACAGCTTTTTTCGCGCTTTCATTGGATATGATATTGATCACGCGATCGAGAGCCTGTGCAGAGCCCACACTCGTCCCGCCAAACTTCATTACTTTGATCAAAGCCCCAACACCTCGCTCATCGTGTGTATCTTTCCATCCTTTCGTTGCCATATCCACCTGATGGCGGCAAGTGCCCCTTCCGCGAACGCGTCCCTCGAATGGGCGCGATGGGTTAATTCAAGTCTTTCCTTGTTGCCGGCGAATACGACGGTATGTTCGCCGACCACATCGCCTCCCCTCAATGAATGAATACCGATTTCCTTGTCTCTCACGCCAGTGATCCCATCCCTCCCTTTGACGAATTTATTGATACCCATCTGGTTGCCGATGATTTCAGCTGCCTTCACAGCGGTTCCAGAAGGCGCGTCTCTCTTCTGATTGTGGTGAAACTCAATGATCTCGACATCATAATCTTTGAGAACCGCTGCCATGTCTCCGCACAATTTCCAGAATACATTCACGCCGATTGAAAAATTCGGAGTGACGACAGCCGAAATACCGTGTCGTCTCACCGAGGCAGCGAATTTCGCCATCGTATCTGATGAGATACCAGTCGTCCCAACGACGATGTTAACGCCCAGTGGCGGTACTTTCATAAGATTTTTTTCTGCCGCTGTAGGCGTCGTGACATCAACATAAACATCGGCGCCTTCCAAAGCTTTATCAAGCTGATCATCGCCGAGCGTGACGACGCCACCTTCAATCCTTTTTCCCACATTGCCTCCGCTTGAGGACACAACCGCGCCGTAGAGTTCCATGTCTTTCTGCTTTGTCAGCAACCTGCAAATTGCACTTCCCATTCTCCCTGTTGCACCGCCAACAACGACTCTGATCATGATCTCACCAGCTTTGTGCCGCGATCATCGATTACTTTGAAATCACTCCGAGATCAAGAAGTGTCCTCCTAAGGATCTCCAGATTGGACTGGTTCATTTCACACAGAGGCAGTCGAAATGAACCAGCTGGTTTTCCCATGAGCCTAAGCGAGGTCTTGACAGGAATCGGGTTCGTTTCGATGAAGAGGTTCTTAAAAAGGGGCAGAAGCTTGAAGTGCAGCTTTCTCGCTTCTTCCCAATCCCCAGCAAGAAGGTGATCAACCATCGATTTAACCATCGACGGAACAACATTCGAAGCGACTGAAACAACGCCCTTCGCACCGAGTGTCATCATTGGATACGTAAGAACATCATCTCCCGACAGGACAACGAATCCCTTTGGGGCCTGAGCTAGTATGTTCATTACCTGAACGATGTTACCGCTCGCCTCTTTGATGCCGACAATGTTGGGAATTTCCGCAAGTTTCACGACGGTTGATACTTCAATATTTGAGCCCGTCCTACTCGGCACGTTGTAAATGATGATCGGCAAATCGACAGCCTGGGCAATTCTCTCGTAGTGTTCAAAAATGCCCTTCTGTGTTGGTTTATTGTAATACGGCGAGATCGAAAGGATTCCATCGACCCCCAGGTCCTTGGCAGCCCGACTCAGATAGATTGCTTCATGCGTTGCGTTACTCCCAGCGCCAGCGATGACCTTTGCTTTTCTCGCGTGATCGACGACAATCTCGATGACTTTCACGTGCTCTTCATGCGTCAACGTCGCGGATTCACCAGTTGTACCGCATGGCACGATGGCATCGATACCCTGCTCTTCTTGAAATGCGACGAGCTCTCGCAGTCCTTCCTCATCAATTTCGCCATTCTCTTTGAAGGGTGTGATGATCGCCGTTGCGCAACCATAAAACATCTACGATCCTCCAAAATGATCCTTGAGGATGAGTCTTGTCCTCGTTGACTGGACGTTTTCGAATTGTCTGATCCTTTCGATGATATCGTTTAACTGAGGTGATGAATTGACATCAACGATAACAACAATATCCTCGTCGCCAGTTACCTCGAAAACTTCGGAAACACCTTCAAATTTTGAGATCTCGCTGGCTACAACCGAGGTATTGACATTGACATTGATTTTGATCTCGATGATGGCTTTGACATTCTTGTTGCTCGTTTTGATGGTAAAGCTCTTGATTATTCCGTCATCGACGAGTCGCCTGACCCTGCTTCTCACAGTCCCTTCCGATACTTTGAGTTGGTTCGCAATATCGACAAAAGGTCTTCTCGAATCCTTCTTCAGGATTTCGATGATTTTCTCATCCAAGTGATCTAACATCTTTCTCCCTTCCGGTTTTCCGTTTTTCGTAAGTCAGTGACCAATAAACGGGAATAAATTATTTAATTCTTCCGAAAATTGGAGAAACCATAAAGAAAAGAGCAGAAAACATCAGCGCTTTATTTTCTCGATGAACTCAAGCCATCTTCTTTCATCATCGACCTTTGACATCAGTGCCTTGGCTTTGATTTCAAAATCTTGACTTTTTGAATGCCGAAGGTCAGCCACCGCTCTTAGCAGACCAGCGATCTCCTCATATAACTTACGTGCTTTTAATCTTGTCAGTTCTTCAGTTTGTAGCTTCTCCTCGAGCACCTTTGCTTTTTCCTCGAGTAGATGGGCAAGCGCGAGAGCTCCCCTCACTTCGTCATCCGTTGGCTCTTCTTTGGAGGTAAAGTCATAGACGACGTCCCGAAGGGGAATTCTCTGATCATCGATCAGCTCTTCCTCTGGAATGAGCACACCAACCCAATAGAGCAAGCTATGAAGTCGCGATAGAACCCTTGCGCGCTCTTCAGGCGTGAGCTTTTCATTTTTTCTGATTTCATTCATTTCAAAAGTTGAACCGCTTATCCGTATGGGAATGAGTGCAATGGCCCGCCACCAAGGATCGTTCCGCCCATAGACCTTGCTCTAATCACGCCTCTCAGCGGGACGCCATCAATCTCGTTTAGGCTGCTTTTGTTGACGATGACAACTGCCAGTACGGGCTTTCCACCACTTTCCCTGATGTCTTTGATCGCCTCCTGAAGAGTTGCACCTGTCGAGATGACGTCATCTACGATGATCACATTCTTATTTTCCACAGATGCATAATTGGAGCTGAAAGCTCCACCCTTCTTTCCTCTTTCTGCTGGCGGCTTATATACCGCGAGTTCCATTCCAAGTATGTCTGAAATCACAGTCGCGAATGAGACACCATTGATCGCAATTCCAAGTACGACATCGGCACTAAGATTTCTTTTGTCAAGTTCTTCGATGATGATATCCGCGAGGATATCACTCATCATGCTAATACGGCTTCCATAAACGCCGATACTCCTCCAGCCGATTTTGACGTCCGAAGGCGGAAGAACACCGGCTCCACCTTCCTCGATTAAATACTTGACGGTGTCGATCGAAAGATGTAATTCATCAGCGATTTCCCTTTCACTCAAGCCTTTTTCCTTATAGGCGAGCGCTTTCTCAGCTAGCTCCCTGACATCTACCATAGAAGATCACGCACGAAAATCAGGCTGCCATGATATTAATCTTTCTAAAGGTGTCTGTCTGGATGCAGTAACACGTCTGAGTAGAATTTCACTTCATGCTCAATGCTCGCACAAGCTTCCAAATTGTTTCGTTAACCGGGACTTCGATACCAAGCTTCCTAGCTTGGGTGACAATCGCTCCCGTGATTTCGTCGATTTCCGTTTTCTTTCCTCGTTCGATGTCCTGTAGCATGCTTGAAAAATTCTCTTTAGTGGCCGAGACAACCTCCACAACTCGCTGAAACGGATCAGCAAGCGGTAGCATGATCCCAGAAGTTCTTGCAACAGTCGTTGCTTCCTCGCAGATCTTCCTTGCCAGGTCCCTCAATTCTGGCTCTGTCATAATACATTCATTTTTTCTCCTGACGATTGCGGTAATGGGATTTATCGAAGAATTCACGATAGCTTTTAGCCAAATCTCGCCAATGATATTCTCGGTGGGACGACTTTCAATTCCTGAACGGTTGAAGATCTCAACGATTGTTCTTACTCTTTCATGATTCTTCCTCAAAGAACCAAATATCGTATCGCCCTTGCCAGCAAGGCGAACGTGTCCTGGCGAAATACGTGTTACGCCGATTGATGTGACACCGCCAATAACACGGTCCCCAAATTTCTTATCGAGGGCTGACATGTTATTGAGGCCGTTCTGGATTGATACGATAGTTGTCTCTTTTCCGACGATCGCTGAGATCGCCTCCGTCGCTTTCTCTGTATCGTACGCTTTAACCGTCACGATCACGATATCTTGTTCTTCAAGATTGGATAAATCTGTGACAGCACGAGGATGAACGACCTTTTCAAGCATTCCCGAGATTCTCAGTCCAGATTGATTAATCGCGTGAACATGTGGAGCTCGTCCAACGAGTGTAACTTCATTTTTATCCGACAGTAATCCACCGAAAAAACTACCGATTGCGCCAGCCCCGTAAACTGTAATTTTCATAGGGGACCCTTTCCTTTTCCTATGTTTTTCTTTCTATGTTGATTGGCGAGTTCGTGTGCTCGACTTAATGGATCCTGAATACCGTAATCAACAAATCTTCTGCAGATCTGACAAGCTGTATTTAGTGAAATTCTATGCCCAACGGAAACGAAAAGGCTCTTTTTTCCACTCTTTTTTATTAAATAGCCTTTCACTTCGCCATCGAGGGTGATCGGGGATATCATGGCATCGTCGTTCTGCACCTCGCCGATGAGCAATCTCTTGGCGACACCAATTGTCGGTATATCAAACTGCACGCCCACGTGCGATGCGATCCCGAAACCACGTGGATGAAGGATGCCGTGACCATCAATCATGTAAATTGTATTCTCTTTTCTATCGATCAGATCAGCGATCACTGGGATCTCTCTGAATGCCAGATAGGTTGGGATGTAAGGAAATTCTGCATATTTCTGAATCACTCGCTCTTCAATGATTTTTCCCGTTTCAAAATCGGAAATGGCGATGGCAGCAAAAGCCTGATCATTATGATATGAGACATCGATTCCCGCAACGAATCTCACGGTACCGAAATCATCGCAATCGATGACTCCAGATCTCATCTTCTCTTGCTTCTCTTTCAAAATCTTTAGTATTGGTACTACCTTGAAATCAGAAAAGCGAATCCGCTCGAAATTGACAACTCTGTCTCCAATGATTTCTATGCCCTCCTTTCGCAAAAGTTCCTTCTTTTCTTCATTTCCCTTATTCTTTCCTCCATACCATCCGACTTCTCCCGTTGAATAAATCACACGGTGACAAGGGATAACCACAGGCATTGGGTTTTCCGAAACGATCATACCGATAACCCTTGAGGCGCGAATGTCACCAAGTGCTTCTGCGATGTTTCCATAAGTGGTGATCATTCCTTTTGGAATTTGGCGTAACATCTCGTAGACAAGATCGTTGATCGACCCGATCGGCAAAAATGAATTATCCTCGTTATCCTTCAGCATGCTTTCCTTCCTGCAGCTCGACTATTGTGATGGATTTATTAAGGGGTAACGAAACATTGTAAATTGGAACGGGTTTGAGCTCCTTCTCAATCTCATCCAATCTTCTCTGTTCTTTTCTCAACATTACACGTTTCGTCCCCTTATGGGCGTGGGCATGAAAAACGAAGTCAGGTCTTTTTTCCATGAGGATTGCTTCGTATTTTTCAGAGGCCATTTCTGGGTATCTTTCTGGCTTCTCTCCTGTGAGAGTCTTATACGTCGGCGCATAGTGCATCAATAAAATGAGGAAATCCGAATCGTCGCGTGTCAGCAACTGGGAAACCTTTTCGATACGTTGCTGATATTTTTTCCAAATGTCTGGCAAATTTGTTCTCTGCCACCATGTTGGTCTATCAAGAGAACCTGTTGTGCCAACAATTTTGATCTTCACCTCCCTGATTTGGAGCGTTGTCGCGTTATCGTTCAAGAAAATAATTCCCTCTCTTTTTTTATATTCGGCGTGCGTCTCTTCGTATTCTTCATTTCCGAAAACAGCGACCAGATTCGCCTGCGTCATTCCTTTGAGTTTTTCAAGAACGAGATCAAACTCCTCAACGTTGTTATTTTCGGTGATGTCGCCGGCTAGTAGCAAAAGATCTAATCCAGCATATTCTGGTTTGTTGCCCAGGAGTTCGATATATTTTTTGCCATGCAGGTCGCCAACCGCTCCGATCTTCATCTTCCAGCGTTACCCCCGATTCGATAGCGATAGGGCAGTCTTCCTTGTTTAAAATTTTCATTTTTTTGACGAAGAGAACAAGAATTGTACTCATCAGGAGAATGAATCCGTTGAGCACAATGGCTAGTGTCCAATCGCCTGTCAAATCCCTAATCATACTAGACATAACTGGTGAGATGACAGCGCCGATCTCTGCCACAAGGTTCCACATTCTGAACGCCTCTGCCATCAACTTCGGTGGAGCGAGATCCGATATTGGGGTCATGTGAATCGTCTGCATTGCAGCAAGAGGTAATCCTATGCGGAAAATGATAGCGCAAAGGAGCGAGACATCTTGCATCCTGGCGGTGACGTATCCTGCGAGGAGAAAGACAAGAATCGAGACGATCAGGCATGTAAGGACATAGAGTTTTTTTTCTGGCAATACCCTTTGACATGCCGTAATCACAAAGTTTACCTCGAGCACATAGACAAATCCGTTCGCGATTCCAAAAAAGCTCGCATAGACAGCTGCACCGGAGATCCCAATCTTGGATGCCTCAGAAACGACAAGAAGTGCCCAGAAGCCAAAAAACCACGGTGTACAGAGATCGGTATTGCCGAGATAACATCAACACGAGATCACGGTTTTTCAACAGTGGCGCGCTCGCGACTCCGAGCGATCGATGGATGATCGCTATTAGCACAAACGCTATTGCTAATACCGCGAACGATTTATAAAGTGTGTTCAGACCCATGTTGGCCGCGGCCAGGTAGGTCAACTTGATCAGGATAAGAAAGATGAGTGAATTAGCAATCAGCCTTGTGGCAGCTGGAATGTACTTTTCCTTCTCTTCTGCTGGCTTTTTGACAAATTTCCAAACATCATACGCGACAAATAGGGTTGGAATGGAGAAGATGAAAAAGGGGTCGGATCATGCTGCTTCGCTGCCGAGATATTCGCTCGAGAAGTCAAGGATGTTACAGTGTTGCAACCGTCGCAATTGTGAGACCCGCAGCCAGGCCAACGAAGACAAATCCCATACCGAATCCTTTCTTTTCTTTGGGGGTAACAGCACTGATAAGGGCACGATCGTTTGAATAATACGCACCTTCACCAAAACCCGTAAAAACCCTCGCTGCGACAAATGCATTGACCGATTTTGCAAGTCCGCTGAGGAATGTCGTAATTCCGGCCCATGCGGTGCTGATGACGATCATTTTTTCGTCCGAATTTGTCGCCAAGATATCCCGCTGGAAATTGTGTAAGCACGTAATCAGCGAAAAACATTCCTCCGATGATCCCGCCGAGGGCATGAGGTATCGGCGCATCTGCCATGAAGGATACGTTATTGTTGATCATCCATGTCACGACGGGCCCAGTGATGCTTCGA
Organism: Methanomassiliicoccales archaeon; assembly: GCA_014361295.1. Taxonomy (NCBI): domain Archaea; kingdom Methanobacteriati; phylum Thermoplasmatota; class Thermoplasmata; order Methanomassiliicoccales; species Methanomassiliicoccales archaeon. The sequence continues at coordinate 986,706 of JACIVX010000001.1, read as the reverse complement.
TCCATATAGCAGAACATCCATGCAAAGAAGAGCCAGATCCATGCAACGTGGTATGGTTTTAGAAATGAAAAAGGCTCTTTTCCCGATGGGAATGATCTCTCATCTGAAGAATTATTCTTCACGTTTATCTTATCATTCCCAGCACCGCCATCTTCCATCCTCATCACCTTGCCATTTCTTGGATTGGCGGGCTGGAAATGGCGATACAGTGCCCGAAACAGGAAAACCCTCACAAAACTTCCATTTATCGAGAGGATTGAAGAGGATTGAAATTCATTATAGGATATCAATTCTTAGGATTTGCGTCTCCTCATCTTTCACGGAATTGGCACATTTTTTTGGGTGAACCCAGGCTTTTTTGGAATTCGAGAAGGATGGTTGAGACTATGAAAAAGTTGATGGACGCTAAAGCGATAATGATTCGTTTGCTGTTTTTTCCTCACAATTGTTTTTTCGAAATGAGATTAAGAAAGAGAAAATAGATGTGGTAGGGCACGAGAGGAGATGACTGTCAGTAAAAACGCTAGAACATAGAAAGGTCATTCGATATTTTGAATCAATGCCGCTTTTTTTATCAGTGAAACATAGAGGTCAATGCTTTTCTATGATCTCCCTTTCCTTTTTCTTAGGGGATCCTTCTCAATGAGGCTGCGCAGTTGAATTCTGCCTGACGGTAATCGATGAAACTTTTCGAAAGGCGACATTTGAGGCTAGGAGACTTCTAGGAGAAGGCCTTAGAAGGAGTGAGAAGTTAATCGGCTCTCTAGCCAGGAGATCTTCACTTGCTTCATTGGTGTTCTCCAAGATTCGAAGGAGTTCGAAATCGAAAAAGAAGCTCAATTCTCGAACCAAGCTTCAAAATCCACTCAATCCCAGGGTCCACAACGAAGTGGACGGGACACTGGACTACTCCTCTCAGACTTGGCGTCGCTTCAAAAACCGGATTAGACTCGAAATTGCAGAAGATCCTCGCGATAACGGACTTGCCCTCATCGGATCCAATGATATCGCCAAGAATTTGGGCTCCAGGGACTACTATCTTCCGAGCAATCGAAATGAGTGAGTCGACGTGAAAACTGCTGTACCTTTTGATTTTGTCCAAATTCTCGGAAATTTCATTATAAGTCATTATCCACTATTGAAAATCTTTTTCTGAATTCTATTTGAAACTAATTAAAAAAACTTAAAAAAAAGCTAGCCCTGGTGAACCTGTTTTTTTTCACAGCACGGGCCAGATTGCTATTTCAATGGAATTCACTCGAGGATCGGGAACCTCTTGACGATCGAAGTATTTGACCACCACTTTCCAAGTCCCCAAGTATGACCAGCTTTGACGTTAGCAATGCCAATGAGCACGATTAGATAGATGATATGTTCGTCGATCAACGGATTGTGCAGAGGAGGCACGTTTGTAAGGTAGAGAATGAACATGAGGAGTGCACCAGCGTAGCCAGCAATCTTCGTTCCGATGCCGAGCAGAAGAGCGATCCCGACCAGCAACAGGCCTGCCATAAACAGAACATCGACAAGTACGTTGCCTGCCATTGCCTTGAACAAATCTGCGAAAATGCCTGAAACACCAAATTTCAGAAACCCTGTTGTTGGGGACGCCCCAGAAAGCCAAGATTGCTGTGGTGTTGTGCTAAATCCGAGTCCGAACACCTTATCTATAAAGGCCCAGAACAACATCCATCCAAGGGCAATCCTTGCAGTCGCCCATATGTATTCTTGTTTGAGATATCGTCCGATTCCGGTCGTCATGATTTCACGATCGTGAAACACTAACAACCATTATAAATCTTATCCCTAACGATTTGGCAGTGTGATTTTACGACAATGCGTAGATGGATACCAGATGCAGAAAGAATCTTTCGCTCATTTGATTGCATCCAACATTGACAGTTTTGTGAGCCTCAATATCCTATGCGATTATCAACTACCAGATGATTGAGCCCGACAACTTTGGATTCCACATGTATCAAAGATACTCGCTTCGGTACTCAATTGACGTAATGATGAAAATGGTCACACTTTTTTAGGTGAAACTTCTCACGGGAAACGCACTTCAATCATCTTCACCCTCTCTCCCTCAGACTCAAAATAATGTTCCTCATTGGTATCAATTACGATGAAATCCCCAGGCTTAAATCGATATCTCTCAATGCCGTTGGTGACAAAACCTGTCCCTTCAATCACAAACATCGCCTGGCGTAGCGGGTGATGATGTGGACGCTTTGGGGCCATCGAATTTGGTCCAATCTCTCTCACACCAAGAACGATGTCCTTTTCGTTGATGCAATCGATGATAATAACTTGACCACGCTCGCCAGATGATGAGACCTCTTTTAGATCTCTCATATTGATGATTTTCATACTTTCTCCCCGTATTTTTCCCAGAATACCAATTCTTCCAGCGGTTTTCTTGGTCTCGGCTCCGGAGATTCCGCCGGATACCCTAGTGTCATGCAGACCGTAACAACCAACCCCTTCGGAACACCTAGATACTCAGCAACCTTCTCTGGGTCAAACGCACCAATCCAGCACGTTCCCAGACCCTTTTCAGCTGCCGCAAGGGATAAATGGTCAAGGGCGATGGCGACATCAACTCTGTACCACTTCTGGCTCGGATCGTCGACAGCAGCGATGAACGCCGAGCAGTCTTCGATGAATTTCTGATCCCGACACAGGGGGACCAGTCCCTTCTTCCTTTCTTCGTCGCGAACAACAATCAATTTCCAGAACTGTCTATTAGCTCCAGAGGGTGCGAGACGAGCTGCTTCCAGGATCTCTGTCAAAAGATCTTCTGGAATCGGTTTTTTCTTATACTTTCTAATACTTCGTCTACCCCTAATTACGTCCATTACTCCCAAACTAACACCTCCAATGATAATGGGCTGTAACTCCCTTTTTGGTAAAATGAGACTTCGCCTTATTAAATGGTTTTTGAGAACCTTTCTGTCACATGAAAAATCTGCCTCAATCGAACGATTGTCCTTCTTGTCCACAGATCCACAAGGCTTTATGTTTGAGAAATAGCGCTTCGAGGAGATATTCGAGTGGAGATGAATCTGCCATAACGATCGGATCATCGATCAAAGAAAGAATCAATAATCGCAAGGTCGAAGAAAAAGGCTTAAACGGAATTGTTGTAAGTATAATCAGATGAAAGAGCCGTTGGCAAGATATTACTCCATTCTGGATGGTAAAAGCAAAGCCTACTATCTTCTCGCGAAAAAAATGCAGGCGGATTTCTCTCCCTCGCAGACGGATGAGGAACTCTGGAAATTGCATGCGGATCAAATTGCGGACTTTCATTTGCATATAGGCGACGAAGAGTTCAAATCAGAACGCATGAAGGGTTTGGATACACCAGCTAGGTCGTTGCTCGATCTAAAATTAGAACTTGCAAAAAGGATGCTGAGTCGGTGCGAGATTTGTGAATGGCGATGTCATGTCAACAGAAATGAAGGCGTTAAAGGTCGGTGCGGTGTTCTTGATCCGCGAATAGCAAGCGAATTTCTTCATTACGGGGAGGAACCTCCTCTGATTCCCTCTTATACAATTTTCTTCAGCGGATGCAATTTCAAATGTGTCTTTTGTCAGAATTACGACATCAGTACACATCCAGATGAAGGCATCTATCTACTGCCACAGCGTTTGGCCGCAAAGATCGCCGAAAGATTTGGTGGGATAGCTCGTTCCAAAGCAATTTCTGCGATGAAGGTTTGGAGTCCCATGTCCGCCGTTAATGTCAATTGGGTAGGAGGGGATCCGACGCCAAATCTGTATTATGTTCTCGATGTTCTCCAGTATGCGGTGGTCAACATTCCCCAGATTTGGAATTCGAATATGTTTCTGACAGAAAAATCGATGGAACTTTTAGACGGAATTATCGATGTCTATCTGACCGATTTCAAATATGGAAATAATTCGTGTGCTAGGCGTCTATCAGGCGTGCAAAACTATTTCGAGATTGTTTCCCGCAATCACCTACTCGCCGCAAAACAGGCCGAAGTCATCGTGCGGCACCTCGTGCTTCCAAATCATATCGAGTGCTGCACGAAACCTGTATTGAAGTGGATTGCCGAGAATATACCATCGGCGTTGGTCAATGTAATGGATCAATACAGGCCAATGCACAGGGCATTCGAGCACCGCGACATCAATCGACTCCTGAAGCCGTCGGAATTTGAGGAAGCCTATGCTTTCGCCCGCGAACTGAATCTTCATTTGGTTTGAGTGTCTTTCTCAAGTTGCCTGAGCCACACCGTTCTCTGCGGGAATGGGATCTCGATGCCCGCTTCGCGGAATTTCTCGTCGATTTTCTTTCTGATATCGGAAGTGGCCTTCCACTGGTTGCGTACATCGTCGACCCAGAAGTAAATGGTGAAAATGAGAGCGGAGTCCCCGAAATCCTCAAATCTTACAACTGGTGCATGTTCCTCGTCCTTCAACACGTTCGGGTGTTCGAGCGCCGCTTGTAAAAGGATCGATTCCACCTTCTTGACGTCTGAGCCGTAGGCAACGCCAACAGTGACGCTTCTCTTATACTTTCTATCTGGCTGAACAATGTTGATGATCTTCTTATTGGCGATCTCGTTATTTGGTATTATAATATTTGAGTGCTTGAAAATATCATAAAGCGTGATGCTTCTCAACCCAATCTTACGAACCTCACAGACTTCTCCGTCCTCCATCAAGATCAGGTCACCAACTTTGAATGGTCTGTCCACCAGTAGCTGCAAGCCGGCAAAGAGGTTTGATAAAGTGGATTGAGCTGCAAGACCAATTACGAGACCGAGTACTCCAACGCCAGCAATGATCACCGTCACATCAAAGCCCAGAATGTGTAAAATGGCAGTAAATCCTAGCAAAGGTATGATAATCATCCCTATCTTTTCAAAAAGAGGGACGAGTACATCGTCGATCTCCATTTCCGTTTTCTTGGCAAAGGATTTCGCGTAATAGATGAGAATATTATCGTATATTCTGTATGCCAGCCAGACGATGATGATAACCATTGAAATGCTATAGATGAGTTCAATTGTTGCAATGATATCTATTGGTATATTTAGGATCTCGAGCGAATTGACGATTCCATAGAGGACGATGATGGCAAAGAGCGGGCCGTGAATAATCTTCAGAAGGCGATCATCGAGTTCTGTCTTCGTTTTTCTTGTAAATCTGTGAACGATTGGATCAATAATGAAAGCGATGACCAAAGCAATTACTATCCATCCAATGAGCGTGAAGATGAAGGCTCCGTAGTTTGTATCAAAAGGTGAAGGAAGAAAGTTATCCCATATTCCGAACAATTTGTTCTCTCCGGCTCTTGTTCCAAAAAGTGATACAATTTTCAAATGAATGTTCTGCGTAATTTGATAAGTGTTTGTTGGTTCGCTCATTTCCGTAACATTGAAAACAACGACGAAGGAGAGATCTTTGGTCCCCATTGTTCGAGATGTCGTAATATTCAGGATGATGGTTTCGTCTTGGTCTGGACTCAGTGTGATAAAATCCTTGTTAAATGTCGCATGCCAGTCCTTATCCGACAATGGATTGACAGAAACGTGAATAAGATACGCAGAAGAAGCGTTATTGAATAAGACCCATCTGTAGCTTGCAATTTCACCAGCATTGATCTGTTGATCATGTGAATCCATTGAAAAGATATTGATCGGTTGAGATGCCGATGCAAGGGAAAAGGCGCAAGGTACGAGCGAAATAATCGCAATACCAAAGATCGCCATCAGTATGGTCTTATTGAAATTCCTTACCAGTTTCGATCTCCTTTCCCGCTTTCTCGTCTCCACGAGTACCTTGCATTATTTCGCAATATAAAATTCTATCTCACTGACTTTGGACATTTTGGCCCTTTTTTCCTAATGATTCCCCGCACCGAGTGGACAAAAGTTTTATTTGTTCATATGGATGCTCCAATGTATGGAGGAAATGGAATACTTTCGAGTGTTTGTCTCTTTTTTCATCCTTTTATCTGCATCAATCTCTGATTGGAAAACCAGGTCAGCGACAGATGCGCACTGGATATTACTCGGATTCATTGGTCTTATCGTTCTTGTTGTTGATATCCATCTCTCGGGGGCTTCCGCTCTTTATTACTTGTTCATAATCCCGATCGCGATTATCTTTTTTGATATCTTCTGGGATCGAAAGGGAATCTTTAAAGATGGAATCAATCTCATACCACTTTTTCTGTATTTGAGTGGATTAACTGTTCTCATCTTCCTCGCTATTAAATTCTGGGACCAGATTCTCTTCTGGAAATTGATGACGATTGTCATCATGTTCGGGATTATTATTTTATTTTATAATTTTAATATTATTAAAGGTGGTGCTGATGCAAAAGCACTTCTGGCACTTTCCATCGTCTTCCCTCATTATCCAGTTATTGGCCATTTCCCAATTATCGATATTCCAAGCGCAATGAATGAACTTTTATTTCCTTTTTCATTGCTGATCCTCTTCAATGCCGCTTTGTTGTCTGTTGCCGTGCCTATCGCCCTTTTCTTTTACAATCTTTTTCGGGGAGATAGAAGAATTCCTGTGATGTTTTTTGGTTATCGCGTAAATATCGCTGATATCAAGTCGAAATTCGTCTGGCCGCTGGAATATTTCGATGGTGATAAGATCAAACTAACAATTTTTCCGAGAAGTGTCGACTCTGTTGAAATTCAACTGGAAGATCTTAAGCGGATGGGTATCGAGAAGATATGGGTCACGCCAAAAATTCCATTTCTGATACCTATCACTATCTCATTGCTTTTCTCAGTCGTGGTTGGGAATCTCATTTTCCTTTTGATTGATTGAAAGAGCAACCGTCTTCGAGGGGACAACCTTGGCATTGCGGTTTGTTTCGGCAATGAGTCTTTGAAAGTTGGACGAGAAGGGCATAGAGTCTTGCATAGATCTTTGGATCTGGAGGAATGTTTTGCTCGACGAAATTCTTCACGTCATCATATTTATCCGTTCTGATTAAACCGGTTCTCATGAGAATTCTGCAGCAGTATTTCGCGGCAACGAATGTTCCCTTATGTCCAGCGTAAAGAAGAATCGCATCTGCTGTTTCTTTACCGATCCCTTTAATTGTTAAAAGTTCGTTTCTGGCCTCGTCAAGAGGTTTGCTTAAGAGCAACGATGGGTCTGAGTTATAATGATTTTGTAGATACGCTGCCAGGCATTTAATTCGTTCTGCTTTCTGCCGGTAGAATCCCACTGGCATGATGATTCTCTCTAACTTTTCTTGATCGATACTCGCAAGAGTTTCTATGTTCAGAAGGTCTTGAGCCTTCATCTTTTTAATAACTTCTTCAACCTTTTCCCATGTTGTTTGCTGTGTGAGGATCGCCCCGACCATGATTTCGAATTGCGAATCTGCTGGCCACCAGTTGTCTACAACGAATTTTGATAGCAATTTCTCATAGATCTTCTGAAGATCCATCATTCGCTGATCATTCAACGAAGTTTAAGAAATTGATGGTCATCAAATTGGTATTAAGAGGATTAAAATGAAGGGAGTAACGACTATCACATGAAGATATTCAGCGGTTCACCGCATTTTCTGCATCGTCCGTCGTCGACGTCGACTCGTAAGATTTGAAAGCCTTCCCGTTCGATAGCAAGCTGCCCACACTTTGGGCAATATGTGTTTTCGCCCTTGTGCCGTGGCACATTGCCGAGATAAACAAACTTTAAACCTTCTTCTTTGCCGATCTTCAAGGCCATTTCCATCGTTTTCATCGGTGTAGAGGGCACGTCAGTCATCATATAATCAGGATGAAATCGGGTGAAGTGCACGGGAATTTCTGGCTTGAGCGAATCCTTCACCCATTTCGCAAATTCTCTGATTTCAACTTCTGAGTCGTTCTTTCCTGGAATGATAAGATACGTAAGTTCCACGTGAATGCCAAGATCGACCGCTAATTTGGTCGCTCTGAGAACTGGTTCAAGTGATGCCTTGCAAATTTTCTTGTAAAATTCCTCGGAAAATCCCTTGATATCGATATTCATCCCATCGATGCATTGAGAGAGCTCCCTGAGCGGCTCCTCCTGAATATATCCGTTGGTGACATAGAGAGTATAGAATCCTTGTTGCTTTGCAATTCTGGAGGCATCGTATGCAAACTCATGCCAGATGATTGGCTCGTTGTAGGTCCAGGAGATGCCTTGACTTCCTGTGTTACGGCACATGACCGCAACTTCTTCAGGCTCAATTGGCTCGAGTGGAAAACCATCTGGACTTGCCTGAGAAATGGTGAAGTTTTGGCAGTGCTGACACCTGAAAGTACATCCAACGGATCCAAGTGAGAGGACCCTGTCACCTGGCCTGAAATGGAAAAAGGGCTTCTTTTCGATCGGATCAACATGAATCGATGATGCCTTTCCGTAAATCAAGGAAAAAAGTTTCCCATTATAGTTCTGCCTTACACCACAAATACCCTTTTTTCCAGGTGCGATAACGCACGAATGGGGGCAAAGGCAGCATTGTGTTTTACCATTCAGTGATTTCCAAAACCGAGCTTCCTTCAATAAAGGTCACCTGAAATGTTCATATCCGCGATCTTCGAGTTTAACTTTTGCATCGTTTTTTATTAATATATTCTCTTTTCCATCAATGGCTTTTCCAATTACTGATATTTTCGATCCGAGGCGCTTTTTCAATATATTCCAGCCAGCCGGATTAATTGTGAAGAGGAGTTGATAATCGCCGCCGAAATAAAGTACAAGTTCCTCCTCATCGATTTTCGATGCTTTCGCAATCCTGTACACGGAGGAATCAACAGGAATTTCCCCCCATTCAACCTCGAATGCAACGCCACTTGCCTCTGATAAATGTCTCAATGAAAATGCCAGACCGTCCGAAATATCGATGCAAGAAGTTACGAATCCAGATGATGAAAGTATCAACCCTTCTTTAACTCTCGGCATCGGCTCGAGCAGCGCTTTGATGCATTTGGCGCACCTAAAGCCATTCTTCAAAGCGAAATATCCTGCTGCCGCAAGCCCCAGTGTACCAGTAACGGCGAGGAGATCTCCTGGCTTGGCACCTCTTCTTAATAGAATTTCATTCTTTCCGACGACCCCGATTGCAGTACCCACCAGTGTTATCTCCGATGTTTCCTTTGTATCCCCACCTAAAATTGTTGCGCCCACCGTATCGCAGCATTCCCTAACACCCCTTATCATCTCGCTCAAGTTTTCGTATTCCAATTCCTTTGGCAATCCGAATGAAAGGAGGATGCCGATCGGTTTAGCTCCCATCGCTGCAATATCGCTGTAGTTTACGGCGGCTGCAGACCAACCGAGCTGTCGATATGTCATTTCCTTTGGTTTATGTGTCTTTTCCGAGACCAGATCAGTACTTAAGACAAGGTAGTAATCGCCCATATCGATTGCTGCAGCGTCATCGCCTGGACCGATGGCAGCCGTGCTACTAATTTCACTCATTAAGCGCTTAACGACCTCTTTTTCTCCAAGGTGCGCAAGAGAAGTCATTAGCGCGATATCAGTCTAAGCCACCGTTAATAATTTTCCTCCTTCCCGTCTTTTTGTCAATCCTTTGTGAATCCCTTTCGATCTTGATAATCGATTCTTTGGGGACATTTTCCAAGTGTGTCTTATTTGAAAATAATTTTAAATTTTCCGCGAGGAATCAAAAGGTGGTAAAAAAAAAGTATGGAAAAAAATAACGGATTTATTGTCTCACTGGCCTTGCGCCTATGTTTCTTGAGATCGCATTTCTTGTGTCTGAGGTCATCTCCGCTTTCTGTAGTGCAAGTCGATTCTCAATTTCTTCAACGCTCTTTTCTCGCTCAAGGAATATCACGACATATGAGGCAGTCCCTTCGATGACTAGCAGCGCAACCTTCTCGCTCTCATCGACATCATGACCTTCGTATGCTGCTTGAAAGTTAACGAATCCCCTCAAATTCTCTGGGACGCTACCTGCCGTTGTGATTGATACGAGGTGTGCCTTGTACAAATCGGCACCTCAGAGATTAACCGGCACGATGTGCGACTCGAACCCCATGCTCTCCCTTGGAAGTCCGAATGCCAGTCCATAGAGCTGTGAAAGATGGATAACTGGTATGTTGTAACCGGGTATATCTTTCTGTGTTCTGTCGTATTGCAGATGGCAGAATGGGCACACATCAACGATAAACTGTCCGCCCGCCTTCTTGACGTTCGCTAGCTTCTCCTCTGTCATCTTCATCGCGATCTCGTTCGCCCTCGTTCTCAGACCACCGCCAGCGCCACAACACATCATTTTGTCACGGTAGTTGATGCTTTTAGGACCAACAGCTTCGACTAATTCATCTAAGATGCTTGGTCTCTCCGGGTCATCGAGCTGCTTGATCTTGCTAGGCTTTGCAAAATGGCAGCCATAGTGTACTGCAGCTTTGAAATTCAACGGATTAACAACTTTCGACTTGATTCTCTCGATCCCGATATCCTTATGGAGTACATCCGCAAAATGGCGGACCTTGATCTTGTCGCCGACATACTCGAGACCAACTTGTTTCAGGATCTTGTTGACCTCTTTGACCTTCTCCTTGTCTTCGTGTAGCAAATGGGCCGCATCGAAAAGTGAACCGAAGCAGCCATTGCATATCGTGATGATGTCCAGTCCTTTCTTTTCAGCAAGAGCAAGGTTCCTGGCTGCGAGCACAAGCCATGTCGTCTGGTCAAAAGATCTTATGACGCCCGGTGCGGGGCAGCAACCTGCGCCTTCAAGATCAACAAGTTCAACATCGAGCGCTTTAAAGACTTCTCTTGTTGCTTTCTCGATGCCAGGATATCTCAAAGGGGCGATACAGCCAAGAAAGAGCGCGTACTTTTCTGTCATCTACTTCCCTCCTATGAGCTTGTCAAAACCTGTCATCTGCATGATCTTTTTCCAGTCTTCCAGTGCTTTGGGATTGCTAAGTACTGTTGGTGGTTGTTCTGATAGGCCAAGGCGTTTCCTCATCTCTTTATAATCATCGGTCAGCGGAATCGTATGACCGGTGTTCATCATCGATGAAGCCGTTTTCTTGTGCGTCTCTGCCATGTATCCTTCCTTAACCGCAAAATTCCTTAAGATCATGATGATGTCGGTGATGTCAACTTGGCGAGGGCACCGTTCGACGCATGTATAGCAGGTTGTGCACATCCAGAGGTCATCGGAAGGAAGTATGTCTTCCTTAAGTCCGAGTTGTGCCTTTCTGATCAACTTTCTCGTTCTGAATGCTGTCTGTCTTCCGGATGGGCAGCTAGCTGTACATGTCCCACATTGGTAACAGAGATTCAGCGTTTTTCCACCTGCTTTGATGATGCTTTCGGCAAAAGCCGGATTGGGCTCCTTGACAGTAGCCATTTCGTCACCTGCAGGACTGACGTCCTTTCCCTTATATAATGAATATGGAAAAACCGCTCAGCATTTACCCTTTTTAGTAAACCTCGTCTCCCTAATTTTTTGTTTTGCCAGCTCCTTAACGAGGCGCAGAATTTCCTCTCTATCCTCTCTGTAGATCACAATGATTTTATGCGTGAGGAGATTCGGGGGTGTCGCGCTTTTGATCTTCAAACCCTTTTTCGCGAGGAGGCTCTCATTAACAAAAAAGCTAAACGGCGATTGAATGAGTGCTGGAAGATACCTTGTAACTCCCTTAATTTCGTACGTTATCCCTTTGCTTTCCAAATGTTTAAAACCGATCCGCTGTGCGCCGTACTTGAATTTCAGGTAATGCCTCCCACGGTCGACATGGATCAATCTGTCCTCGCCTATTTCATCCCATCTAACGTTTTCCAAATCGTAGATGTAAAGTGGGTCGTCAAGGATGACGAGATCCATTAATCCAGCTTTGAAGTCCTGGACGTTTCGCTCATCATCGGAAATGATAAGGTCAATGGTACCCCCTCTGTCAAGATTTGTCAGTGCCCAAAGCAGCAAGTCTTCAGTGATAATTGTCCCACCGACAACAATACGATTCGAACGCTTGAGCTTTGACTTCAGAGCCATGTATTCCATCACGATTTGTTTTCCCTCCTCGGTGAGCTCTGTTCCAATAGGCGTAGCCTTCATAATGGGAGTGCCTACGCCCTTCTCGAGTTTCTTGAGGTAGCGATGCAGGACAGGTACCGAGATGTCGAGCATCTCAGCCGCTCTTTTCTGACTCCCCTCTTGCAAAATCGCCACTAGAGCTTCAAGGGTTCTTGGTGTGACATGCGTGCCATTAACGATAAGCGATACCCGAGGCTCGATTTTCATATGCGTTCCCATTGACCTGAAGGAGCATATAGATGACTCTGAGAAATTCTCTTTGGTAATCCGTGTTCTTGCATACCAATACTTTTTCCAATCAATCTGGCAGCGACTCTCTAACTCAGGAATTCAAAGCAGATGTCCGTACGTCGTCGATTCCTTCGATACTAGGTCAAACCTTTTGGGCATCCATCACATGGTATCTTATCTTCAATTATCCTCAATTTCACAACCGCAAGCTAAAAGTGCACGGTCGGAATTCATGACCGAACGAAATGGTTTCAAGCGAAAGAAAAAAACCGATTCTCATTCTCGGTATCGGAAGTCCTATTGTTTCTGATGATTCTGTTGGCCTGCGTGTTGTCGAACAAATTGATTCTCTTCAATTCGAGGACCTGGAAGTGAAGGAAGCGAGCACGAGCGGATTGGACCTTATAGAGATGATGTTAGATCATGAAATGGTGATCATTGTCGATGGTATTGTGACGAAGATGAAACCGCCAGGATCGATTTTCATTCTTTCAGAAGAAAATTTTGCGTCGACGGTTCACGGCACGAATCCTCATGATGTCAATATCGCGACGGCGATTGAACTGGGAAGAATGCTCGAGCCGCTTAGAATGCCGAAGCATATTTCGTTTGTGGCGATTGAGGTTATCGATACGAGAACGATCAGTGAAAAGATGTCGCCAGAGGTAGAAAAGGCAATACCTAAGGCAGTCGAGGTTGTTCTGCGGCTAGTTGGCAAGCGAAAATAGTTGCGAAAAGATTAGAATCTAAAAATCAAGACAATCGATTTCCTCTTGGGTTTTCTTATCACCATCCACAGATCCGTAAATTGCAATGCAGGTCTTGCTTCGATCGAGCAGTTTTTCTGCTGTTCGTGCGACGTCTTCTTCTGTAATCCTCTCAAGATTTGAAAGGATCTCAGCTTCAGTCGGAATTTTTCCTGTCAGTACAAAGAATTCTCCTAGATGAAACATTCTCGATTCCGTTGATTCGAGTTTCCTCACTAGCATCCCCTTGATGAAGCGCTTTGCCCTCATTAATTCATCGTTTTCTAGACCTTCCTTTTTGATCTTGCTTAATTCCTCCGCGACAGCTCTGCAGACAATCTCGGTTTTCGATGATTTCGCTGAGAAAAAAATTCCGAAGAGTCCGCAATCGCTATAGGGCTGCGAAGTTGTGTAAATTGAGTATACGAGGCCTCTTTTTTCCCTGACGTTCTGATAGAGCCTTGAGCTTGTACCGCCGCCGAGAATAGCGCTGAGAAGGGTTTGAGCAAATCTGTTTGGATGCCCAGCAAAGTATCCTGGAAATCCGATTCCAACGTATGTTTGTTCGCCTTTTCGAGGGAATAATTCGACGCACGATCTCGGAGTAGGTGGCGACCGATTCTTTGTTGAAGTTCTCATCGCTTCCTCATCAAAACTTTCCGCAACCCACTCCAAGATCTTTTGGTCTTTTACGTTTCCACATGCAGTGATGACAAAATTAGAAGGTCGATAGAATCTCTCGTAAAATTCCCTCAGTTCCTCTTCTGAAATGGGATTAACGCCATCGATCTCACCCGCCTCAGAAAACGCCATTGGATGCCCGTCCCAGATCGCACGTGCCAGAAGGTAATGAATATAATTATCTGGCTCATCTTGAAGCATTCTGATTTCATCAGCGACCACATTTTTCTCGATTTCAATCGCATCCTTTTCCAACAACGGATTGAGAACGGTGTCTGCGAGGATTTTCTGTGCTGTTTCGACAGTTTCGGATAGGGTTACGGCATAATAACATGTCATCTCCTTACCTGTATACCCGTTAAGTTCACCTCCAGCCGCCTCAATGAGCTCGGAAGTTTCTTTTGAGGTCATGTTTTTGGTTCCCTTGAACATCACATGTTCGAGCAGATGGGCAATGCCTTCCCGACCTCTCGGCTCATCTCTGGATCCTACTGTGATGTAGATCGAGAGTGCCACGGTTCTTGCGTATGGTCTCTCTTCGATGACGACGGGAATCCTTGCGGGTGTGTAATGAAGTGATACTTTTTTTCCATACACAAGAGCGGAAGAGCATCAGCTACTGTTTAGACTTTTCGAAAAGCATAATGATTCGAAATGAAGGTGATCTATCTCCGAACAGCAATTCTGGGAAAGATTGAAATGTCTTTCTCCACATGATTTCTGCATGCGCAAATCCAAGCTGTATAATCCTTCTCAGAAATCCGATGTTGGACCTTTCGTTCATGAGATATATATTACAGAATAGTCGACCGATGAAACATCTGAAATGAATAGGACGAGAGATCATTTTCGGAGATGTCCCTACGTCAAGCAACTTTTCAAAAAATGATCAGGGTCGATCTCTCTCCTCGGTAACGGCAAGAATTAAGTAGGAACGCATTCTTTATTGAAAGAAGGGAATGACAATCATGGAGCCAGATCCTTTCATCAATGAATACAAATACGGCAAGTATCCAAAGGCGATGGCCGTTGTCGGGTTTCCGAGTGTCGGGCTTGTTGGTTCAATCGCTGCGAATTTTGTCTCAAGGACGATGAAGCTCGAGAGGATCGCCACAATGATCTCCAAGGATTTCCCCCCATATACGATCGTCCATGACGGTATCCCCTCCTCTCCGGTCCGCATTTACGCGGGGGAAAGGGCGTGCGACGATGGTGTTCGATGCGACCAGCTCGTTGTGATTATGTCTGAGTTTATTCCGCGACCTGATCTCATCAAACCTGTTGCAGATCTGATACTCCAATGGTGTAAAGAAAAGGAAATTGGTACAATTCTCACGCTCGAGGGCATCAATGTTGGGGAGGTAGCAGGGGAGGTCCCAATCTATGGCGTTGCGAGTACGCCACGAACGCGCGAAATGCTGGAAAAATATGGCGTCAAGGAGATGAAAGAGGGAATGGTTTCCGGGATTTCAGGCGTCTTGCTGTATGAAGGAGAACGCCTCGGCATCGATGTGATCTGCCTGCTCGGTCCGGCGCGGCTCGATTACCCTGACGCGAGGGGAGCTGCGCGACTTCTCGAGATTGTTGCGAAAATGCTTCCAGAACTGAAGCTCGATCCCGAACCTTTATATAAAGAGGCAGAGCAGATCGAGCAGCAAATGAAAGCCGCGCTCGAGAGCATGAGGCAACCAAGAAAGATCGGAGACGAATCCCTTATTTACGGTTGAGAATCGAATCTTGAGCATTCTCCGCATTTTGGTGTTATGCACTGCATCGATGTTCAATCTGGAGTTTTCAATTGGCGGTCAATCATTAAATAGAGAGGTACGGATATCGATTCAAGTGTCATGGAAAAAAGGAAATTCATCCGTAAAATCTGCTTGCTTGGCGACGGTGGCGTAGGAAAGACAAGTCTGGTCCGCAGATTTGTATACGACTTCTTCAGCGACGAATATCTCACGAGTTTCGGTACAAAAGTGACGAAGAAAGTTCTCGATCTGGGAGAAATCGAACTCACCCTAATGATATGGGATATTCTCGGTCAGAAAACGCACAAGGCGCTTCATCATGCCTATTACAAGGGGGCAAATGGAGCACTGCTCGTTTGTGATTTAACGAGGGAAGAAACAATAAAGAACTTAATTGGATGGCGAGACGATTTCGTCGCAGTTGTTGGATCCGTTCCGGTTTTGCCGATTGCGAATAAAAATGATCTTGAAAGTAAGGTCTCTGAGGCGACGCTTGCACAAATCGCGGACATGCTTGGTCAGGGGTTTGTAAAAACGAGTGCGAAAACTGGCGAGGGTGTTCAAGAAGCATTCATTCGCCTGGGTAAAGCGTTGATGGAGGGGGGTGGTTGAAGCCTTTTTATGTATTGCCGGGCTCTTCGCTATTAGATTTGAGAGAGGAGCTGGAGCTCATCGAGGGGGACGCTGCAGGTGAGACATTAGAACGCTTTGGATTCAGGGCCGGTATGGGTCTTGTACGAGAGCTGGAAGTTGAAGCGAAGGATTTCGAGGATTTTTCTGAGATTCTACCGCAACTCTGGTCAGAAACAGGATTGAGCAGAATGGTCATGGAGGAGATTACCGAAAGCGAGATCGTGATCACGTTCGAAGAGTCGATCGAGGCATCGCACGGTCGAAAATGCGATTTCACGCGCGGTTATCTTGCCGGGATTGTCAGTGCCCTTTTGAAGACTCGTTATCAAGCGAAGGAGAGAGCGTGCATCTCAACTGGAAGTCCGTGCTGTGTCCATGTTCTTACACCAGTCGAAGAGGTGATCACACCGCAAGAAATGAGAATCACTGGAGAACTCCCTGAGTATACTCTCGAAGAGGGTTATTCATATCTAATCGAATCAGAGGATCCATCAATTGCATTCGAGATCTACGTCGATCAGATCGCTCATGGAAAGCCGGGTATGTGTGTGGTGAGAGAGTATCCAGAGAAGCTACGAAGTCGCTATGATCTCAGAAATTCAACGATACTCTGGCTCTCGTATGAAAGGGATATCAAGTACGCACGGGAGCCGACGAATATCCCGCTCATTTACAGCGAAATCAAGAATTTCTTTGACTCAGCCAGGTGCGGAATCGTATTGATTTCCGGTCTTGAATATATGATCAGCCAGAGCAACTTCGTCAAAGTCCTCAAGTTTGTTCAATTGCTCAACGAGAACGTCGCCGTCACTAATTCTATTCTCCTTCTTCCCGTTAGCCCTCAAACCTTGACGCCTCGCGATCTTAAATTGCTGGAAAGGGAGCTCTGGCTCCTAAACCCTGAAGAATGTCGCAGCGGGCAATAGAAATCCTTAAATTCTGTTGTTATTAATACGACGCTTAATGCAAATCATTCCAAAGAAGTTCTTTGTAACATCAGGTTGTGCGGTCAGCAAGGTATCTGATCTTAATGCATTCGATGAAGCCCTTTTGAAAGCGAAAATCGGAGAGCAGAATCTTGTGTCTGTCTCCTCTATCCTCCCGGTCGGGGCAAAGCAAGTCCCGCAGAGGGCGCTGCCAATGGGAGCGATCACTCACTGTGTCCTCGCACAGATGAGAGGAGGCGAGGGAGAAATGATCTCAGCTGGCATTGCCTACGGCTTTCGAAAGGATGGGAAAGGCGGGTATGTGGCAGAAGGACATATGCACGGCACAAAGAAAGCGCTGAGGGAAGTACTCGAATGGAAAATGCACGAGATGGCCAAGTTGAGGGGCGTTGAATTTAAGTCAATCCGTTATAAGATCGAGGAGTTGTCTGTTCCAATGGATCACTACGGTGCGTGCATTGCCGCTCTTGTATTTGTAGAGTACTGATGTTCGGCGTCGTTATCTGTCCAAACTGCAACCGGCCTCGTGGGGTCAATCTTTCCGCAAAAAAAGCGATGTGCCCAGCCTGCGGAAAGCATATCGATCTCAAAAGGGCAAAAATCTATTTTGAGACTGATTCTGAAGCCGAACTCGCAGAGGCGGTTCGAAAGCTCAGCGAACAGACATCAGGCGGTCTCGAGGATTCTACAGATTTTATATCACGAAAAAAGAAAAAGAGCGACGAGTCGCATCTCAACTCAATTTACAAGCCCTCGAAAGCAAGAGATGACGAAGATCAGGCTAGGATCCTTGTGAAGGAGTTGTCCGCGAGGACTGGCGAATTCTCACTAGAGGACTTGTGCCGGGTCATCGGTGATGAAGAAGAAGCGATGACTTTACTTGAAAAATTGTTATCAGCAGGAATCATTTTTGAACCCCGGCCTGGTAGATATCGGCCCGTATGATATTGTTGGTGAGCAGAATTTCACCAAGGTGCCACAGCAGGGAATCGCATTGGCACTCATAGGAATTTTCGTGGGACACGATGTTATTCGATTTGCGATAATAATTAATTGATATTTTTCCTAATCTTCGGGTCTGTCATTAACGGAATAGCTTTTTGGGACTGTAATAGTATCGAAAAGAACAAAAACTCTCAGGGCGATCTCCAAACTCATCGCCTGTCTAATCTGGGAATCGATAAGGTTTCCTTTCGAGAAATTCTATCAGTTATATCGAGGGCGACATCGACTTAATTCCTTTCTTTTCAAAAATGGGAGATGAGACAATCCGGGTATGTATACACAACGACCTTCCTCCTCATCGTAAGAAGCGCTTGATTGTAACCGCGATAGCATACCAGCGGCACGCATTAAAGTGGAGAATAGTATACCCTGGCCTTTTCAATTCACGATGTTTGAGCGAAGCGCTTCGGTACTCGTTTGCAGCTTCCGTTCTGTTGCGAGAGAAGCTTGGGGAGAATTTGGTCTACCAGGTGTCTAATTATAGCTTGATATGAGAATCGTTGGCGTGCTTTTCTCGTTGCCTCTCCTTTGAGAGGCATCTGTTGAATTCAATGATTACATACAACGATTTTGCATCTTTGAATTAGTTCGATTTTATTACTTGAGGATCAGTACGAATCAATGTTTCGATTTCGATTCGAACTTTGAAATCACTTCGGAGATGAAAGCTGGTATGAGGCGGTAGTGAACGTAAAGGTAATAGATGACAAGGAAGACAAATGCGACGATGAAGAGGAAGGCACCATAGGTGAATTCCGAAGTGTAAAAGGGGATCATCAAGAGATTGTATGCAAGATGGATGAGCGCGGCCTGCGCAAACAGCCCCCACGGCGTGCCCCTCGCAACGCCGATGCCAATCGTCGCACCTGTTGAACCGTGAAGGAAGACGATTTGCAAGGCGAGAATCAGCGTCGTGCCCGCGGCCCATATGTTGATCTCATCAATAAAAGACAAAGTGAGATAAACTGCGCCGAACGCCACCGTGCTCCCTATGCCGAGACCGAGCGCAAGTCCATAGAAACCTGTATCGGGTCTCTTCTGAAATTTGGGAATGTTGAGAATTATCAATTTGATGAGTTCTTCAACAAGGGCGAAGGAAAGCGCAACGACCACGACCGCAAGGTCGAAATAGGTTTGAGCGCTGAAGATCACGATGCCAAGAACGAGTCCAATAGCGAATAAACCGAAAACTTTTCTATCGTCAAAGAAAGGTTTTTCAACTTTTGGATAAGTATAATCCCTCAAAGTCCAGAACATCAGCGCCATCGACGAAACAAATCCGATTGCACCTGCGATCAGCAAGTTTGTGTTCATGATCGCTTGGAGGGATTTGTTATAACTATTTAAAAATAGGGCTTTCAAAAATAATTTCTGGAGTTAAATCGAATCGTCCGATAACCGTTACTCATATACTCGATAACTAATAAATAAAATGATTTCTCATCGAGAAACAAGCTTGTCATAATAGTGCGCAATGACGCATGCATCGGCGCATTTACCGCAGTGGCTGCATCTCTCTTCGAGTATCACTGGGCCATCATCGAACTTGATCGCCTTTCTTTGACAGTTCTTAACGCAGATTCCGCATTCTGTGCAGAGTTGCGACCGGAGAAGGGCCCTAACAGCCATTTCGAACAATTTCTCTGCCGTATCAGGCGTTGAGCTAGTTACAACAATTTGGCCGCCACCAAACACCTTTATCGTTCCGTCCTTTGTCTTCACCATTGCAATTTCGTACTCCTCTGAATATCTAACGGGACCGATCGTCTTCATCATCTCTACGATCTTTGTGAAACTTCTCTTCCTGGGAATTGATACAACGCCTTCTAGCGAATATCCTCCTGCAACGCATGGAGTTGCCCCCTTGACCATTTTCATCTGGATGCCGTCTGTTCTGACCGTTGGAATGCTTATTTTGATGTCTGCCGCAAGCCTTCTCATCTTCTTCGGAAGAACTTTCCATCTCCAGAATCCATATTTGACGAATTCCTCAGGCATATTCATTTTGTTTGCCCAGGCGTATAGGTATTTCTCCCAGTTGCTACTCAGTTTCGGATGAAGGATTTTTGTTCTCTTCCACTCACTTGCAAGGCATGCTGGACACAGGTAACACCCGATCCTCTCGTATTCCTCCTCATATAGTGGATTGTATTCGAGGTTTTTCCACCAGATATATCCCCAGACTTCGACCGATCTCCATTCTCTGATGGGATTTAGGATAATCTGATTGGGAACAAATGGATTGTTTTCAACGAATGCAATGCGTGCCCTGGCAAATGATTCGAATGTCCTGTTTCCTTCGATCGTAATCGTGCCTTTTGGAAAACGATCTTCGATAAGAGCGGTAAGGGGCCCGAGCTTACAGACCTTACAGCACCACCTAAAATCCTTGGCGGGCGGACCAAAAAAGTCGACGTTGTTCCAGAATCCGTCATTTGCATCAGCTATGAGTAATTCAAATCCGCGCTTTCCTGCGAAGCGATGGACATATTCAGTCGTCTCAGGGAATTCAAGACCTGTGTTAACAAAAATCATTGAGAATTTTTTCGAAGCTTTTTCTAAAATGCCGAAACAAGCAAGGGAGTCCTTGCCGCCGCTGAAAGAAAGTGTCACTGGCAGATCCTTTCTGCTGTTGAGATATGATTTCACATCGCTCACTGCCTTGGCCTCAAGAGATCTGAAGTGAGTGATATTCGCCTCCACGAATCTTGACCAACATCTCTTTTTACCAGCGATTCTTAAGCGTCCTCTCCCTACATCTCTGATACCAATCGCCCTTTCGGAATTCTTCGCTTGATCGCTCGGCACTCTTGCTATGCCACTACATACGAAATCACCAGCAAGGACGATAAGGGGGTCGTTGACATTGAAAGTATCTGTAGCACGTTTTATCAATGTACCTGGAATATTCTTTCCTTTGAGATGACCCCTCGGCATTTCAATTTCAACAACTCCTCTTTTCGCAATATCCGCCAGAGCACGTGCGCCATCAATTCGCAACTCGAGCCTGAAATCGTCGGAAATGATGTCGAATAACAGAACACCGATGACTCGACCATCGACAACGATCTCGTCCGCCCTGTCTTCTCCTGGTATCTTGTTCAGAAATATCTGAACACCATCAAGAAAATCCGAGACTCCAAAATAGGTGCAAAAAATTTTCCTGAGAAGCTCAGTATCTGCTTGGAGACACGGTCTGAGATCTCCTGGCGCGGTGACGCTAAATGGTCTTCCTACGCTTCCACAAATTGCACATTCATCGCCTAGCACAAGCGTTGCACAATCGTCGCACCACCTGAAAACAACCTTACCATGCCTGAACGAAGTTACCTTTTCCGAGTCTTTTATCGCCTTTTTTTTCAAACTCGAACTCGCCTCCATCGTGTTGAATCAATGTCCTGAGCTGTTCGCTGGTTATTCATCGCAAAAACCGCGTCTCATCCATTACGGCCATCATTCGAAGTCTTACCGCCATAGTCAGCTGTCATCTTCCGTGTAATCGAAACCCAAGGTATATTAAATTGTTTTTCAGTAGGTGAAGGCGGTCTCGCATGATCGAAGATTACGCAGTTTATCTGCCACGCGCGTACCGTCGGATCAAATTTGGAAGACTGGAAATGCTTCATATTTTACTAGCGGTGGTGGTTCTGACCTTCGCTTTTGCTGTCGTACTGACCAGTTCGACAGCAGCGCAGCTCAGCCTGTCTTATTTGGATGCATTCGGTTATTCGATCGGGATTTCATTCCTAATTGTTTTGACCGGATTTCTCCTGCATGAACTCGCTCACAAATTCGTCGCCCAGAGAAATGGAGCTTGGGCTGAATTCAGGGTTTATCCATTTGGTTTGATCCTTGCGCTAGCATTCGCGTTCCTTGGCTTCGTATTCGCCGCGCCGGGTGCGGTTTACATCCAGGGTAACATCACCCGAAGACAGAACGGAATCATCAGCATATCAGGTCCATTGATGAATCTTGCTTTAGGAGCAATATTTCTCGCATTCTGGTTTATCATGCCGCAGTCGTCGATCTTTGCATTCATCTTACGCTGGATTGGCACAATCAATTTACTGCTCGCCGCCTTTAATCTGATTCCCGTTCCGCCACTTGATGGCTCAAAAGTAATCAGGTGGAACGTTCCGATCTTTGTCGTTGTCTTTGCAATCACGATCGCGCTTCTCCTGATAGGTCTAGAAATTATTGCGGTGTGATATGATGGTCTCTTAGCGAAGTTCCAGAATTACTACTTGTAAAGTAATTGTGGAAAGGATCGGAGGGTCAAGCAAAATCTCTGCACGGATAGCGAAGGTATCTGATGATCGATCCTTCCCATTCCATCAGTTTTCCTGGGTTCAAGATGTTGTTCGGATCAAGAGTCCGCTTGATCGCCTTCATTACACCAAGAACGCTTTCCCGCTCTTTTTGCATATACGGCGCCTTCGAAATGCCGACACCGTGCTCTCCTGTAACCGTTCCACCAACAGCGATGACAGCGTCAAAAATCTCCGCAACCGCCTTCTCCCCATTCTTCCAGGATTCCTCTGAAAGCGGATTCAGCAACATCTTCGTGTGAAGATTTCCGTCGGCTGCATGACCGTAAGTGCCGACAATCACATTGTTGCGTTCAGCGATTTTCTGGAATGCTACGACAGTCTCTGGTATTTTGGAAATCGGTACGGACATATCATCCGCGAGGGAAATGGAAACGTATTCGTCTCCATACCTGCTGAGTGCTGGAAGAACGGCTTTTCTTCCAGCGGTCCATTTCGCCATTTGCTTTGGATCGGTTGAGAATTCGACGCCGATCGCACCGATTTCCTTGCAAATCGTGTGAACTTCTTTCACTTCATCTTCGACGACCTTTGGATCACCATCAACTTCGATAAGACAAAGCGCCTCGCAATCCGGAAATCCGACGTGCATCGTCTTATTTACCGCTTTGATGCAAATGCGATCCATCAATTCGATAGCCGATGGGATCAGCGGTTTAGCGATGATTGCAGAAACACATCTCCCGGCTTTTTCCAAAGAATCGAACGCAGCGACCGCCATCGCGGACTTTTTCGGTTTTGGCGCTATTCTCAATGTCACCTCTGTGATAATGCCCAATGTTCCTTCACTGCCAACGAACAATCTTTCTAATTGATACCCTGATGAATTCTTAATCGTCCTCGTCCCGGTTCTGATAACCTCGCCATTTGCAAGCACGACCTCGAGTCCAAGGACGTAATCTCTCGTTGCTCCGTATTTAATCGCCCGCATACCAGAGGCGTTCGTCGCAACCATTCCTCCAATCGTGCATGCTTCACCGCTCCCTGGAGTTGGCGGAAAGAAAAAACTGTAAGGTGCAAGCGCCTCATTCAATTTATCGTAAACAACGCCTGGTCCTACGACACAGTAAAGGTCTTCGACGCGTATTTCCTTGATCTGATTCATCTTCGTCATGTCCATGACGATGCCGCCCTTGATCGGAACCGCACTCCCGCATAGTCCCGTTCCACCACCCCTTGCGAGAACTGGGATACGGTTCTCGTTCGCAAGTTTAAGAATCTGGGATACTTGTTCAGTCGTTCTCGGCTGAACAACAACATCGGGCGTTCTGTGATGTATCGATGCGTCGAAGCCATAAGTGTAGAGGTCAGCAATTCTTGTAGAAAAGTTCTTCTCACCAACGATTGATCTTATCTGCGCCAGCAACCTTTCTTCCAAGATGTCACCGAAATTGGGAATAATGGCTCATCCTAAAAATACTTGTGTTCTCTCAATATCAACTCTCAATCTCAAAAACCAATCGATGAACGGAAATCTTTTGAGTTATTCAGAATGATCAGGAAAAGTTGTATAAACAAATATAGCATTCGGCGGGCTGTGACGATCGCACTGGTTTTACTCGGTCCTCCTGGATCGGGAAAAGGGACGCAAGCTGCAAAACTCGCCAAGGAGTTGAAGCTCATCCATATTTCAACTGGTGATATGCTTCGAGAGGCGATACGGCAGGGTACACCCATTGGCTTGAAAGCAAAGAACTATGTTGATAGGGGAGAGCTTGTCCCTGATGAGCTCGTCACCGAATTGATTCGTGAGAAACTCTCCAGCATGAATGGTGTTTTGCTGTTTGATGGATATCCGAGGAATTTGGTTCAGGCAAGAATGCTCGATGAGATCGTTATTGTAAAGGCTGCGATCAATCTCGATGTGGATGAAAACAAGATACTGGAACGTCTTACGAAACGAAGAACATGCAAGCGATGTGGCGCGGTTTACAATCTTGAAACGAATCCACCAGCTATCCCGGGAAAGTGCGATAAATGCGGAGGTGAACTTTATCAGCGCTCTGATGATACAGAGAGTGTTGTTAGGCAGCGATTGAGTATCTACAAAGAAGCTACATTGCCGCTGATTGAGTACTATCGAAACAAAGGAGTGCTCATCGAGATTAATGGTGATGGAACAATCGATGAGGTGTTCGAGAGAATACGAGAGGAATTAAAAGACGTGATCTGAAGGCAATTGGTTGCGATTTGGCATTTTTCCCTTAAAGTATATATTTTCCTTAAAGTATATATAAGTGTATTTGCCCATCATGACATGCTAATTATAAATCATCGCCAGAGAAACTACAAAAAAATTAAATTCAAGCAAACTTTTCGAGAGGATGCATAGCCCCGTGGTGTAGCGGTCAATCATGCGGGACTCTGGATCCTGCGACGGCAGTTCGAATCTGCCCGGGGCTACCTTGTATCCTTTAATAACGCCAGAAAGCAATTTTCATCTATTGCTATGATCTTTGTTCCAGAATGACGGTGTATTTCCGATTTGTCTTCAATCTTCGTTCGTTCCAGCAGCCAGACACTTGAAATATTCCTCACCGTCCGGAGGTCCTCTCGCTATGAGAATGTCCTGAGGCTGGACAACGGTACGCTTGTCTGGCCCGTAAATGTACTTTTTACCCCTTTTGATGGCGACGAGCCACATGCCACATCTTGATGGAAGTTTTATATCGCCAAGCGATTTATTCGCCAGTTCCGAATTTTCGCTGACCCTAGCCGTTGTGATAATCACATCAGATTCCCTCAAGCTGAGCTGAATGACTGGATGTGGTTGAACGTCTCGAAGCACAACATCGGCGATCTGCATTGCGGCATCAGAAATTTCTTCAATTGACGTAGCCAATCTGATCACAGCAAGCGCCTTGTGAACGTTCTTGTCTTCGATCGCTCGTTTGATCGCTTCTTCCTGTAGCTGGCTCGTCAATTCATCGATCATTTCTTCCATGATGAAAACTTCCTCTGCAATGTCTTTGTTGTTGTAAATTAAAGAGGAATACGCGAGGTCGATCATTAGCTCTGAGGTATCTTTTATTTCGAGGAACATTTTTTCCAGGTCCTGCATATCATTCCCCCTCGCGATATTCTTCGTCGGAATCCTCTGGCCATTTTCTTTCGCCAGTGGCATATTTGTTGAGAATCTCGTAACCATCCTCCGTCCCTCTGACGATGAGAACATCGCCAGCTTTCAATCGAACGTGATCTTCAGGGTCGTAAATCCATCTCTTACCTCTTTTGATTGCAATGATCCTCATTCCAGTTCTACATTCGATGCCAAGTTCGTCAATCGTCCTGTTTACCATATCCGATCGCTCGGAAAGATTGATCAATCTGATCTTCTCCTCTGCATCACGCAAAACAAATGATAAGAAAGGGCGCTTTTCGATATCGAGATCGAGCAACTTGACCATATCAGCTGCGGCGTGAGAAATCGAAGCTGCCGCAGATGCAATTTGAAGAAGGCCAGAAAGTTGTATAGCATCATTCTTTGTTCTTGCTGCGAGCATCGCCCTGATTCTGATTTCGTATCTCAGCGTATCCATTTCCGCCTCTAATTTCTTCACTTCTTCGGCGATCTCTTTGCTGTCGAACATCAGGGCTGCATATGCCAAATCCACGATGACCTCAGATGTATCCTTCATCCTGGTAAGTAACTCTCTTACTGTCTTAGAAACTCCTTCGATTTTTTCCGGTGTATGTTCCTTCACCTCAGATCTCACCTCATGAGCTCCAAATCTTGATTATTTGAACAGCGATCGATCTTTATGGCAAGTCATTTAAAAGACCGATCTTCACATTGCCATAACTCATGTCGATCTTTATTGATATCATTTTTTTGCTTATCAAACCTTTTAACAGGTCTGCGATCCGATGATGCGACGCGCATTTCTCTATTCTCCGCGATTACCTTTTTCATATTGAACTCAGGAGTATTTATCCATTATGAGAGACAAAAATCAGATGATGAATTAAAGGGTTGGGCACAATTGTATCTTTAGAAAATCTTAATTCCAGAATGGCAACTATTTTATTATATTTTCAATTTCGTATCGTATCTATTAATCCTCATGGGGGCAAGGGTCATCATAAGGGCGTTCATAACGAGGAACAGAGAAGTCTTCGCTCACGGCTTAGTCGCAAATATGATTTCTTCTATTGGAGACCTCCTCGCTGGTGCAACACTTGGATTCATGACCAATACTCTTGCCCTGCTTCCAGGTTTAATGGTTCTTATTCCACCAGCTATTGGTATGAGAGGGAACATTTTTGGTGCCCTCGGAAGCAGACTCGGGACTGCGATGCATATTGGTACATTCGAAATGACTGTCAAGAAAGGCAGTGTTCTCAGGCAGAATCTCGAAGCGTCGATCTTCCTTACAATGATCATATCTCTCTTGATGGGTGTATTTGCGAAGCTCATCACCGATCTGATGGGCTTTCCGAGTATCTCCATCTGGACATTTATTTTCATATCCGTTCTCGGCGGGGTGCTCGCAGGTTTTGTCCTCATTTTCGTTAATATTTTTGTTGCCTACATCGGCTTCAAGAAAGGGTGGGATATAGACAACTTCTCAGCGCCCATTATCACTGCGGCGGGAGACATCGTCACATTACCGATGCTTTTCTTGTCAGCAATCATCGTTCTCAGCTTTCCAGAAGTTATCATTACTTTGTTCTCCGTGCTCTTTATCATCGCAACTTTTATTACGTTGATTTTCGCAGCCAGGAGTAAAGAGGAATTGGCAAGAAGGATCTTGATCGAAAGTATCCCGGTACTTTCTCTTTGTGCCATCCTCGACATCGGTGCGGGCATGACGATCGAGCACAGGTTGGAGGAGCTTGTCACATTTCCAGCCCTCCTTGTTATGATCCCCCCATTTCTCGAAGATGCAAATGCACTCGGGGGCATACTTACTTCCAGACTGGCATCGATGCTTCACGTCGGTTTGATCAAACCGAGGAAAATCCCTAGTGGTCTCGAAATCGAGAATTTCGCGATTATTTTAATACTCTCATTATGGGTTTTCACGCTCGTTGGCATCTCTTCGCATCTTGTCGCGTTGTTGCTGGGATTGAGTTCACCAGGAATTTGGGTTATGATACTAATCTCCCTCGTAGCAGGTTTTCTAACTGTCGCCGTGCTCACAGTCATTTCCTACTATATCGCGACTCTAACATTTCATTTCTCGCTTGATCCAGATAACCACAGCATTCCGCTCACATCCTCTGCGATCGATTTTGTTGGGGCGATATTCCTTATGGAAGCGTTATTCCTGATTGGTGTTGTTTGAATCTCAGGAGAAAGAGGATAACATATATTGGTTGTTGAAGATTCCCTCTTCGAAGGAGGATTTTAATGATCAACAGGGAAGCGATATTCGCCATGATTGATGCCTACAATGTTGAGAAAATCAAGATTGGAACGCTGGGATCTCATTCAGCCCTTGATGTTTGTGACGGTGCGGTGGAGGAGGGATTTGAAACAGTTGTTGTTTGCCAGGAGGGAAGAGAACAGACATATTCAAAATATTTCAGAGCACTTCGAAACCCCGACGGTACAATTCGCCGTGGAATCGTCGATAAAGTCATTTTGCTCAAGAAATTCAAAGACATCATCGATTCGAAAGTTCAAAAATTGCTGGTAAATGAGAACGTTCTTTTTGTACCGAATCGCTCGTTTACATCATATTGTGGGGTCGATGCGATCGAGAATGAATTCATGATCCCTATTGTTGGCAGCAGAAATCTTTTGCGAACGGAGGAAAGGGGAGGCGAGAGGGATTATTACTGGCTTCTTGAAAAAGCTGGTTTGCCGTTTCCGAGAAGGATTGACGATCCAAATGACATCAATTCGCTTACGATTGTTAAATTGCATCATGCAAAGAAAAAACTAGAGAGGGGTTTTTTCACCGCATCCTCTCCAAGTGAGTATAAGAAGAAGGCAGAACAGCTGATTGAGCAAGGGGTGATCGATGCGAACGATCTTTCGCGAGCGAGGATGGAAGAATACATCATCGGTCCAGTCTTCAATCTTGATTTCTTTTACTCTCCCATCGAAACGGCAGGTGAAAAAATCGAACTTCTTGGTATTGACTGGCGCTTTGAAAGCTCGCTCGACGGCTATGTGAGGTTACCAGCTGCACAGCAACTTTCGCTGGACAAGGAACAGATCCTCCCAGAGTACACCGTTTGTGGACACAACTCTGCGACCCTGAGAGAATCTTTGCTCGAAGATGCCTTCAAACTCGCTGAAAAATATGTCAAAGCAACGCAGGAGTATTTTCCGCCTGGAATAATAGGGCCTTTTTGTTTGCAGACTTGTGTTGATAAGGATCTTAAATTCTTCATTTATGATGTTGCACCGCGAATTGGAGGAGGCACGAATATACACATGTCCGTCGGTCATCCTTACGGAAACACGTTATGGAGAAAGAACATGAGCACAGGGCGAAGACTTGCCATGGAGGTCAGAAGAGCAATCGAGGAGGGCAAGCTCAAAGAACTTATTACGTGAAATCACCAGAGAGAAAACGATTTAAAAATGTCAGCAGCAGTGATGGTGAACGCGGGAATCGAGTGAATTGAGAATCCTTTTGAAACGATGGCCTGACAAAATGGTCTGAATGAGTTTATCTCGAAATGCCAGCTGTTATTATCATTACAATAACCTTTATAAAGGGCTAATCCATTCCGCACCAATACCCTAGTCTCAGGGGCACGTTTTTGTGCTTGGGCCATGAGGAGGGAAAATGGTGCATAAGAACAATGGAGCAAAGGTCATAACTGGATTGCTGGCTCTGTTAATTCTGCTTTCGTCTCTGGCTTTCTTGCCAGGACCTAATGCAGTTGCAACCAGCACATCGAATCAGATATCGTTCAACGTAGTTGACGGAGATGGAAAACCTGTCGTTGGAGTTCAAGCGACCCTGAGGGAGGTTCACACGCTTAAGAAATATACCAATGTGAGCGACTCAAGCGGTCTTGTCACTTTTAATCCTTTGCCAGGATATTATGAACTCACAATAGTCAAATCAGGGTATTTCGATTATGTATATCCCCAGATCATTAGATTTGATGGCATGTCTCCGCTTGCTCTGAATTTAGTCGCCCTTGAAGAATTGCCGTCAAAGGACTATACCCTGACAGTCAGCGTTTTCAAAAACGGAACAGCAATCGCCGTCAATGGCGTCAGACTCAAAGTGCTTGATATCGAGAATAATATGCAGGAGATATACAACTCGACATCAGCAGATGGTTCGTTCGTCGTGCCAGTATATCCTTCGACCTACAAGCTCATCGTCTCCTGCTCCGGATATGCGACGAATGTGACGCTCGTTGAGATCACGGGAAATGAGACGATGACGATTTACATGGATACTTCTACTATCTTTAGAGGATACGCGTACCTCAACGGTATGCCCGTTACACAAGGTCTGACCGCCTGCCTTATCTCAACATCGACATCGCTGGACATTGAAAAAAGAATTGTAAGGCCCAAGACCCTCGGAACGAACTATTTTGAGTTCGATGCCTACACCGGAGAATTTTATCTGATTGTCGATGCGGCGAACGCGAAGGCGAATATGACGAAGGTCGTCTTGTCGGCGACAAAAACGATGATGGTCAACCTCACATCACAGTCTGTCCAGACGACAAGCCTTTCGTTGGAATTTTACGAGAATGATTGGAATCACTTCAACTTGACTACTAATTTAACAATGGACTTCGATGCAACGATTCCAAGTCTGCCGTATAGTTATCTGAAGAGCCTCCGCATGCAGATTGATTTTGCGCTAGGAGATGGTGATGGCGAAATAAACACCACAGAGCTTCAAGCATTCTTGCAGAAGATCACTTCATTCGGTCCACAGAATGTAACAAGCGAGTGGCTGATGAAAGTCAATGGGACGAAGTTCGTCTCTCAAATCGAGGGATTCTCTTCACTCGAGTATTTCGGCCTCCTCGGACCTACAAATTCGACGCAGCAGTACTCGGCTTTGCTGAAAACGCGCTATGATTCCGTATCGGCGATTTCTTTGGGGACTCAATCATATACTGGTCAACTTTATGCAAGTTACGACACTCAAACACTCGATTATGTGTATCATATCTCCCTTCCAGACGGTTATGAGTTGACGGCGAACACAACGAGCAGCTCCTATGTCAAGGTCTATGGTTACCTCGATTTGACCATCCAGCCACAGCTCTACGCGTCAACATCGCTTGCCTCTGTGACGATGACATTCCAGAAATCCGTTGCGCCAAAAGCCGTTGCAAGCCTTGTCACTGGCACCAATGTTTACGATGTCAGAGACGCAAACTCAACGCTTCTCTACTATATTGTCGCATTCGATACTGAGGTGTCGTTCAGTGCAGCTGGTTCGTACGATCCGAATGGGAACCCACTGAAATACGTATGGGACTTCGGTGACGGGAACGTAGCGGAAGTGACGACCGTTACAACGAAGCACAATTACACTCTGGCAATTTACGAATTGACGGTTTCACTTACAGTTGTTGATGTTGCTGGCTTGAAAGATTCCGCGTCATTCTCCGTTAGAATCGACTCTGTTAATCCTACCCCAGTGATCCAGGTACTCAACAAGCAGATACAGAACAACAAGATCTACGCTAACCAGTCGGAAGCACTGGTCTTCAACGGTGCTTCATCTTACGACTATACGAACTCATCATCCGATGCGCAGAAGGGTTTAATCTATTCTTGGAAATGGGACTTCGGCGATGGCAATCAAACCACGATCATGAGGGGCGAGAATCAGAATGTTTCTCATGCATATCCTAGGGCAGGAAACTATGTTGTAAAGCTAAACGTGACGGATGTTGTCGGTCACTACTCTGTCGCGCAGATAATGGTCGTCGTGAAGGACACAACGGGCCCGATCGTCTCTTTTGTCATCAAGGACGAAAAGTTCGCGTCGGTCACGACGGCGATGGAAAACACGACTCTTTATTTCGATGCGAGTGCCACAACCGACAATGTCGACAGCCTACAGAATCTCACCTTCAGATGGGATTTCAGTGATGGGACCAATGCGACAGGCGTCAATGTAACGCATAGCTTCGCGGCGATAAAGACTTTCACAATCAAGTTGACAGTGACTGACAAATCAGGAAACTCAGCAAATCTCACGAAGCAAATTGTGATCACATCGTCTCCGAGGCCCGATCTCAGAGTCACTTCCTTGGTCTTCGACCCAGCGATCTTCACAGAGGGCGAAATTGGTACGATGAAGCTCAATGTGACTAATGTGGGAAATGCAAATGCGACGAACATTGTGGCGACATTCTACAAGATGACGCTCACGGGCCAAAAGCAGCCTCTCGGAACATCGAGCATCCTGAACGGCACTGTAGGTGGACAGCTTCTGCCTGGTCATTACGGGATCATCACATTCCAGTGGAGGGCTGATACCAAAGGGAATTACACGATCTATGTTGAAGTGACCGCGAGTGGAGAAATCAGTAAGAACGATAACAGCTACACAACTTCTCTGACGGTGAAGGAAGCGGGCTGGAAGGCTGCAGCGATTTACGGTGGGATTTTTGCCGTCATCATCGTCGTGATCATTCTCGTCTACATGAGGAAGCGCTTGCCGAAGGTCGGCGGCAAGACAAAAGGAGAAACGAAGCCAGAAAAGGGCGGTAAAGAGAAGAAGTGAGTTCGACCACTCTCAAATCCTTTCCATCTAAATCTTTTTATTTTCTCTAATTCTTGCATTATCATGATTTGGCGCCTGCTGGATACCGATCTCGCCAGTCCCCCTTACACATCAGCTGCCGATGAGGCGATCATGATCGCGAGACACAAAAATCTCGTTCCGAATACACTTCATCTTTATCGCAGAGATCGCCCGACGATTTCACTCGGTTATTTCGAGAAGATTGAGGAAAACGTTAATCTCGAACTCGCGAAGCGAATCGGGGCACATATCGTCAGAAGAGTCAGCGGAGGGAGCGCGATTTACACAGATCAGGATCAGATTATCTATTCTGTGGTTGTTGATAACGAGGTTGTGCCAGAAAACCCAAATGACACCTACAGAATTATTTGTGGCGCGATAATTAGGGCTCTCGGTCTTCTTGGTGTTGCTGCGGATTTTAAGCCGATCAATGATGTCGTTGTCAACGGGAAGAAGATCTCGGGAAGCGCTCAAGTTAGAAAGTGGAATATTGTCCTCCAGCATGGAACATTGATCATCGATGCAGATTTTGATCTCATGTTCCGAATTTTGAAAACAAAAAAGAAGAAAATCAGAACACCAGAGGAAATGACATCACTGGCGATCGAGCTCGGCAGAAAACCTTCTGTGGATGAGGTGAAGAAAGCGCTCATTCGCGCGTTTGCCGAAGAATTCCAAGTTGAAATCGTCAAAGGCGTCTTGACACATTTTGAAGAAAAGACGATCAGGCAACTCACTGAAGAAAAATACGGAAAGGATGAATACGCGCTCCTCAGGTGATCACTCGAACCGATCGAGGTCAAGCAACGCGATCTTTCTGCTGTCAACAAAGAATCCCACTTTCTTATGTAGCATGATTGACTTGATATTATCAGGCATGATCGTGCTGTGCACCGCCTTTGCACCGCGTTTTTTGCCTTCGATCGCAACAGTTCTCAACAATCTGTAAGCTATGCCCTTTCTTCTGTACTCTGGATGTACGCCGAGATTCTCAACCCATACGATTTTCGGCACGCTCAGGATGTGCGGTAATATCTGTGCGAAAATAAACCCGACGAGGATTGAATTCTCTTTTGCAACATAACTGAGGCCAGCTCGAACATAATGTTCAAACGAATACTTCGATGACGCACCGAGCTGGTCGATCAAATCCTGCGACAGGTCGCTCCACTTCTTCGTGAGCGAGGGTTCAAGTGTCTCCCTTATGCAAAAAAGTTCGAGCGCTCTGACAGGCCCGCGATCTTCCTCTTTCATCGGCTCGATTTCTAACATCACATCTCCTCCGGTGCTCCGAGTCCCATGACTTCGAGACAATTCTTCAGGGTCCACATCGAGGATTCAACGAGCGTCAGCCTCGCATTCATTTTATCCCCCCCTTTAAGGACCGGAACATATGTATAGAATTGATTGAAGGCTGAAGCTAGTTCATGACCGTAAGCGGGGATAATGTGAATCCTTCTTTTTTCTCCAGCTTCCTTAATGACACCTGGAAATCTTGCGAGGATTCGAATAAGTCTTTTTTCATAATCGTCCTGGAGCAAGGAAGGATCGACAATTCTTTCATATTTTCCAGCTTTCCTGAGGATACTACACGCCCTCGCATGTGCATACTGAACGAAAGGAGCACTGTTGCCCTCGAAATTGAGCGCCTCCTTCCATTTGAAGACGATAGGCTTCTCCGCCTGGATGCGTATAATGTTGTACCTGATCGCCCCTCTTCCGATTAATCGCGCGATCGCTTTCATTTTCTCCTCGGGCAGATCGGTCCTCCGTTGTTTCACTTCTTCTAGTGCTCTTTCCTCAGCCTCTTCGATCAGATCGTCGAGCGTGACAACTCTCCCTCTCCTCGTCGACATTCGTCCTTCTGGTAAAGAGACAAAGGAATAGAAAACGTTTTCAGGCGCTTGTTCAATACCCAATATCTTGAGAGCGGCTTCGAGATGGGTCATACCAAGCTTCTGATCTTCTCCAAGTACGTTGATCACATGATCCGCCCGCTTGAATTTATCAAGATGGTATGCGAGATCCCTCGTCGTGTAAAGCGTTGTCCCGTCGCTTCGGGTAAAGAAAAACTTAGTGTCGCGACCCTTGATTCCGAATTCTTCGAGATCAAGGTAATAAGCGCCAGCCTCCTCGTGACAATACTTAGTTTTCTTTAGGCGCTCGACGACTTCCTTCGCACTTCCATCGAGGATGAATTGTGATTCCCAGACAAATCGATCAATTCTAACGTTGATGTCGATCAAGCTTTGATTGATTCCGTCGAGGATCGCCTGAGCTGTACTACGAACCTTATTAATGATCGCCTCATCGCCAGATTCGAAGCGTCTGAGCATCTCTGCAATCTCATCTGTGATTTTGGGATCATTCTCCATCATTTCATTCGCTTTTTGATAGAAGCCGACGAGTCTGTGATCCGCCTTATCCCTCTCGCTTTTTGGTACACTTTCAGGGGGTATATTTTCAACGCCCCATGTGAGAAGGATGACTTGTTTCCCGACATCGTTCACATAATACTCCGTCACGACATCGTAGCCCGCCATTCTCATGCATCGCGCCAGCGTATCGCCTATGAGCGGATTTCTTGCCCTCCCAACGTGTATCGGCCCCGTCGGGTTAACCGATGTGTGCTCGAGGAGAACCTCAACCCCTTTTCGATCTGCTCTCCCATAATTCTCCTTCTCTTTCAAGATCGTCTCGAGCGTGATAGATGTGAGCTTTTCATCATCGATCTTGAAATTGATATACCCGCCGTCTGTCCATGTCCTCGACACGAGATTCATTGTAGGTAATCTCGCAAGCAATTCCGAAGCGATCATAGCTGGGGATTTTTTCATTTCCTTCGCAAATTGAAAACATGGCAACGCGAAATCGGCGATTTCAGCTGGTGGAATTTCCAAATTCCAAGAGCTGACAAGACGGAGCTCTTCGAGAGCTCTTGTGATTGAGGATTCTACCTCCTTTCTGAAAGGTTCAATCGGATCCAAAAGTCTATCCCCCCGTTCTGAAGCGAAGTATTGCGGCGACTCCTCCAAAGGCCTTTAAAAGCATCTCGCCCTCTTCCGAGTCATTCGAAATGAGTTCGACTTTTGTTCCAACCTTTTCTGCAAGCTCATAGAATTCATCGATGAGATCGACATCAGTCGTAATCGATGTTTGTGATCCGCAGAGAGGGCACTGGAGATTTTCTGGTGTTTTTTCTATTGTGCTCACTTGCTTATAACCGCAATTGCTGCATTCCAGGCCGATTCTTCGCTTTCTTAAACCTTCGGATACGAGCAACGTGTCGACGGCGCCGATTAAGAGGTTTCTCCTCACCTCTTCCTCTCCATAAGCTGCAAGTCCCCCGTCGCTCTTTCTGATCTCTTCTAGTAATCGTTGCATGAGTCGCTTCTCTCTCATGAGATCGAGATCTTCAAGTCTCTCCTTTGCCTTCTCCATCAGCTCTCTCAACCCGTATTCGTCGGTGTAGCCAGTATCAAAGGTATCGATGACCTTCTTCTGAAGTTCGTGATGGAGGTAACCTGACTCATAAAAATAGTCCTTTGTGGGACCAGGTCCACCGATGAGGATACCTTGGAGATCTTTCATGTTCAGGAACACTTCGTTGGCTGTCTCGGCAACCTTTGTAAAAAACTCATGGGCTGCGATCTCGATGAGTCGTTCGAATCTTAGTGCTGACTGCCCTCCCATTCTGTGCTTGCTGGGAACGAGTGACTGGATATTCTTAATCACCTGGACTCTCTTACCTCTAAGAACTCCGATCGTTGCTTCACTGCGATCAATGACAATCATGCCGTAAGCTTTCTTTTCCGTCAACATGTCAAGAAGTGGGTCTAGGTAGAACTCCGAGTCGCACCTGTAGAGGAACGTGGTGATCGGCTCGGGTGGTTCGAGAACGAACTGAGTCATTCGTGTCTGATCTCCCCCGACCGCAACTTCCCCGACAAAAATCACCAAACCGTTCGGTGGTGGCTTTTTGTACGCTTTAAGGCGGGATAAGATTGATTGTATCGCGCCCTGGACATTCTTCCTCGTGCTCTGCGACTTAATGTTCGACGATTGAGAATATTCATTTCTCAGGTACGCCGCGACATCGTAAATCTGTTTATCTGGAGGGATATAAAGAGAGATGAGCTCGGTGCCGCGGCCATGGAGTTGCCTAATCTCTTCTATTGCCCTTTTAAAATCATACTTTTGTTTGTCCGTGAGTTTTTCACCGGCAACAGCCGTCGATTCCATTTCACCTACAACCTACTCTTTTTTGTACGCCAAAAGAAATTACAGTATCTAAACCTGTTGGTGTCCATATGGAACGTGTAGTAATCTCTATGGGTGGTTCAGTCCTCGTTCCCGGGGACAACGACGCGGTGTTCATCATGAAGTTCCTGAATCTGATCAAGGAATTGTCCAAAGATTATCGTATATGCATCGTCTGCGGCGGGGGAAAGATCGCCCGTTATTATATCTCGATCGGAAAAGAAATGGGATTGAGCAAGGATGAGCTCGATGAATTGGGTATTATGGTGACAAGACTCAACGCGAGACTCCTCCATTTCTCGCTGCGCGACATTGCCGCTCCTCGGATTCCTGAAACTACAGAGGATGCGGCGAGGTTGATGTCGAGCTATAATGTTGTGATCATGGGCGGCACGGTACCAGGTCATACAACGGATGCAGTCTCAGCACTTGTCGCGAAGGAGGCTTCTGCAAGCAGGATCATTAACGCCACATCTGTTGACGCTGCGTACTCCGCGGATCCGAAAAAAGTTTCGAATGCTAAAAGGTTTGCAAAGCTGAGTTTCAGGGAATTACTTGGTCTCGTGGACAAGGGCGGACATGAGGCAGGATCTTCTGACGTTTTCGATAAGCTTGGCGCTCAGATCGCA
Source organism: Methanomassiliicoccales archaeon (assembly GCA_014361295.1). Classification (NCBI taxonomy): domain Archaea; kingdom Methanobacteriati; phylum Thermoplasmatota; class Thermoplasmata; order Methanomassiliicoccales; species Methanomassiliicoccales archaeon. The sequence goes on along the minus strand of JACIVX010000001.1, from coordinate 949,739 downwards.
ATGAAAGCGAGAATCCCGATTTATATCGTCAACGGGAGGAATCTCGAGGAACTTGAAAACGCGGTTCGTGGGAGAAGTATAAATGGGACCGTCATTTTTGATTGACAATGTGGCACAGCGATTATCTTGCTTCTTCGAAATACTCAATAGATCGATTAGGTCCTCCAATTTGATTGAAATAATTTCGTTTCAATAAGGTGATTGTGTTAGGTTTTATAATGGTCGATGTCGATCAGATACAATAGAGATACAATAGACTAAATGGAAAATCTCGAGGGTGAAGGGGCTGACTGGATGAAAAAATCTCGGAGGACGATTCGATCACCGAGTTCGAAGGGTGGGTTGCACCCTGCGCTCATGCTCGGTGTTTTTTTCAATTCAATCGGAATCATATTGATTCTCATCACATTTCTTTTACCCTGGGTTGAAATCTCCCGTCCTCATATGGTCTCGAACTCACTCACAGTTGGCGACCTTGTTGGTCGCAGTGAGAATTATTTGATCATGTATCTTCTCATTGCCATTTCTATCGCAGTGATCATTCTCACGATCGCTGAGATCGTTTCGAAACTTAGCACTCGCCCCCATACTGCCATCTGGTCAGCAGCATCATTTCTCTCATCGATGATTTGCATAATCATTATCGCGATCTCCATCTTGTGGATAACCGATGACTTTTCGATAGGGATTATACCAGGAGTGAAATATGGGGCTGCTGCCTTTGTAGCCGTTTTTGGCAGTGTCCTCGTTTTTGCAGGATCACTCGTGCTTCTTCTTGGTCACGTCGGTCACCGACACGCCACTTCCACATGGTATTCACCCCGACCAGAATTTTCAACGAAACGTCATACCGCATCTTTTGATGCAAAGCGGACGCCGATGGAAGATTCAGTTCGCGGAAAGACCTGCGTGAATTGTGGATCGCCACTTGATGAAAGCTGGATTGTTTGCCCTATCTGTGGTAGAAGACAGAAATAGGACTAGAGGTCCTGAAGCGATTTGCTTTCAATTGCTTCGATATTAAGCCTGTTAAGAAGATGTTTCAGTTTTGTGACAATTGAGCGTTTCATCGATTTCTTGTGGAGATATGCAAACTCAGCACCAGGAGTTCTCTCGTACGCCATTTTAATGATTTCCATCATTTCATCTTCGTTTGCATTTTCTATTGCGTAGTTTGGTATCATATGCCCGAAAGAAACCCTCTTCGTCAGGGCAACTTCCGTGAACCGAGGTGCGTAATGCCCTCCACCAATACCTATCAAGACTGGATTGACAGAAATCTGCAACTGCATGATACTTTTCGCGATTGCGATTGCCGCTTTCTTGTCTTCCCACATCGATTCATCGCTTCCGATCTCAACGAACAATGTTGGCTTATCGAGGTAAGGGCCGTGGTGGGTTACTTCAAAGGAGACCTCAAACGGAAGATCTTTCGCTGATCTCTTCAGCTGTCTCAGGATCTCAGTCATCGAGTGATGTGCAGAAGGGACAAGCGCCTTATCAAATCCGCCGTACTCAGCAACACCGAAATTCCCGATCGGATGGACTGTTAACGTGTGTATTCCCGAGGCTGCTTTATGCCTTGACAAGAAAATAATTTCGGTAATTTCAGAATCAACTGCTTCAGCAATTTTTTGATCGATACGATTGGCATAAAGATGAAGCTGATTTATCGTGACAAGTATGTTGTCGCCGCGAACAAAAATTGGATGTCCTTCGAAATCGTCGATTTCTGACCATTCAAATAAGGACAAGAGGGTGTCCCTAATATTAACACTGGCTTTATCTGGCGAGCTGCAGATAAGTATTCTCATGGTATCAACACTTAATGTTTTCACCCACAGATGACTTCACTTCAATTGAATCTTTTCGAGCGTATGTTGTTGCTGTTGTCGACAGTAAGAAAATCTGATGAGAGTACTGGCGATTTAAAACAATACCCTTCATCGGCCAAACGATGATAAGCAAGCGTCTTTTGGCACGGCATCCTCTGTCCAAGCGATTTTGTATGATTGGAATAATTCTTATCTATTCGATTCGTGAAGAGATTAAGTTCCAAAACCCATAACCGAGAATGAAATAATTCCCATCTCATTGAAATCTCGTCTCGGGTCAACCTATAGAGCGCTCTTACTAAATCCTTCTTCGAGAAGGCTCTTTTTATTCCATTTAACTTTTTATTCCATTTAAACGTCATAGAATCTCAGTGCTAGCGAAGCCCCTACAGGGAAATATTTCGTAATCAGGTATGATAATCAGGATGGGTAATGTTTTCCGTATATCTATATATCTGGATATCCGATAAACCCCACATGCCCGCTTCACTTACTGTTGCCGAGAGAATCGTTCTCCATCTTTCCCAGTATTCACGATTTCAGGATGAATACGATGTGCCGATGGAAGTCAGCCAAGACGGAATCGCTTCGGCGATAAGGATTTCAAGAGCGCATGCGGCTATCGAGCTCAAGAAGCTCAAAGAAACTTCGGAGGTCATCGAACGTCTTGCACATGTCAAGAAAGGGAAAACGAAACGAAAGGTCTATTTTTTGACGCCAAAGGGAGAAGGGCGAGCACAGAAGATTCGCGAGTTCGCCGAGAAGGAAGGAATCGCCATTACACCGTTGTTAGATTTGAGAAAGTGTAAAGGCGAAGAGCTGTGGAATTCGATCGATGGCAAATTCCGACCAATTCTCGCGCAGGCTTGCGTATTCAGGAAACCTTTCAGAAGATCGGCTTTGCCGGAGACGAGCATCGCTTTACTGCCAACGAATCCAGACGGGATAGTCGAGATCCCGGAAGATTTGAGAAAAGCGATCGTGCAACTCGTTGAGCCTTCTGACTTGAAGCGATATCATAGTTTTGCGGCGGATTACTGGCTGCAGGAAGGCGATTACAGGGAGCGATTGTATCATCTTATCGAGGCTGGTAGGATGCGCGAGGCGGAGATATTGATTGCGAACAGACGGCAGCATCTGATTGCGGATGCTGATGAGGATCTCTTTTCGATCGCATCACTCATGACAAATCCCTCCGAAAGGTATGCTGGCAAGGTCTTCATTTTCGCCGCCGAGGTCGCGCTAAAAACTGGTCATAATGACTTTGCAAGCAAATTGGCGAGCAAACTTGAGGGATTCTCAACGACGAGGGAACAGGCGGAAGGGAAAATGATCAAAGGCCTCGTCGCGCGGGGCAAGAACAACTTTGAAGAAGCACTTGTATACTTCACCGAGGGGAAAAAATTATTTGGCGATGACAGTAGTAATGTGAGGCTCGAATGCGAGATTGTTGACGCACTCATCGGCCTCAAGCGTTATGACGAAGCAAGGAGCATTTTAGAATCAATTCTGCCGATGCAGTTGAAAAAGCGAGATCCAGAATTTCTCGACAGGCTTTACTACCAGCTCGGCCTGGTACATATGAGTTTGGGAAACGGGCAGGAAGCAGTCAAATGTTTTAGCAAAAGTCTCGGACTGCTTAAAAATCAGGATGGTTCGAAGGTGATCAAGGCTCTTGCCGAAGCATATTTGCTCCTCGGCATGAAGGATAAATCGATGGAAATCAGCGCGAAACTAGCGGCTACTAAAAAATCGGACTCTTTCTCAGGAGATCGATATCGCTGATATAAAGTTCCCTGATATCTGTCAGGTTCCACCGCAGCATTGCGATTCTTTCGAAACCAAGTCCCCACGCCAGCACATTGTGTTTCACGCCGAACGGTGCCGTCACTTCGGGTCTGAAAATTCCCGCACCGCCGAGCTCCATCCATTTTCCATTGTGAAAAACCTCGACTTCGAGCGATGGCTCAGTGTATGGGAAATAACCTGGTCGGAATCTTAGTTTTTTGAACCCCATCTGTCGGTAAAATTCTTTTAAAATGCCACAGAGCATGTCGAAGTTTGCCCCCTCTTCAACGACAATGCCCTCGATTTGCATGAACTCTGGCAAGTGCGTTGCGTCGATCGCCTCATTACGAAAAATCCTTGAGATCGAGAAAACTTTGATTGGCGGGTTAGGATTCTTTGCAAGATAACGGATTGTCGCAACTGTTGTATGCGTTCGTAGCAGCGCCTTTTCTGCCTCCTCTCTTCTCCACCTATATCGCCAACCAGTCGAACCAGTCCAGCCTCCTGTTTCATGCATTTCTTTGACTTTTTTAACGAGTTCCTCGTCCTCTAGCGGAATCTTCGCAGGATTTTTCAGATAGAAAGTGTCCTGAAGATCTCTCGCTGGGTGATCCTGTGGTGTGAAAAGCGCATCCATGTTCCAGAACGCCGCCTGAACGTACTCATCATCGATTTCCTTAAATCCCATCTGAACAAAGATTCTCCGCACCTCCGAAGCCATTCTCGTAATGGGATGCTTCTTTCCTGGATACGCGGAGGGTGCATAAGTTCTGATGTCGTACTTCCTCAGTGTGACGTCCCGCCACCGTCCGGTTTGTATAAGATCTGGTGTAATCTGACCGACTTCCTCTCTCGCCTCGAGCTTCTGTGAAGCAATTTTCGATCCTAGTTCCGTCAAAATCAGCTTTCTCCTTACCACGAGTCTCTCGTTGATCAAGTTCTGGCGAGACTTCAATCGTTCAATAATCTTCTTATCCGCTTCGCCCTCAAGGACCTCTCTTTCCCCAAGCAGCTTGAGAATTTTTTCGTCTTCCATCTCTGAGGATACTACCTTTCTACCCTGGTTCGTAAGCTCCAGTAACGTTCTTGAACTGTCTTTCTTGATATCCACAAGCCCTTTTCTCTTGAGCCATCCTATAGCAATGGGAATTTCTTCTTTATTAAGAACTCCTTCGAGATCATGGGCGTCGATCATCCCGCCACGAGAATGAATTGCATTGAGTGCCCTCCGTTCAGGCAATCCCTCTTCAATAATCTTTTGGTCCTTTAATGAATAAACCTTCTTTGCGCTCTCTTCGATGCGTACGAGCTCTTTTGACTGAAGCCAGGAAGCAGCATTCATGACCTCGACAAGCTGCCTGAAATTTCCCCTTTTCATTACATCCTCAGGAGTCCCAATTCCACCGAGATCCTTCAGTGCGATGAGAACTCGTTTTTCGTTGGGGCTGAGGCTTTCGATGATCTCTGGAATCTCCATGCAAAAAGGGATAAAAATCAGAGGACTATTTGTCATTTTGCCTTCCTGCCATCTGGCTTTTTATTCTAAGATCTATGATCGTTATTCGTTTTTTTGCTTCTGGATACATGTGAGAACGATTGTTGCTGGGTGATGGATGGCTACCTGTATGTTTTTCCGATTCCCGCAATAAGCAAATTTAGGGTTCTTTAGGGCGGTCCATTTTTGCAAATAAAGGTCTTTGTTTTGAGTTATCAAATCTGCAGAGCCCAGGCTTCGAGATACCCTCACCTACTTTCTCTGATCTCGCCTTGTGACTGGTTTGATATCGATGACTGGTGTTCCATTAAACGCATCCAGCCCCTTAACGAATAGAACGTTCCCATCACGCCTCAATAATTTGACCCTCGTGAGACCAAGAAAATTTGGCCTGTTTGGGCTCCTCGATGAAAAGACACCCACCTCAGGCTGTGTCGGGTCGTGGTGGGGGTGCACCCTTAATTTATACGAGTTGGATTTGTGAAAATAAAAGATGATCTCAAGTTCATCGCATTCTTCAATCCTGTAAAGTCCATCTACATAGTCCGGAAGGACTTCAACTCTTGAAATCAGCTCATCGAAATCAACGTCCTTCTCTGCATCATTTTTCACGTAGCCAATTGGTTTGATTTCCATCATCCATCCCTTAATATGAACGCCTCGAGTTTCTCTCGCGCCTGCTCCCGTTTCTTTTGGTGTGCTTCGAGGAATTTGACAATTCTCTCTGTCAACCGTTTCTTGCATTCGCCGCAAAGGATTTCGCCCTTCTTACACGCGTCGTAGAGGTGATTCAGCTTCTCATCATCAGGTTCGAAAAGAAAGTATTCATATTTGAACACAGAACAAACGTCTGGTTTTCCTCCGTGTTTCCTCTGTTCCGCGGCAGAAACGGCGCCGCCCGTAAATGCGTTCGCAATTTTCTTCTTTACAGCCTGCGCATCGTCAGTCGTGAAGATCGTGGTTTCTGGCTGGGATGATGACATTTTATTCCCGCCCATGAGGCTCGGGAACATCTTGTTGTGAATGAGTGCGGGCTTGTAATATCCGAGCAGCGGAGCGGCATCCCTCGCGACCCTGAAATGCGCGTCTTGATCAATTCCGCAGGGAATCAAACAAGGTACATTCTTTCCCTGCAATTCGGACTCTAAGAAAGCTGGTGCCGCCTGGATGCTCGTGTAGAAAATCGACCCTATGTTGTTACTGTGGTCAAATCCAAAAACCGCCCGTGCCGTCGAAAATGTGACCTTTTTCGCGACTTTGAGCGCGATTGGATAAAGAGTTCGAATGTATTCGGTGTCGAGGAAAATCTTCGTCTTCGCTGGATCGAATCCTAAAGCGATGACATCGAGGGCGTTCTCGTAGGCGTTTTTCCTCGTATCTTCAAGCGTTAGATTATCGTTAAAAAGGAATTTTTCGTCGTCGGTCATTTGAAAATAGAGCTTAGCCCCGAAAACGTCTTGGAGGTACTTGGTAAACATCCACGTGACAAGATGTCCGATATGAGTATTTCCAGAAGGGCCACGACCGGTGTAGAGAACGAATTTTTCACCAGCATCGTATTTGTCCAAGATCCAGTCAAGATCTCGGTGCGAGTATGTAATACCCCGGCGTAGCATGGGGTGCAGATCGCCATATTTTGAGAGTCTTTCAAGCATCTCGTCGTCGATCCTTTTCGTTCCGAATCTCTCTAGCAATAGGTCGTAATCGATTTCACCAGTGACTTCCCAAGGTGTTACAGTAAACTCATTGTTCATTAGTGCACCGCAGGCTGGAAAAGAGCTTGCCGTGTAATGAATTTTTCCAAGAACCTGGCATTTTTAATAAGATCAGGATGGTCTTGTCAATGGATATATGGGAGTAGCTTGATTAATTATAATTCGATGCAGGAATCTACCATACAATTTGCACGAAAATTGGGGGCTTGATGATACCCTCTGTATCAGAATTCAATTTTTGTACTTTGGAAAACGCATTTTTTGGCCGAATCGTGCTCTATGAAAATGCCATTTTCTTGTTTCGAAAAAGGAGACTGGGTCTTTCTTCGTTGATAGGGCATGATTCTCACAGACTCGAATATTGAAGTTCGTTTTATTTATCGCCGTCATATTCCACCAAAGGATGAGTGCCTTGATCAGGATAGGTGCAATTGACGAAGATAGGTTCGATCGATCAAGAAGGATCAGATGGCTCGACATGGAAAGAATCGAGTCGGCGAGGTGTTTCGTGGCTGGGGCTGGCGCCCTTGGAAACGAAGTCATCAAAAATCTAGTACTTTCTGGCGTAAGATCGATTGTGCTTGTCGACATGGATTATGTCGTGCGTTCAAATCTCAATCGGTGTGTCCTTTTCAGGGAAGAGGACGCATTAAGAAAATCGATGAAGGCCGAAATCATCGCAAAGCGGGCCAAAGAACTTAATCCAGAGATAAACATCACGCCGATCAATTCAAGAATCGAGGAAATCGATTTGAGATGTTTGAAGAATTACGATGTTGTTTTCGGTTGTTTTGACAACATCGGCGCTCGACTGCATTTGAATGCTCACGCGTACTATTATGGTGTTCCGTATATTGACGGAGGAACCGATGGCACAACTGGAAAAATCCAGGTTGTACTGCCTCCTGATACTCCTTGCCTGCAATGCGCAACAAACAAAACGCACGCGAAAATTCTCGAGAAACGATTCAGTTGTACCGGTGCAGATATTTCAATTTACGAGCCTAAAATCCCCGCAGAAATCACGACGACGAGCATTATTGCAGCAATCCAGGTGAGAGAAGGACTCAAGATTATCAGCGGAAAGAAGGAAAATTGTATCAGGCATGTTTGCTATTACAACGGATTGCTTAATACCTTTGACTCATTTGAAGTTTCATTAGATCCGATGTGTCCGGTTCATCTTTCAAATCTATCTAATTCTATTCATCCGTATTCTCATTCGTGAGAATCGAATTAATTAACTGTGATCAAAAGCTTTAATGAGCATTCCGCCTGTTTGGCTTTCTGTGGTTTTATGCCGCTCAGAGTCAAAGTGAGGAATGCTGAATCAGGAGCGACCGTTGAAATGGAATTAGAAGGAGAAAACACGATCGATGACATTATCGAAGGTGCAGCAGGGTATTGGGAGAAGGATGCTGGGGCTTATGTTCTCAGACGAGGCAGGCGGCTTTTGCGAGGTCAGCAGACCGTCGCTGAGGCTGGGATTCTTAGTAACGATGAACTCGAGCTGATTCCAGATCCCGAGGGCGGATGAATGTCCCTCCCTCTTGACATTCTTATTTCTCGACTCAGGAACGAGCTCGCGATATGCACTCGTTATCTAAGACATCCAATCGATCTCTCTAATGAAAATTTGCGTAGCTTTCCGATCAATATCGAGATTGAGCTGAAGGGAGTTCCAGGTTTTGTGTGTGAAGATGGAAAAATTGAAAAACGATATGAACACCGATTTTCGATTTTGATCGGGAGGGATTATCCGTTCGAAAAGCCGCTGGTCATTTGGAGAACGCCCATATTCCATCCAAATATCATGATGCCAGAAGACGGTGGACATCTATGTACAAAACTCCTCGATGAGTGGGGATTTAATTCAACTTTGCTATCATTCATCAAGGGGATTGAAGCCCTCCTCCTCGCCCCCAATCCTTCGAGTCCGTTCGGAACGGAGAGCTGTACATCCGCTGCGTCCTATTTCAATCGGGCAAAAATCAAGACTCCTCCAATTGTCTATTCTCCGACGCCCAAGGTGGTGAGATCTGATTGAAACAGCTCCGCATCCTCGGGGCGGAAGAAATAAAAATCGAGGAGCGCCCGCCACCTCCATTTGAAAGGACAAAGCCGCATAAATGGTTGAGCGCGAAAGACTTGGAGGAGTACAAGCGCATGGAAGGGGACGGCTACGAGTTGTATGTTTCCAAGATCGCCGAGGAGAAAATGAGGAATCATTCTATCCGTTTCGCCGAGATGCAGAAGGAAGCGATGGGGCTTCTCCTAGGCTGGATTTATAGGAACGGTGGGAAAGAATACACGATCGTCAAGGATGTCGTAACGACCGACCTCGAGTCCTCCTCCGTTCATGTTCGATTCGACAGAGACGCGTTCGAAAAATTATTTGCCTCTCTCGAAGAGGCTGGATTCAATTACCTCGTTGTCGGATGGTATCATTCGCATCCTGGCCACGGGTGCTTTATGTCATCGACTGACGTATATACGCAAAGGTCTCTATTCAGGAGTAGTCGTCATACAGCGATCGTCATTGATCCTGTAAATAAGGAAATAAAAGCGTTCTATCTCGACGGAAAAGCGATCAGGACGAGGGAATTTGCGATTTACTGGGATGAATATGAAAATCCTTACTACGGAACGCGCGTGAAAAAGAGGGAGTTACGTTCAGACCCAGATCGCGTGGCGTCTACGCAGTGATGTCTCGTTCTGCCCCAGTCTTGCCATGATGATCGGGACAATGCAGTCAAAAAACACGAATGTCGAATCCTCAAAAAGTGTCCCAAGCGGTGCGTATTTCTTCCTCTGGTCATCTTTTTTCGGGGCAATTTCGACGGTGATGTTTGCTGCCTGGCTTAACTTCGAGTGGACGTTCGAGGTGACGGCGATGACTTTCGCGCCAACCCTCCTCACAATGTTCGCCGTCTGAATAGCGGACATTGTTTCACCAGTGTTAGATACTATGATGACTAGATCTTTTTCTTCGACAATCGGTGTTGTCATCTCACCGATGAAATGAACATCCAACCCCATCTGCACAAGTCTAACCGCGAATGCTTGGCCGACGAGTCCAGATCGGCCTACGCCGTAGAGAAAGATCTTCTTCGCACCGATGATTGAATCGATGACCTCATCGACGACTTTTTGATCTACCCTTTGTAAAGTTTCCTGGACTTCCTTAGTGATATAGCAAATCACTTCCTTGATTTCCACGTCAATCTTTCTCCTCTCGATCGTTTTTCTTCACTTTGGAACCCTTTGTAACTTTCTTCATCAAGGCTCGTTCAAAAATCACCTTCATGTACATCGCGTCGTGTTCGAGGAGCGGTGAGCTCGAGATAATCGTGACGTTCGGCATATTCTCCACGAGAAATTCCGCGAGCGGTTCGAATCGCAAATCGCCCTTCTTAATCGGTGTGATCCTCTTCTCATTGCCACCCTCGTGCTCGACCCCCGCGAAATGCACATAGTGGCAGCCATCGACGTATTGATTCGTGCGATCGAATACTTCTGCAAAGTCCTGCGGCTCCCTCAAAATACCATTTTCCCGTGCGTGAAGATGTGCAAAGTTGACGACAGGCACGATACCATCAATTTCATCACAAAGATCGAGAATTTCGTCAAGACTTCCGAAGACCTCCTGTCGTCCGCTCGTTTCCAAGCCCAGAATTGGTCGAACCTCGTGATTTTTCCACCAATCCATTACTTGGCCGAGATTTGCCGCGATGTTCTCCTTCGCCTTTTTCTTGCCCACTTCGCCATATAATCCAGTATGTGTCACGACAATCGAGCCATTCATCACATTTGTCATCGTGGCAGCCCATTTGATGCTGTTAATACTCTTCTCGGTCATCTCAGTGTTGCTCACAAGATCCATATAATACGGAGTGTGCATGGAGAGCTGGACATCGAGCTCTTCACCCATTCTCCCCAGAACCGTAAGTTCTTGGAAATTCTGTGCGAGACCGGATGCAAGAGTCACCAGGGTATCGTCGGCTTTGATTTTCTCATATGGATCAATGATCTGGATTTCCTTCTTTCCCTTTTTTCTCAAAATCCCAACGACGAGATCGTTCTCGACTTCCATTGGGGTTAGTCCTACTTCCTCGTCTTCTGGCGGACGATCAACGATGTTAACTCTGACCATCTGGATTTCCATTGCATTGAGACCCAAATTATGGACGTCTTCAATCCCATCTTTTAGCGTTCTGCCTTTACAAGAAAGAGGAATCCCAGCTGGACCGAACCTGATCATCGTGCGCCCCCGGGTGTCGGATGATTATGATAGAGGTCATATATAATTCTATCAAAATAGTTAGCAATTCTCTGGATTAAAATGGAATGAAGACGAAGAGTGCCTGGAATGCTTTTATTCGAGTGATCAGTACTTTCTCCAAGAAAAAAAAGTGTTTTCTCTTGTTGAAATAATTGTTTTCTCGTCTGGCATTCAATTCACACACATTTATCCGAGCAAAAGTTTATTAAAGGAGTCCCTATTAGAGCCTTTTACCCAATGTCGGGAGAGTCAGAGAAATGAAAAAGAATGAAAAGACGAATCCAAACCTTGTCCTCCTGATCGAATCCCTGAAAAGGGAATCTCGGGAGCGGGGTGTGGAAATCTGGCGAGACATTGCTAGGCGGCTTGAGAAGCCGAGGAGAAATTGGGCAGAGGTCAACCTCAGCAGATTGGAGCGGTATTCGGAGGATGGCGCTGTCGTTGTCGTTCCTGGCAAAGTTCTCGGTGCTGGTAATCTGAGCAAGAAACTGACAGTCGCGGCTTTCAAGTTCTCATCATCGGCGCGGAAGAAGATTGAAGATGCGGGTGGAAAGAGCATGACGATCGAGCAGCTCGTCAAGGAAATGCCTGACGGCAGTGGCATTAGGATTATGGGGTGAGATGATGGCCGTTATCAACGCTGAGGGACATGTCCTCGGGAGACTCTGCAGCAACATTGCAGAGAGAATCCTGAAAGGAGAAGAGATCGTCGTCGTCAACGCTGAAAAAGCATTGATCCTAGGGAAAAAGGAAATGATATTCGCTGAGTATAAGCAAAAGAGGGAAAGGGGAAAGAACCTTCGAGGGCCATATTATCCTAGGAGGGCAGATCTCATTTTAAAAAGAACGGTTCGCGGTATGATCCCATTTGATAGGCCGAGCGGAAGAGAAGCGTACCGCAGGTTGAAGGTTTATGTTGGTGTTCCAAAGGAATTCTCATCGGCGGAGATGGAAAAGGTGGAAGAGGCGATCAAGCCGATTTCAGGTAAGTATGTAACCCTTTCCGACGTCTCTGCATTTCTCGGTTCGAAGGTGAGGTGAATCGATGGCCGATATCGTCAATACAACTGGTAAAAGGAAATCCGCAATTGCACGAGCCGTCATTAGAAAGGGCTCAGGTAATGTAAGGATCAACAGTATACCTCTCAGCATCTATTCGCCAGAGATGGCCCGATTGAAGATCATGGAACCCTTGGTGCTTGCTGGAGAGAGAGCGTCGACAGTTGATATCGACGTCAACGTTCAAGGCGGTGGTGTCATGGGACAGGCCGAGGCGTCAAGGACAGCGATCGCGAAAGCTCTTGTCCAGTTTTTTGAGGATGAGGAGCTTGCGAAGATGTTTAAGCAGTACGATCGCGCTCTGCTCATCAGCGATCCTCGAAGGAAACTACCGAAGAAACCGCTCGGACGCGGCGCAAGAAAGAAGCGGCAAAAATCGTATAGGTGAAGAAAATATGATCATACCAGTAAGATGTTTTACTTGTGGAAAGGTGATTGGCAGCCTTTATCAGACATTTGTGAGGAGAGTCCAGCTGGGCGAGGATCCGAAGCAGGTGCTTGACGATCTCGGTGTGAAGCGCTACTGCTGCCGGCGGATGATCATTTCGCACGCGGAACTGATCGACGAAATTATCCCGCTCGGATGAAACTCTTTCATTTTTCCGATGGGTCCGTGGGGTAGCTTGGAATCCTCCCAGCTTGGGGTGCTGGTGACTCCAGTTCAAATCTGGACGGACCCATTTTAAACATATCCAGTGAACTCGTCTCTGATTCCGATAACGTGTTTTTCGTCCATCCAGATTGGAGTGTCTCTCCGCGCCTCCGTCAGCTGCTAACCCACGCGACCACGCTCGATACGTACGATGCAGCGAATTAATTGCACTTCGATCCGAACTTTGTTAAAATCCAAGATAATGACACTAAATCTGATAACAGATGACGCAGATAGAAAAGACAAGAAGTGTTTTCCCTAGTATTATCACGGTATATCTAATCAAATTTCAGGGGCCATTCTTAGTGCTCTTGTGTTCAATGGATGTGGATGGATTATCAGAATTCGCCCATCTGATATTTTACGAACCGCTCTTCTCGGTGGAATTCATTTAACAATTTTGTGAGAATGGAGCGGGAATAAATACATATCATGATGAGAAAGTATATGTTCACTCAAGTGCCGATGCAGACGATCAGTGAAAAAATCCAGACACCTCAACTACTTCCTTTGGAACATTACTTCCATTTGATAGGAACCAAATAACCCGCGATTTCGCCGAATGGTGGAGCGAAATGAAAGATGAGAGAACCGAATTTTGAGAACTGCTCCGATCTTGTCGATCGAGTAGTGGTTACTTAGAGCAGTCGATCGGATAGACGTGGGAGATTAAGTACGCATGATGCAAACTGAACTGTTCACGAAAACCTGTATAGGCATTCCTAATGGAATCCCAGTGTTGAAGAATTCACGGCTCAACTCGCATCAGCTTATCTCCCACACATGGGGAAATCCAGCACTATCGATATGTATTGCATATACATGAAGCGCGGTATCAGTGTTTTCTAAATGGAGCGCAAGGACAGGTCCTTTACTGGAAGGGTAAATAAGCTCAACAATCGGAACAAAGGTAAAAGAATTCCCGAGGATGTCCAAGGAAAGCACTGGCCTGAGTTTCTCGGGTAAAATTGCCTGACTTGTAGGAAAACTCGTTACATTTAAGACGTTTTCCGAATGAACGAAACGTATGTTGCAAGGAACCTCTTCAGGACTTAAGAAATCCGCGAGACCAGGCCCGCACCATGAGGTAATAACTTGCGTAGCATAGCAGTTCCAAGGTTTTCCTGGTGTATCATAATACTCGCCACTAAACTCTACTAGCACCCGATAAAGCAATTGGTAATTCGTGGCATAAGTCCCTCCAAAAGGGTACTGGAACCTGAGGTCCCTGCCTTTGTGGGCGTAGTCGTGGATGAGGACTTCCCCTTTTGGCGAAGGCGAAAACTCAAATTTGGTAAGCATCGATGTATGGTTTAGATCGACGGTAGCGAAGATGCCCACAATCGTCACATAGATTTGTTGATTCTTGGTCAACTCAAAATCGAATTCGCGTAAAGAGGTACCTGGATAAATTACAGTGAGATTTCTTAGATGGATCCAGTAACCCTCGGCCATAGCCATGATTGTATGGCGTCCGTATCCTCTAACTGCAATCGAGTAACGACCAGAGTCGTCAGTCAGCGTCGAGGAGGGATGAACCACACCCTTGGAGATCACTTTCGCGGCTTTAATTGGATACCCATCCTCATCCCTGACTACTCCAGAAACAATAATTTGGGGGAAGAACAGTAATGAAAAAACGATTGATGAAATGAGTAATAAGATTAAGAAAGCGACAACCACCTTTCTTTTCGCGGGCATTGATTATTATTATAAATGTCAGAATAATTAGATTTTTCGAGCCAATTTGTGTCCATGCATTTTGTGTTATATTTAGTTGCAATCCAATTCCGTTGACCTGATCAGTCATCTAGGGCGATCTCAGGACCACAGATGCCTTTGTGAGAAAGGTATCATTTTTTCGACCTCGGTAATGGGGTTTGAATATACTTATCCAAATTGGCCAACAGCAATTGCCATGATATGGAGGATGATATGCATTGAAAAGCGTCTATTATGTGTCGATTATGGACTCTGGGGGTCGATTCTTTATTCTCGTGCATTGTCCGCTCCCATTGTAACTGATCATGATCTGGCATACTGCCAGTCTTGTTATCTTTGTTTGTAAAGCCGTCATATGCATTGAATTGCTGGAGAGAGAACAACAAATCGAAGTGGGATTCGGCTAACGACTCCGCGAACATATTCCCATCCCATCAAGAAACATTGCCTAATAATAAAGGATGGATTGACACCTAAATGTAAATTCCTGCTTGAATCACACTATCCAAATACTAACTTCATCATTTGTTATTTCCTTTTTTCCTGATACAGGTCATCATCCAAAGCCAAGAGTTATTTTATTCTTCGACTTTCGATGACAATCCTGTAGGCAACTGGTAGCTTTTACCGCTTGATATTCTGCGTCCTTCCATTGAATATAAACCCTGATCGCAATTAATTTGAGGGTAGAACCCAGCATCATTTCTTATCGTATTCTCATCTGATTATTGGGATGGTCTCCAAGCAGCAAGAAAAGATGCTAGACAAAGGGTGAACAAATTGCGACTTATAGTAGTGATAAATCCTGGTATTCTTGGCAATGAAAGGGCTGAATAATAAATGAAAGGATTTGAAACTGCTATCGGAGGATCGATCGCAAAGTAAATGCTATGCCGATAAGAATTGTTTGTAGAGTAATAAGAGGCAATCAAGGTGAGAGTGCGAACACCCGCGAGCGAGAAAACGATTAAAAACTCTGCAAAGCCGAAATCCTTCAGAAATCGCTTTTGAGTTGGCAAATCAAATGCACCGCGGTGTCGTTACAGCGATGACAAATCGATTCTTGAGCGGGAATAGGGCCGTTCGATGAGACAATTCTGATGAGAGTATGGACAAAAATGATACACTGCACGCGATGTGCAAATGGTAAACGCTTCAATCATCCACATAATGATCATCACCGAATCATCGCTAATCAGGTTCCGCAAGTACGTTCCTCTCTTTTAGCACATTGATTTTTATAAGAAGTCCAGTTGCACTGCCTGGCACTATTCCGAGGTCAGGCAAGATCATTTATATGTGATGTTGTAATGACAAGATCACAGGTAGGTGATAAGGGTGAAAAGCCTCGGTGATTATTTTGATGAGATAAGCGAAGATCTAGATGAGATCCTTGAAAGCATCGAGAAGGCAATCGATCTGATTGAAGAGGGCAGAAGCAAGCGAGCGCTGAGTATTCTTGCTGAAGCAAGAGATGCCCTCGAAGAATTGCTCGGTTACGAAGAAATCGAGGAAGAGGAGTACGAGGAAGAAGACGAAGAGGACGAAGATGAAGAGGAGGAATGATCAGTTTCCTTATCCTCTTCGCAATAACTATCAAAGAAAGAGATCTTATTTCTATTCGTGGTTTTTTCATTCCACCGTAAGCGATTTGGTGAACAGCAACAGTCAAGATTTGAATCAAAGTCAGGAGGTTTTCACCAGATGGGGTGATATAGCTCATTCATTAATAGATCGGCTCCTAAGATCATGAACGATCGTCTAAAATTTCCTAGCTTGATGATGGCGTCGACGATCCTCTTATATTCCGCTACTTGCTTGGCTCTTTTATTGTTCTCGCTAATCGCAAGACCTAGCTTTCGCTTCTCATCGCCCCGCTGAGATGAATGTCTTCATCAGTGAGGTAAGAACCAAACGCGTAGGTATCTTTGATCTCATCCGTCATCCAGGAAGGTGCATAAAGAAGGGCCCTTTGGAACATCTGCCACTCCTCGGACGATATGAGAAGTTTGGATCGTTTGATTGGGAAGATCTTCACTTCCTCAACGCCTTCGATTCCTGCGAAATTTTTAATCATAAATTCTTTCACACTCTTTTGCGACTCAGAGACGACGGAGGCGAGTACATCAAAATCTCCGAGGAGGAAAGCCACAAATGCGATGAAAGTGTTCGGGGCGGGTTGCGTCTCAAGCACTTTTTTGTACACCGCATAATAATCTTTCGGTTTCGTTCTTAACATGATACTGTATCGCTTCGCTCTTTTCACCTTTGTCTTCGGTGTCGGCAAGAAAGCCAATTTAAGCAACGGAAATGTCCTCGTATCTACAATTTGCTCGCATGAGCCTATATCCTCGACAAGTAGATCACCGATATTTTCAGGTTCATCAGCTTGGACAAAAAGGGAAATAAATCTCGCTCTCGTTTGCATTGACATAAAAAGAGGCTTGATTTTCTTTTTAGGGTGGCTAGACATTTTTTCCTCGATGAATTTCCAAATTCTTTCCGCGTCATTTTTATCCTTCGGAAACAATCTTATTAAAACGATCATTTTATCAACTCCTTTCTCGCCGCGATCAATTTTTCAACCACAGAAGGATCAGCAAGCGTCGTCGTATCACCGAGATCTTCAACGGTTCCCGCGGCAATTTTCCTCAGGATTCGTCTCATGATCTTTCCGCTGCGAGTTTTCGGAAGAGCCGAGGCGAACTGAATGATCTCTGGTGCCGCAATCGGGCCAACCTGTTGCCTCACGTGTAAAATCAACTCCTTTTTCAACTCTTCCGACTCCCTCACACCTGCTTTAAGCGTGACGAACGCGAAGATCGCCTCACCTTTGATTGGATGCGGAATCGGTACCACAGCCGCTTCTGCAACATCCTTGTGGCTGACGAGGGCGCTCTCAACTTCTGCCGCTCCTATTCTGTGACCAGACACCTTGATAACATCATCGACCCTTCCAACGATCCAGATGTCGCCATCCTCATCCCTTCTTGCACCGTCGCCGGTGAGATACACACCAGGAAAGCGCGACCAATAGATTTCCTTGAAACGTTCATGTTGTCCATAGACCGTCCGCATGATCCCTGGCCATGGTTTTTTGATCACAAGATATCCACCCTCGTTGACATCGGCCTCCGTTCCATCTTCGCGTAGGATCGCTGGTTCAATTCCGAAGAAGGGTTTCGTCGCACATCCGGGTTTCAGTATTGTAGCGCCAGGAAGTGGCGTAATGAGAATTCCTCCCGTTTCGGTCTGCCACCAGGTGTCGACGATTGGACATCGCCCGCCACCAATCACGTTGTAGTACCACATCCAAGCTTCGGGGTTGATCGCCTCGCCAACAGACCCCAACAACCGCAGGCTCGATAAATCTCTCGATTTCGGCCAGTGATCGCCCTCCCTCATCAAAGCCCTGATAGCGGTCGGCGCCGTGTAAAAAATGTTTACACGGAATTTTTCGATAATTCGCCAGTAGCGATCAACCTGCGGATATGTGGGAATGCCCTCAAACATAACCGTCGTTGCACCTGCTGCAAGGGGTCCGTAAACGATGTAGCTATGTCCCGTGATCCATCCGATATCCGCAGTGCACCAGTAGGTGTCTTCTTCGTGGTAATCAAAGATCCATTTGAATGTCAAGAGGACGTACAGAAGGTAACCGCCCGTTGTATGAAGAACGCCCTTCGGTTTTCCAGTCGATCCGCTTGTGTAGAGAATAAAGAGAGGATCCTCCGCATCCATTATCTCTAATGGGCAATCTGCAGATGCGTTTTCCATGACCTCGTGCCACCAGAAATCACGACCCTCTTTCATTTCCACCGGAATTCCTGATCTTTTGACGACGATGACACTCTTTACATAATCCTCTTTTGCTATCGCGAGATCCCCGTTAGCCTTCAGCGCAACGAGCTTTCCGCCTCTGTATGTGCCATCAGCCGTGATCAACATTTTGCATCGGCTGTCTCGAATTCGATCCTTGAGCGATTCGGAACTGAACCCCCCAAAAATCACGCTGTGCACAGCACCGATCCTGGCACATGCAAGCATTGCGATTGGCAATTCAGGAATCATCGGCAGATAAATCGCGACGCGATCCCCTTTTTTGATCCCCCTCGCCTTGAGAACATTCGCGAACTTACAGACTTCTGTTAATAATTGCTGGTACGTGAAACCCCTGACATCATTTTCCGGCTCTCCCTGCCAGATGATTGCAGCCTTGTTTTTTCTCCAGGTTTTGACATGCCGATCAAGACAATTATACGAAGCGTTGAGTTTCGCGCCTTTGAACCATTCGATCTTGATGTTCTCGGCATCCCATTCAAAAACTTTTGTCCATGGCGATATCCAGTCGATTTCTTTTGCCCATTTTTCCCAGAAAGCTTCGGGGTTTTCAATCGACTCCTTGTACATCTGGTTGTATATTTCAATGCTGCCGATATGCGCTTTTTGAGAAAATTCTTTTGGTGGCGGGAACCGCCTCCGCTCCTCCATCACACTTTCGATGATCTTAGCTTCGCTCATTCAATACCCCCAATTCAACTCCTGATCGCACATGAAAGTTGCATGAAATTATGCTCTGCGGTTTTTACACCTGATGGAATTTTTCGTATTTATGAATCTCGGAGCCCCGCTAATTTTTGGTTGAGATCGGAGGGATGTCTGAATTTGCCAGCATATCTGGGCATTCTAAAGAAATTAGGATTTTCTGAATTTTTGCATGTAACCACTTTCAGCAATTTGCAAACAAATTGTGTCGGGGTTTTGAAATGTTATAATTTCAAAAAATGCAGAGTTTTATTTAAAAAATTGATCGCAAGAAAAAATGAAGGTTTGATGATTCAAAACAGAAAAACTTTTCCTCATCGCTTCTTGATTAAACCTTATCAAATAAGGCACATTGTTTGAATAGCATAGAGATGAGAAAAAGGCGGCGAGAGAATTACAACTACGTCTGATTAGGTCTGTTCGAAATTGACATCATCAATAGTGTGCATTTTTTGTTGGAATTCCAATCCGCAAATTCTTTCTAAAATTAACCGCTAAAATTCTGATGATACAACGTTACCGAGTTGATTGCACTTCTCGTTCCTGATCAGAAAATCTTCTCCGATAAACGTCTTCTTCCTCTTCGGAAGTTAGAACAATGCGATATTCTTGTGGGATGCCGTCGACCTCAATAACGGGGACTTTCAGACTCGACCGGACTTTTTCAATGAACTCCTTGAAAAATTGCAGGTCGTCAGGACCGATACTTTCTGGGAATTTAATGTAGAATGCGTGGACCTCTTTCGCTGCATCGAACCAGTAATTGACCTCGGCGGATTCGAGCAATTCGATAAACCTCTCCTTATTCTTTCTTCTCTTCGATAATTCGATCATTCTCTTTTTCCAAACATCCCCGGATCTCACGACGGTAGTCTCAACGCCGAGCACTTTCCACATGTTTATCGCGGATGCTCTGGGAATAAATAAATCTGTTGAGCAAATGCCATCTGGTCTCAATGTCAACCAACTTTCTTGTTTCTTTCAGGCGGTGGCGAAATAGCTTGTGTCTTTTATCAAGCCCTCTCCGAGCACCTTGGCGTAATCGAAGTCTTCCCTCAACAGAAGCTCCTTAATCTTCGATACGTTCGCTCTCCTCTTGATAAGCCCAGCAAAGACCCCAGCCGCCTCTACCTCGCCAATGCAAATCGCACCGACGATCACACCGTCTTTCAAGACGATCTTCCTGTAGAACTTTTTCTCGGGAATCGAACGGCTGATAATTTCATAGCCATGATCCTTCCCACGGGGTCTTGTAAAGCCAACGGCGATCGACGCAAGGCCGAACAGATCAACCGAGTTCATCGCGATGCCACCAGCGTATTCAACATCACGACCCGCCATGTTTTGACCGGCGATGCATCCCTGCTCAACGGCATTAGGCCAGATCGCATGAATGTATCTTTCCCCGGTGATAAAGTCTTTTGCCTCAGCAACATCGCCAGCCGCGTAGATATTCGGGACACTCGTCCTCATGTGGGTATCGACGAGAATGCCATAATCAGTGTCGATGCCCGCATCCTTAGCTAGACCGATGTTCGGACGAACGCCTTTTGCGAATATGACGATATCGCATGTTAATGTCTGTCCCGTCGAAAGCCGAACCGCCTCAACCTTCTTGTTGCCGATAATTTCCTCGACATTGGTCTCTGTCATGACCTTGATACCGTTTTCTTCTAGCTGTTTTCTCAGTATTTCCGCACCATCTCTGTCCATCGTCTGCGACATGATCTGAGGTGATGTCACAATAACCCAAACTTCAACCCCCTTTGCATGGAGCGCATCTGCCGCCTTGAGACCTACGAGACCACCACCCATCACGACCGCTCTTTTGCCAGGTGCAGCTGCTTCAGAGATGCGTCTCGCGTCTTCGTAAGTTCTCAAAACAAAAACGCCGGGTTTGTTGTTGCCTGGGATATCGTAGATGACGGGCGAGGCGCCAGTGGCGATCATAAGCGACGAGTAACCAATTCTTGTTCCATCATCGAGTACAATGTGGTTGTCTTCGGGAAGAATCTTCACAACCTTCTTTCCGAGTATCGGTGTGACGTTTTTCTTCGCGTAGTAATCTTTCGGGCGGAACAGAATCTTTTCATCATCGACGACGCCAGCAATGTAGTACGATGTTAGGCAGCGAGAATACGTATGCATCTTTTCCTCGGAGATGACTGCGATGCTTCCCTCTTTGTCGACCTTTCTGATTCCTTCCACGCATCCGATACCCGCTGCACTGTTCCCTATGATCACATATTTGTATTGAGCGTCTAGATTCATTTCAACCAGACCCCTCTGCGATACTTTCATTCTGCCGCTCTGATTTCTCGCCGACAATACAAACGATCGCGCCCGTCTTGCACGCCTCGACGCATGCTGGCGTGTCTCTGTGGAGGCAAAGATCGCATTTCACGATGATTTTATTCTCCAAATCCCTTTTGATAGCTCCGTAGGGGCACGCCATGATGCACATCCAGCATCCCACACACTTGTCAGGATCGTGAATCACAGCGCCCTCTTCATTCTTAATCAAAGCACCAGACATGCACGCTTCGACGCATTTTGGATCATCGCAGTGCCTGCATCTGATTGGATATGCTTTTCCTGTTGTGATTGCCGTTTTCGATTTCCCTTTTCTCGGTCTCATTTCAGGGGCATCGGTCGGGTTGGTCAATCCAGTTCTTATCGAAATTCGCGAGAGCGCTTTCCTGGTATCTGCAGTGATCCGTTCACCACTCTTCGAAGGAGAATGTTCACGCGCGCACGCAATTTCGCAGGACCTGCACCCAATGCATTTATCGAGCTTCACGATAATCTTCTTTTTCAAGCAGAGATACCTCCTTCTGCGAGCGGAATCTGCCTTCCTGAGTCAGGAATTTTGGCAAGGTTAATTAATATTGTTGTCTTTAACACTTTCGCGACGAAATATCGCCGTCGTATACAAATTTCGCAATCTTTGATCGAAATTCGAATCGTGAAAAATTAGATTATGAGTTATTTTTCGGTAATGGTCTTCATGGCATTTAGTAATATACCGGACGTTATTCAAGAGGAAATAGCATTCGGGTCTGTAAGGGAATCGTGGTAGTGATGAAAGTCGTCAGTAACATTCTCGAATTACGGGGCAATACGCCGATGATAAAACTGAATAGAATTGTGTCACCCGGTTTTGCAACTATCTATGCAAAACTCGAATATTTTAATCCAACTGGTAGCGTCAAAGATCGGATTGCCGCGTATATGATAGAGGAAGCCGAAAAACGTGGTGAGCTCAAGCCAGGTTACCGAATTGTTGAGGCGACAACTGGTAATACTGGAATTGCTTTTGCGCTAGCTGGTGCAATGAAAGGATATCGCGTGACCATCGTCATGCCCGAAGGTATGAGCGAGGAAAGAAAAAAAATTCTTCGAGCGCTCGGCGCCGAAATTATTTATACGCCTGGTTCGGAAACAGACGTCGATAAATGCATCAAAAAAGTCAGGGAGATCCAAAAATCGGACTCGCGGGTCTGGGTTCCAGGTCAATTCACATCGATGGATAACGTTTTGGCGCATGAAAAAACGACCGGACCTGAATGCGTTGAACAGGTCGGACGTGATATCAATGCCTTCGTCGCTGGCATAGGATCTGGTGGGACATTGATGGGCGTCGCAAGGTATTTCAGAAAAGAGGGGATCAACGCTGAAATCGTCGCGGTGGAGCCTGAGGAATGTTCTGTAATCAAGAAGGGTAAAAAGGGACCACACAGGATTGAGGGAATCGGCGATGGATTTATTCCGGAGATCGTCGACACGAACTTGATCACGAGAGTTGAGCTCGTTAGCGACAGGGAGGCGATCGAAATGGCAAGGAGGTTGGCGAAGGAGGAAGGGATTCTCTGCGGGATATCCGCGGGGGCAAACGTTACGGCTGCGCTCAGAATCGCCCAGGAGCTCGGGAGAGGTAAGAACGTGGTGACAATCATCCCTGACACAGGAATGCGTTATTTTTCAACTGATCTCTTCAAGGACGTGTGAACGATGATCAATCGCATGGAAATGGTGATAGATCTCCTGAAAAAATTGGTTTCGATCGACAGTGTTAATCCATGTCTTTCGCCAAAACATAGAGGCGAAGGTGAAATTGCCGATTTTGTTGCGGAACACCTGAGATTGATCGGTGCAGATGTAAGAACACAAGAGGTTGTTGACGGTAGGAAGAACGTGATCGGCGTAATTCGCGGGAGCGAAAGAGGCAGAAAATTGCTCGTTGTTGCGCATCTGGATACAGTCGGTGTAGATTCAATGATCATCCCCCCATTCAAGCCAGTGATCGCTGGTAACAGACTCTATGGAAGAGGCTCGGCCGATAACAAGGGTGGAATGGCGGCCGCAATCGAAGCTCTAAGATCGATTTCCCTCGATTGCAACTTCAAGGGAGAAGTGATCTTCGCAGGTACAGTTGACGAGGAGAATGAAGCGAAAGGGATCGAAAAACTCGTGTGGGAAATTGAAGCCGACGGGGCTATTGTCATTGAGCCAGTCGGTCTTAAGGTTGTGGTCGCCCATAAGGGATTCGCGTGGCAAGAGTTTAGGGTCATGGGAAGGGCGGCGCATGGAAGTGATTTCGCCAACGGCATCGATGCGATCTTCAGGACTCAGAGACTTCTTGTGGAGCTGATTAAAATGAATGATGAGTTGATGAAACACGCGCATCCCCTTCTCGGTCCCGCATCCTTGCACGCATCGCAAATTCACGGCGGCGAAGGGTGGTCGACCTATCCTGCTCAGTGTGTTTTGACTGTCGAAAGGAGAACATTACCTGGCGAAACAAAGCAGAAGGTCGAAAAAGAATTTCTCGCGATCGCAGATCGCCTTCTTGAAGAGGGAATTGACGTCGAGACGAAAATGCACTTTTTCCGCGTCGCAACGGAGATCTCGCCAAACGAAGTAATCGTGCAGTCTTTGCTAAAAGCGGCTTCAGACGCTGGTATTGATTGTTCAGTCTCTGGCATGTCTGCATGGCCTGAGGCGGGCGTGCTCAATCTTTCCGGTATTCCCTCGGTTGTCTTTGGTCCGAGTGGATGCAAAGGGCATGAATCGGATGAGTATGTAGAGCTCGACAGCGTTGTCAAATGCAGTGAGGTGCTCGAGAGAGCGATCAGGATTTTCCTTTCTTGATTCCTCTCGTCGCAAATTTAGCTTTCAACAATCTTAAGTCAACAATCTTAAGTATAGATCAAGCTTTTTCATCACTCGATAATCATGCCGCAACCATTACCGCCGCACACCCACTGCCTCAATTGCGACGACCCGATTCCAGAAGATCAAGATTTCTGCTCGGAAAAGTGCAAAGACTCTTATCAGGAAAGAATAAAGAAGGAAAGAAGGCGAATGATGTACTTTTACATCGTTGCAATCGTCGCGATCATAGGCATTGGCCTCATCAGTTCGATTGCGTGATCGCAAGATGTTATTCGTCAAATTCACCTCACAGAAAATCCAAGATTCTTTCTTATTCCGTAAATTGCATCGATAAGTTTGCAAACACGAACGGTCTCTTTCACATCATGTACCCTGACGATGTCCGCTCCATTGATCACAGAGACAGCAGCTGATGCTAATGATCCCTCGAGTCGCTCCTCCTTGGGCAGATCAAGGACCTTTCCTATGAAGGTTTTTCTCGAAGTGCCTACGAGGAGCGGGCGCCCAAGGCAGCGGAATTCTCTCAGTCTTCTGAGAATGTCGAGGTTGTGATGAACTTCTTTCCCGAAACCGATTCCTGGATCGATTATAATCTTATCCCTATCGATCCCGTTCTCCTCTGCTTCTCGGATCCGTCCTGCTAGAAACATCAAGATGTCGCCGACAACATCTTCATAAGCGATGTTCAGTTGCATCGTCTGTGGGTCTCCAAGCATGTGCATAATGATAACAGGAACGTCCAGTTCGCTTACTGTTCTCATCATTTCCCGATCTCTAAGGCCTGAAACATCGTTGACAATCTGCGCACCGATCTCGACGGCTTCTCTTGCGATTGAGGGTTTTCGTGTATCTATTGATATAGGAATGTCAATAGAAGGAATCACTTCTTCAAGAATTGGAATCACTCTTTCTCTTTCCACGGTCTCTGGAACTGGTGTTGAAAAAGGGCGTGTGGATTCACCGCCAATATCAATAATATCTGCCCCTTCGTCGACCATTTGGAATACCCTTTTGACTGCCGATTCCTTGCTGAGATACACACCGCCGTCAAAGAACGAATCAGGTGTAACGTTGAGAATACCCATGACGAGTGTTTTTTCGAAATTAAGCGATTGATTGGAAAGCTTGATCGGCTTCGTTGATGACGACCGATAATTCCTCAGTGCAGCGAGGATCATTTCGACCACAGGATAATCCTGATAATTCGAAAGATTCTTGTAAAAAGATGCGTCGCCAAAGACAAGATATCTTGTCCATTTCGAGGTGGTGCTCTTCCTGATGTCGCCGCCAGCATCTTCAATCAATTTCGATAGATTTTGTACTCTTTCGATTTCCTTTTCAGACTCGAGATATGTGAATATGAAGTCTTCAATCTCCTTCTCAGAAAGGAAAGGAGAATCGATTCTCAAACGTGACCATTCGTCGAGCGCTTCTTTATACGAGACAAAAGAACGAATACGAGCGATCATAATCAACCAGTAAGCAACGGATCGATGAATTCGACAAGATCGACGACTTCGACCTTTGCGCCATTCGATTCTTTACCAAGCCTGAGATTGTTCACGCAGAATGGGCACGCTGTAACGAGGAAATCAGCAAATTCCGCCTCATCGACTCTTCGCGCAGCGATCTTAGTTGAAAGATCAGGGAATGCTGACCTGACACCACCGCCACCGCCGCAACACCTCGCTATGTCTCTATTTCTTGGCATTTCTTTGTATATGAGATCGGGGATCATTGAGAGAACTTTTCTTGGAGGATCATAAACACCACAGTGCCTTCCTAGATGACATGGGTCATGATAGGTGACCTTCTTTTTCAATGGTTTGAGGTTGAGATCCTTGTCGGCAAGGAATTCGGAGATATGCTTGACTTTGAAATCAATGTCGACAAACTTTGGATATTCCTCTTTAAACATCCGATAGCAGCCTGCACACGAAAACACGACCTCGTCCACGCCAACACTCTCGATAGCTTTCACATTTTTTTCCATGAGTGAAATAAGATCCCCTTCCTTCCAACCAACTCTCTGCATGACGCTGCCACAGCAAACCTCATCGAGGAGGGTGAAATCCTCGCCAAGTTTTCTTAGAATCGATAGCGTCGCATTGGCGCTCTTCACATTTCTATAAGCCGAGGTGCAACCGATAAAATAGCCTATTTCTGCATTCCTGGGTCTCATGCCAAAGCGATCGATCACCCGATCCTTTTCCCCGTACGGATTACCGAATGAAATGATGTTGTTGATTATCTTACTGTGCTGTGGAAGTATGAATCCATTCGCCACGAGATCCTTTCTCGCGCTTTCAACAACTTCGACAACTTCAATGCTTGAGGGACATCTCCTCTCACAATCCTTGCAGGTCGTACATTGGAAAAGACTTTCGACGACGGATTGATCGGCGGGGATCTCCTTTTGCAGAAGGCCGTACGAAAGAATCATTCTCCCTCTTGCGACACTAGGGTCCCAGCCTATTCCTTCAAAGACAGGGCAAACGCTTTTGCAAAAGCCACAATAGGTGCAAGTCATAAGCGTCTTGAGCTCATTTTTCAGGTATTGTGCCTCGATCATCTCAGCCATGTTTATCAACCCTTGGTACGGTGACGCTACCATCCATCAGGATGAGGATCTTTGCATCCTTTTTCTCTCGGAGTGCAGCGTTGACAGCGGATTGTAGGCTATTAAAAGGCGTTATATTAGCCTTTCTGAGCATCTCAGGATCCAAATCGGTGACAGCGAAGATTTTAGATTTCAATAGAATCTCGGCGATTTTCGCGGTCTTGTGATATCCAAGTTTGTATTCTCTTGAAAGGTTCTCAAGAATTTTCTGCGGATCGGATGAGAATGAAAGTTGCTTGTAGAATGTATCATGCCCGATACCATGCCGGCACTGCGAGACCAGGACAATAATCCCCCCCTCCTTCAAAGCCCACTTGGCATTATCGAGCGCCTTTTGAGATTGATAAAGATCGACGTCCATAGGGAATGGAGCGACGGTCACAATGATATCAACCTTCATTTTGATCGGAACAACGAATACCTCATTTGCCCATTCAACGGCCTTTTCAAACGCTGCATTGATGTCGCCCGCTGCAGCCCGATAAATCCTTTGATGTCTGTCGAGAACGAGTTGAATCGAGAAAATCCTGCTGCGATCGATTGCCGATAATGCATCCATCATGTCTTCATGGACTGGATTTCCGGAAAGGACGAGGATCTGGGCCTCGGGTCGCATTGCGAGCTTGTGGTTCTGCTCGATAGTTTCATATGACGCAACTCCCGGGAAAAACGATTTTCTCCCACCCGTATAACCGGCAAAATAGTGCGGCTCAACACTCGTGATCACGATGAGGCGGTCTGCTTCAACAGCTATTTTGTTCACCCACATCTCCGTTCCATTTTTCGAACGACCAAGGCACACCATCTCGTCTTTTTGTGAATCATGTGCATGAATTTTCGCTCTGATTTTTTCGAGATGTTTACCGAAGATGAATCGATATTCCTCCTCTGTCGGCGCGCGATGACTTCCAGTTGCGATAAGGTATCTCGCGCTTTCAAGATCCATCAGCTCATCGAGGATATCCAGAACTCTGTGAGTCGGAGTTGGGCGTGTCGCATCATTGACGATGAAAACAATATTGTTTGCTCCCCTTAGAAACTCAGCCAGTGATGATGATTGAAGAGGATTCTCTATCGCTTCTTGAATGATTTTCCTCTCATCGCCGATGACGACCTCATTCGGATATAGCACACCCGCGAAATTTTCGTCTGGGATCTCGAGATGCTGCTTTCCATCTTTTCCGTATGGGACTGTTATTTTCATAGCTCGATCAGGAATAAATCATGAATCTACTAATAATGGTTTATCTCAAGCAGGCGGTCACATTGCCCCTTCCGATCGATCATTGTAAGGAAATTCGAAATAGGACTGGAGTTTCTCATCCAAGGAGACAAAACCAGCAAATGAGGATTTTCCCATTGAGCCTATCTTGATCAATGCCTCTT
This sequence comes from Methanomassiliicoccales archaeon, assembly GCA_014361295.1. Taxonomy (NCBI): domain Archaea; kingdom Methanobacteriati; phylum Thermoplasmatota; class Thermoplasmata; order Methanomassiliicoccales; species Methanomassiliicoccales archaeon. The sequence continues at coordinate 921,465 of JACIVX010000001.1, read as the reverse complement.
AAGTTGCAGATCGTTGGGAAAGGCAGCATACATCAAGAGACGCAAATGGATAACGAATGTGTCTATTATTGATTGTGTTGCTTCAGTTGTTTCATTTTACGTTGATATCTCAACGCTAGCTAATCAACTCTAGAAACGATCAATCGAATCTTCTTCCAGACATTCAGGCTGTAGGATCCAAGAGGCAAATCCCAGATCCAGCATTTCAAAATTTCCAAGCGCGGGCTGACCAGTCGGGAGGGGATTGGGAAACTTATTAATATAGAGACTCATTTCCGAACTTGTCTGAAAACGGAGGATATTAATGGTCACGAAAAAGGCTAAAGCAGCGACCAGAAAAGTCAAAGATCGATGGAAGGCGAAGGAGTGGTACAAGATTTACGCCCCTAAAATGTTCAATGAGATGCAGATCGGCGAAACGCCTTCTGCCGATCCCAGCTCACTCATCGGTAGGACAACAGAAGTGACAGTGCACGACCTCACTGGTGATTTCTCCAAGATGCATATCAAACTGAAATTCAAGATCAATGAGGTTAATGGTTTCGACGCAAGGACGATTTTCGTGGGACAGGATCTGACGAGCGACTATGTGAGACGACTGACCAGGCGACGAAGAACGAAAACGGATCACGTCGTCGACGCGAGAACGAAGGACGGATATCTCGTTCGCATCAAGCCGATGAGTGTGACTGAGAAACGCATCCAATCATCACAGGAAACAGCAATACGCGCAATAATGACGGAAACGATTCAAAAGCTTGCAGCAGACATGACGATGACGGATCTTGTCAAAGCGATCATTTCTGGCGACCTCGCAAAAGAACTGGCAAAAGCGAGCAAAGTCGTCGTGCCGATAAAACGGATGGAAATCCGGAGAACGGAAGTTCTCGAAATGGGAACGCCTCTACCAGAGGGTGCAGTTACGGCATCTTCGGCGGTCGAGAGTACCAACCCAGGAGGTGAAGGAGAGAGATCTGGAGAACCCCAAAAGACTTCCGCAACTCCTATGGAAGAGAAAATCGGCGACGACGTCGCCGGTGATCACCAGGAAACTCAAGCCGGGGTGGCTCAGCCTGGTGGAGCGTCGGACTCATAGGGCTTTGTTGGTTAATGATAACCCACCAGGGATATCCGAAGGTCACGGGTTCGAACCCCGTCCCCGGCATCACTGGATTGATTAATAGTACATAGTCATTTCTTTATTTTCGAATTTGCAGAGGTTCTGATCGTTTTTAGGGTCTAAGTGCATCTGTCATATGCGTTTGTGGTGATCGTCGGTAGAGATACTTTATCGTTTGCGATTTTCAATTCTGGCGATTTCAATACGATACATAAATATGATCGCAGAAATGCCAAACTGCTCGGTTATTGAGCAGAATGGCTTTATAAAATCTTGTAAGGGAAAGCGCCAGATTTAAAAGAAGATTTACGCACAAAGACATATGAAAAAAATGGCGATGATCAATCATCCCTACTTAAAGCCCGATTTTACCATGAAAAAAGCAAAGAGTAGGAAAACGATCACCAAACATTGAAATTGTCTTGGGGTTGAGAATCTTTGAGGGTCATCATCTATACTGGAAAAGGAGGCGTCGGCAAGACATCAGTGGCTGCAGCGACCGCACTGCGGTCTGCGAGACGCGGCTACAGGACAATCGTGATGAGCACTGATTCAGCTCATTCCCTTTCAGATTCGTTCGAGATTCAGCTTTCTGGAAGAATCAAACGAATCGAAGAGAATCTCGATGGTATCGAGGTTGACGTGCTTTACGAACTCGAACATAGGTGGAAGGAGATTCAGAAGTATCTTTCCGATTTTCTTGCCGCAGTCGGCGTCGAGGGAGTTGCGGCAAAAGAAATGGCAATATGGCCTGGTATGGATCTGATGTCTGCGCTCTTTTATCTTTGGGATTTTCAGAGGTCGAATGCATATGATGTTATCATCATCGATACCGCACCGACGGCAGACACACTAAGGTTACTGAGTTTTCCCGAAATTTCCAACTGGTATTTCGACAAGCTGTATCGCGCATTTCGAAACTTATTGAAAATTGCCAGGGTGACGGTCGGCAAAGTGATGAAAACGCCTTTGCCCTCTGAGGCGGTACTCAGCGACATTGACGAACTCAAAGAAAGAATGAAGGTCGTGAAAGAAATTCTCACGAATCCTGATATCACCTCGGTTCGGCTTGTTGTGAACCCTGAGAAAATGGTGATCAATGAGACAAAACGTGCCTTCACCTATCTTTGCCTTTATGATCTGACCGTCGAATGCCTTGTCGTCAATAAAATTTTGCCAGAATGTAACGAGGTGTATTTTAGGCAAAAGCTGGAAGAGCAGCGATGTTACATGGATCTGATCAACGAAGCCTTTAGCCCTTTGAAGATCCTCAGGGCGGTGCAGATGCCCACAGAGCTTGTCGGGATCAAAGCGCTCGAAGCGCTGGGTGACATGCTGTTTGGCGACGAAGATCCAACTGTCATTTATTCGCGGGAGAAGCCCATGGAAATCTTCGAAGAGAACGGCACTGAAACTCTTTCCTTAAAACTACCATTTTCAACGAAGGAGCAGGTAGAATTATATAAGGCCGAAGATTCATTAATCATTCAAGTCGGCGCCTATCGACGATCGATCACCCTACCGTACTCACTGATCAACAGGGAGGCGGATAGGGCGGAATTCAGAGACGGCCGGCTTCTTGTCAGGTTTAGGAGGCCTGTGCAGAATGACGGAGGAGAAGAAGGAGACAGAAGGGATGGACGAAAGTGTAAAGAAAATCAGTGAATCGATCTTTTCAAGGGAAGCACGTGATCATCTCGTGAGAGCAGGAACGGAGATTCTGCTCGCTCTTGATTCAATGATCCCGGAGTCAAAATTTCCACCTGAGGCACGAAGACATTATCTCGCCGCAAAACGTGAGTTTCTTCTTATGATCAAAAGTGTCATCGATGCAAATCTCCAGGTTATCGACAACATTCAGAAGAGAGAGCGCTCGATCAAGAAGATTGATGTTCAGTGAGTTTTATATTCCAATATCGCTCGCGTGTCGAGAATTTGGATATCATTATCAATTCTTCGTCAATCGTAATGTATAATCAATCTTATTATTAGAACGCTCGCGAAGTCAGGCAATCATTTTATCAATTCATGGTAATCTCCCAATGGGGTCTCGGATGTCTTTATGTCTTGTACCATATCCCGAAAACTGCACGGGTTGCCGCTTCTGCGAACTCGTATGTTCCCTTTCTCATGACAAAGTTGTCAACCTGAAAAAAGCACGATTGAGAATTGTTCGCAAGGACATTATCAACGATATTCCTGTGGTCTGCGCCCAGTGTACCAATCAAGAAGAAGAATGCTGCGCCAATGTCTGCCCTGAAAAAGCGATTTCATTTGACGGTACAGCGCTTGTTGTTGACGAGGAGAAGTGCACGGGCTGTGGTCTTTGCGAGGATGCATGCGCGTACGGAGTCATAAGAGTCGAGGGCATCGCCCAGAAGTGCGATTTGTGCGGGGGTGATCCTCTTTGCGTCAAATTTTGCCCGTTTGGTGCAATTAGGTACGAGGAGATGAAGAAAGAGAATTTCCAGAAAGTTCTTTCGTTGCTGGAGGGTTGATTGTGGAGGGTTACGGAGGCAGTATACTTTACATCAATCTCACGGACGGGAGTTTCAAGAAGCTGGGAATGACGAACAAGTTCAGTTCTAAATACCTGGGAGGGGAGGGCGTCGCGGTCAAGATCTTCACCGATCACGTAAATCCAAAAATTGATCCATTCGATCAGAAGAACGCAATCGTGATGGCACCAGGTCTCCTCACAGGTCTCCCGGCGCCGACGGCTAGTAAGACAGCGTTTGTCTCGAAGTCTCCTTTGACTGGAACGATCGCGGAATCGATCATGGGCGGTGGGATTGGTGCGCAGATGAAAGCGGCCGGTCTCGATGCAATCGCAATTACTGGCAAGAGCAAGCATCCTGCGTTATTGTTGATCGACGATGATCTTGTTAGATTCGAGAACGCATCCCATTATTGGGGAATGTTTACGCGTGATGCCGCGAAAGCAATCAAAGAGGATTACGGAGATTTCGTTGTTGCGACGATAGGTCCCGCCGGGGAATCGCTTGTTCGATATGCATGCATCGAGTGCGAGGATCGACAGGCGGGACGGGCTGGGCTCGGTGCAGTTTTCGGATCAAAAAATCTCAAGGCGATCGCGATCAGGGGGAGCAAAGACATTACCGTTCACGATCCAGATCGACTAATCTCCCTTGCACTCAGGTGGCAGGAAACGATAGAAAAAAGCAACGCGTTCATCGAGGATACAAAATACGGTAGCGGAGAGTTCCTTGAGTGGGTTAATGCGGAGCGTGGTGTTTTTCCGACAAGGAACTGGAAGGAAGGGGTTTTCAACGAAAGGAAAAAGATTGATCCTTATTACTGGGCGCCAAGATATGCGATAAAAAACAAGGCGTGCTTTGCATGCACTAAATCATGTGGTAAACTTTTTGTCGTTCGCGATGGCCCCTATGCAGGCACCGTCCTCGACGGAATTGAGTACGAGACGCTTTATGCACTTGGCAGTCAGTGCGGAAACCCCGATATCGAAGCCCTTGCCAGGGCGAATGAACTTTGCGATCAATACGGCATTGATACGATTTCAACGGGTGTCGTCATTGGATTTGTTATGGAGCTTGTTGAGAAAGGATTGATCAGTGAGGAAGAGCTGGGCTTCGATTGTCGTTTCGGAATTGCTGATGCTGTACCGAAGATGGTCGAACTCATTGGTCAGAGAGATGGCCTCGGCGCTCTCTTTGGAGAAGGTGTTCTCAGGATCTCCAAAACCATTGGCCGCGGATGCGAGGATTTTGCCATGCATGTAAAAGGAATGGAACCTCCAGCATATGACGTAAGGGGTATGAAGGGAATGGGCCTTGGTTTCATGACATCATCAAGGGGCGCCTGTCATCTCAGATCCGGATTCTATGCTCTCGACCTTACCGGAAAATTCTGGCGTTTCAGTGGCGTTGATCGACTGTCACCGATTGGCAAGGGAGAAGCGGTTAAATTGATGGAGGACTTCATGATGGTCTACGATTGCCTCGGTGTCTGTAAGTTTTCCAGGGGATTCTTTAAGATCGAGGGCTTCATCGAGCTGCTGGATGCGGCGATCGGAAAATCGTTTACGGAGGAGGATCTCCTTCTTATTGGCGAAAGAATCAACAACCTAAAGCAACTGTTCAACCTAGGTGCGGGAATCGGAAGGGAAAGCTATCGCTTACCGAAAAGGATCACTCATGAGCCGATTCCCGCAGGTGTTTCGAAAGGGGCAGTCTTAACGGTCGAGGAAGCGGAGAGGATGCTCAGCGATTACTTCACCGCGCGTGGCTGGGATGAAAACGGTTTCCCAACAAAAGAAAAATTAGCACAGCTCGGATTGGGGTGATTTGATTTCCAAAACCAGAACGATTATAAGAGCTGGTCGTAACACGATGAACAGAGGAGTTGTCCTTCATGCATCCGCAGCTCGTTGGAATAGGAACCGCAACTGTCGCAGTATCCCTCAGCGAGTCTAGCAGTTGACGCATTCACCGATGCTCGGCCCCTGATCCGCGCCCACTCCCTCGTAATCTCGATAAGTGAAGGAGATAACTTCAAGATGTCATTTTCCGTCAAAATGCCAATGAGCTTTCCCTGCTTTACGACGGGCAATCGTCTGACCTTTAACGTTGACATTTTCTTGGCCGCAGAGGAGACGCTTTCCTTCGGACCGACGGTGATCAACGGCGAAGACATGATCTCTTTTACTTTGACCTTCGATGGTACCTTGTTCTCCGCGACGACTTTGTTGACAAGATCTCTTTCTGTGATAATGCCAATAGCTTCACCATCTTGAGCGATGACAATACTTCCCACTCTTTCCGCCCTCATCAATTTTGCCGCTTCTTGAACCGTCATCTCCGGATCGCCAATGATCGGCGTTTTCGTCATGATTTCCTCGACAAGGATGTCGTCTGCCCTGCTGCTCATGATAATATGATTGTTGATGAAAGTAGAAATTCTTTTTGAAAGAACTCATGGTTCAATAACCTCTACATAGAACGATGCATAAAAACAGTTGACATCTCATTTCATTTTCGCAGACATCGACAAAAAGATCAAACGGAGATCAAATTGAACTTACTCTTTCTAGTCATTTCTAAGATCCTATTGGCAGGATTGAATGATTTTCGCGTCGGTGTTTTTCCGCTTGAAAATCGCAAGTCTCCATTGCACAAGAGATAAATCTGACCAAAGAAATGGCATTTGAGGAGACGGGAACATTATGAACGACACAGAAGGCGAAGTGGCAGTGAGAATGGCGCGAAAGGTTGTCGATGCGGAGGCACGACGCGAGAAAGTCAAAGATGTCGATCTTCCTGAGAGTTTCAGCGAGAAACGGGGAGTTTTCGTCACTCTTTCAACTTACCCAGACCACGATTTGCGCGGTTGCATCGGCTATCCAGAACCTGTATTTTCTCTCGAGAAAGCCCTGGTTATGGCGGCGCAGTCAGCATGCCACGATCCGAGATTTCCTCCTCTGAGGGAACACGAATTAAAGGGGATCGTGGTCGAAGTCAGCATATTAACACCGCCCCAGATGATCAAAGTCTCCGATCCAAAGAAATTGCCGGAACAGGTCATCGTTGGGGAAGATGGTCTCATCGTCGAAATGGGTCCTTTTCGCGGTCTTCTTTTACCGCAGGTCCCAGTTGAATATGGTTGGGACGTGGAGGAGTTTCTCTCTCACACCTGCATGAAGGCTGGTTTAACACCTGATTGCTGGTTGGATAAGCGGGCAAGATTTTTTAAATTCCAGGCGGAAATTTTCGCTGAAGAGAAACCGTATGGACCTGTTGCAAGAAAAACGCTGAAGTGATTCAATGGAGACCGTTGTCGAAGGACGAGCGTATTATCAAGGAAATCTTGTCGAATGCTGTATCGGTATCGAAGGAGGAAAGATTGTTTCGATCAAAAAGGTCTTGAAGGGAGAAAAGCATTACAATTATTCTAATAAGCTCATTCTTCCAGCTGCTATCGATGCACATGTGCATTTTAGAGATCCCGGCCTAACGTACAAAGAGGACTTCCAGACAGGTACAATAGCAGCCGCGTTTGGAGGCGTATCGTGTATTTTCGATATGCCTAATACGTTGCCCCCAGCAATCTCGAGCGAGACGATCAAAGAAAAGATGGAGTCGGTCGCAAAGAAGGCATGGATCGACTTCGGTCTCTTTGGGGGCTGTGTTTCTTCATTTAAACCTGAATCGATTGCGGATATGGTTATTGGCTATAAATTGTTCATGAGCTCAATAACGGGAGAGCTCCTTGTTCCAGATGATCAATCAATGATAAAAATAATGACATCGGTTTCTAAGACCGGAAAAGTGATCAGCGTTCATGCGGAAGATGAAAGGATGATTCGGAAGCTTCCTGAAATAAATCTTCTGGACCACGATCGCAATAGACCGATTGAGGCAGAGATCAGTGCCATAGAAAAACTCGTTTCGAATTTTTCAGGAAATAGAGTTCATATTTGTCATATCTCTTCGGCACGGAGCTTCAACTCGATTAGAGACACGAAATTCACGACCGAGGTGACACCGCATCATCTCCTTCTTGACAATTCGTGCGAGCTTGGAGCGTTCGGGAAAGTCAACCCACCATTGAGGAATAGAAACGAACGGGAGCTTTTGTTCGAGGCATTCATTCAGGGGAAATTCGATATCATCGCTTCGGACCATGCGCCCCATACGATCGAGGAGAAAGAAGACGATTTCGACGTCGCTCCGTGTGGAATGCCTGGTGTTGAAACAACAGTTCCGCTCATGCTTAATCTTGTGAAGCGTGATCTTATCGATCTCAAGACATTTACGAAATGCGCCTGCGAAAGGCCCGCTGAAATTTTCGGCTTACGCAAGGGGAGGATTGAAGTCGGTTTCGACGGCGATCTCATTGTCGTCGATCACAAGAAGATCGAAAGAATTAAGGCGGAGAATCTGCACAGTAAGTGCGACTGGACCGCTTTTGAAAATTACGAGGCAATCTTTCCGCACGCACTTTTCCTCAGGGGGATGCTTGTGATGGAGGATCGTTCAATCGTCGGCGAACGGGCCGGGAGGAATGTTGTTGTTCGAAGAGAAAAATCTCAGCATTGACCTCTCTCAACTTCGGGGATTCAGATTCAAATGTCTTGAACGGTGCCAGCTCTGCTGTCTTTGTCAGCCAGAGCTTTTGCAGGGGGAAGTGGGATATTTTCTCAAGCATTACAGAGACGCCGTTTGTTTCAAGAAAAGACCGCACCAGCATTATGCAATCAAGTCGAAGCAAAATCAAGGTCCCTGTGTTTTCCTTGTCGACAGAAAATGTATGGTTTACAATTCCAGACCTCATTTCTGCTGTCAATTCCCTATCCATTTTCATGTCTTAGATCGAATCCAAGCGGAGCTTGACCTTTCATGCAGAGGAATATGGAATGATCAGGGAGATGATCTCGAGGGCATCGCATCGCAACTAATTTATGACAAAACTGAAACTTTCGCTAGAACTCTGAAGGAATCAAGAAAGCTCTACTCAGAATTCATTTCGGAGTGTCGAGATGCGGGATTGTGGAGAGATCCTGGAGATTTGAGAATGCAGGTCAATCAAGCACTTGAGAAATTTCTGGATTTGAGATTCCTTGCTCGAATGCTCGAATTATCTGTCGAGGACGATGAGTTAAATTTAAGTGAAATAAAAGATGAAAAGTCATTGAAAATCGAATCTGTTGATATCGCAAGGGTCGCAATGAAAGCAACCCTCGACTCGATATCTGTTTCCAAAATCGTCGACGCGCCAGTATACTGCGATGACGAGGGTTACTGGAACGTTTTCATGACAAAGGGAAGCAAGATCGATTGGTCTAGGATACTTGACGATGGCAGCGTTGAACATATCGAGACTATCGATCCGAAGTCTGTGGAATTGTTGGTACCTGATCAGAACGGAAGGAGATTGCTCTTGAGATATCTGATGATGTTAAATGAACGGGACAGCGTTTTCGGATACGCGTGCTATCTCGTTGATTCTTACCAATACGAGGATTTTCTTTCAAACGTTTACTTTGGTATCATTGGCAGTTCGATTCTCGACTTGCTTTGGAGGGGTTCATTATTGGCATTTCTGCAGGGAAGGAAACTCGATGAAACCGGAGTTAAGGAAGCAATTATTTTTTTTGATATGGATTTACTGGATGCACCGACGATCGGGGCCTTCGTATAATTTCAACCAATCAATAAACGCAAAGATTCAAATAGTCTGGGCGTTATCGGGCAACTGGTGACTGAGTATGCAAAAACCTCTCACGGTTCTCAATCAGGCCATTAACCGCCATGTCATCGTTGAGCTCAAAGCGAACAGGGAGTATAGGGGAATTTTGGACGGATACGATCCTCATATGAATCTCGTGCTCAAGAATGTCGAAGAGCTCGTCAACAAAGAAGTTGTCAGGAAACTCGACATCGCTATTGTGAGAGGCGATAACGTCATCTACATTTCACCTTGATGGTAGTGAAAATGAAAGCGTAAGGAGAGAAGAAGAATGGTCAAAGGTACACCTTCAAAAGGAAAGCATGCAAATCGTAAAACACACATCCCCTGCCGCAGGTGCGGTAAAAAATCCTATAACATTAGGGAAAAATATTGCGCTTCGTGCGGATACGGAAGAACCACTAAGTTGAGATCATATAGTTGGGCTAAGATGCATTGATTGATGAGGTGATGTCCTAATGGACAAGCCCGAGCACAGCTGCGGGGTCGTGGCAGCGGCTTTGAACTGCAACGCGGCCCCGACGCTGAAGAAGGCGCTTCGGGCAATTCAGCACCGGGGGCAGGAGAGCGCTGGCATTGCTGTTTTTGATAAAGGTATTAGATACCTTAGAGGGATGGGGCTTGTCCATGAGGTTCTGACCGGCAGGGACTTTGAATCCCTGAGGGGAAATGTTGGCATCGGGCATGTTCGTTACTCAACGACTGGTGCTTCGAGCTTTGAAAACTGCCAGCCACTTGTTGTTTCAACGTCAGCGGGTGAACTGGCAATAGGACATAACGGTGACATTGTTAATGCGGAAAAGGTCCGCAAAAAACTCCAGTCAGAAGGATGGGCTTTCCTAACGAGCACTGATTCGGAGATCATCATTAGAATCCTAGCGAATGAACTCACACAATATGGAGATCCTATTAGGGCGATCAAGAACACGATGAGGGTACTCGATGGTGCTTACTCGCTCGCACTTATGATCGGGGGGCGTGTCTTCGGTGTCAGGGATCCACTTGGTTTCAGACCCCTTTGCGTCGGCAAGCTTCCGAACGGCTTCGCGATAGCATCGGAGAGCGCGGTCTTTGATGTTCTTCACGGAGAATTCATCAGGGATGTCGAGCCGGGGGAAATTATTGAGCTGACGCCAGATCGCTTTTCATCAACGAAGCTTCCAGGCTCTGCTCACACCGCTCACTGCATGTTTGAATGGGTCTATTTTGCGAGACCTGATTCCATTATTGACGGACGGGAGGTTTACAGCGTCAGGAAAAGAATTGGTAGAAAGCTCGCAGAGGAGCAACCAGTCGATGCGGATGTCGTTGTCGCGGTGCCCGACTCAGGAAGGGGCCATGCCCTTGGATTCGCCGAGTATTCTGGGATTAAATACGAGGAAGGCTTCATGAAGAACCGCTACATCGAGCGGACTTTCATTTTACCTGAGCAGAATCAGAGGGATGAAGGTGTTTTACTCAAGTTGAATCCTATCAGATCGACGGTCAGCGGGAAGCGGGTTGTAATCGTTGACGATAGCATTGTTCGCGGAACGACGATGCGCAAGATTGTGCAAATGGTACGGAGGGCTGGGGCGAAGGAAGTTCATGTTCGTGTCGGTTGTCCCCCGATCAGGGCACCATGTTACTACGGCATTGATATGAAGACGCGCGAACAGTTCATCGCGGTCAACCGTTCGTTTGAAGAGATCTCGAAGATGATTACGGCCGATAGCATCGGATATATCAGCATTAAGGGTTTAGTTGAAGCTCTCGAGATTCCTGAAAGCGATCTGTGTCTTGGATGTCTGACCGCTGAATATCCGACGAATGTGCCTGGAGAAAAGATGCGATTCCAGCAGAAACTTGAGGTTGAATTGTAAATGGATGGATTGTTAATCAATTCACTGATATATGAATGATTGTCTAATCTCGGTTATGCGTTTTTGGAATTATTGCTTCAAGTTTCCGCATCGCTATGAATGGTAAGATTTAATTACAAAAATTCCCTTGAGAGCAGATGCGTGGGCCGGTAGATCAGCTGGAAGATCGCTATCTTGGCATGGTAGAGGTCGCGAGTTCAAATCTCGCCCGGTCCACTTTTCACATAACCTGTCATGTCGATTTTTTTTTTGATAACAATAGTTTTCCATGTACGATGATTTAATTCTCTTCTCTTTTTTTTAGCGTCTATCAATTGCTGGCCTACTCACGCTCGATGTTCGCGTTGTATTTTTGTGCGATTTCGATTTTTCAATTGTGGTCGGTTGCATGGACTTTTGGGAACGCGCGAGAAGTTCCTATTAGCCATGATGGGGGTTAGGCCGATTTCAACCCGTTCTGCTGAGCATCGAGCGGTGCCTTAGTCAATTATCTCTATCTGTGATCTATCTGTGGCTACGAACCTAATTCTTGAGCGACTTCCGTATATGCATGAGCGAATGGTAGAAAACATTCATAATTTCTAACCGCAAACAGCGTCAATAAAAAGTCCGCTAAATACTGAAACATAAAGTTTTCTAACATCCTTCATGGTACCAAACGAAATTTCTCTGAAAACAGACCGTATGCTTTCCTAATTACGCGGTTCATTCAAGAAATCTCGAAGAGTAATTTGCATTTCCAGAGTGAATTTATCTTCCCAATTCCTTCATCATTCTCAACAGAACTTCTTTAAGCCCGGGCAGTTTTCAATCATGCTTGTCGTTCTGAAAGGAGGACATCCTGCCGGCGCATCTGTTCATTTTCTCATAATGATCTGGATCGGCGTGGCTACTTCATTCGCGGTCAATGTGATTCTGATCGGTATGTTGTCTCTCTGATCGATAAAGAATTTATTGCTCAATTTTTCAATGTTAATTGCTTTGGTCTCATCATTTGTCAAATGATTGTCGGAATTCATACAAGCAGGTAATAAAAGCATATCTTCAATTGTCGTGAAATCATTGAGATAAGCGAACACCGAAGGCAGATTCGCCCATTCGTCAGAAGTGGAGGACTTCGCCCGAAAATCAGAGGATTGAAGTAGGAAACTCCAAGGAAGACCATCAAATTTATCAGGCAATTTAGAATTCTCATGAGTCTCAGCGAATTTGATCTAAGGTTCCTAGCATTGCACTTGCCTCCTTCTTTATTCCCCTCTTTTGACGTGATTTGTTGCGCTTTTTTGAGATATAACGGAAATTTGTAACAAGCATTCATTCACACCGATCAATAAACAGGTTTTCTTGTGCTGGATTAGTGTGGCAATATTAAAAAACCTTGAGAGGATATCTAGAAAGGTCGGGGGTATTTGTTATGCTTACCGCTGCAGATTTAAAAGGGATTGTCGTTGCCATCGTCACCCCGTTTACGCGGGAAGACGAAGTTGACATCGAAGGCCTTAGAAAGCTCGTGGATTTCTATGTGAAAAATGGGATTCATGGCATAATGACGACTGGAGGAAACGGAGAATTTCCGCATCTTCTTCCTGAGGAAAGAAAGATGGTGTTAGAGCACGTTGTTGACGCTGTCCGAAGTCGAATTCCCGTTATTGCTTGTACCACCGGTTGCAGTGTTAAGGAGACGATTATTTACACCAAACATGCGGAAAATACGGGTGCGGATGCGGCCATCATCGTTCAGCCTTATTATTTCAAGCTCCCACCGGAACAGATCTTCCGGTATTATGAAGCGATTGCGAATAGCACCGAAATACCGATTGTTGTCTACAACAATCCAGGGTATACAAAAAATCCGATTCCGCCGAAGCTAATGACTAGGATTTTGAACATTAGGAATGTGATTGGCCTCAAGCAGAGCGAATATGATATCAGTCAGACAATCGAGATCATTCGGACGATGGGTGATCAGGTTTCGATCATGACTGGCATTGACAGCCAACTCTTCCCAGCGCTCTGCATCGGAGCAAAGGGAATCTTCTCAACGGCAGCCTGCGTTATCCCGAAGCAGATGGTCGAATTGTACGAAACGTTCATGCGAGGCGATGTCAGAAAAGCACTCGAAATCCATATGAAATTACAGACGATCAATCGATTCTTTGAGTACGATCCAGGATATGTAGCGCCATGCAAAGAAGCCTTGAAACTCATGGGTTTACCGGCCGGCCATGTGAGACCTCCGCTTCCGGCATTGTCTAATGAAGAGCGAGAACAGCTGAAGGAAGCTCTGGTTAATCTTGGGGTTCTGAAGAATTGAATGAATCTTTCAAGTAGCTTTTTTTTCTTTTTTTTGATAATCATCTATTTTCTTTTAGAATTCAAATCGATTATAAGTATGATAAATTGAAAAGGGCAGTAATTTGTGATTTATTTTAACAGATATGAAAAATCGCTTGCTGCATCATTCATTGACTCAAAAAACTTGATCAAATAAAGGGTTTCTATCATCCTACCGCATGCTCAGAATGTTACCTTACCTCGAAATGCCATTAAATCAATAACCCCTCAAATCAATACAATCAGACAATTCGAATCAATTGAGAGGTGATTCTCTGAGGGCAATGGTGCTCGAAGAATGCAAATCCGTCGAGGAAAAGCCTCTCAAACTTCTCGATGTTCCAAAACCAGTACCAGCTCGGAATGAAATAAGAATCAAAATCAAGGCCTGCGGCGTTTGCCATACGGATCTCCATACGGTTGAAGGTGAACTCTCCCTTCCAAAAATGCCTATCGTCCCAGGTCATGAGATAGTTGGTATTGTTGATGAACTCGGAGAAGAATGTCGCCGTTACAAGAAGGGAGAGCGGGTCGGTGTCGCATGGCTTTATTCCTCATGCGGTCTTTGTAAATTCTGCAAGATGGGGCTCGAGAATTTGTGTGAGAATGCAAAATTCACGGGTCTCCATGCAAATGGGGGATACGAAGAATACATGGTCGTAAGGGAAGATTATGCGTATCCTATCCCAGATATTTTTTCAGATGAGAATGCGGCACCATTGCTTTGCGCTGGTATTATCGGATATAGATCGTTCCGTCTTTCTAATATAAAGCCAGGTCAAAAATTGGGACTCTTCGGTTTCGGTGCGTCAGCCCATATTGTTATTCAGATCGCAAACATCCTAGGATGTGATGTTTACGTGTTTACAAGGAGTGAAAAACATAGAGAACATGCAAGAAAACTTGGAGCCAAATGGGTTGGGGATGCACGGGACATTTGTCCAGAGAAACTCGATAGTGCTATCATATTTGCGCCTGCTGGATGGATCGTCAGAGAAGCACTCAAATCGCTCGATCGTGCAGGGGTTTTGGTGATAAATGCGATACATATGTCTCCGATACCCGAGCTTCCGTATGATTTATTATGGCATGAGCGGAAAATTGTGAGCGTTGCGAACGTGACGAGGGAAGACGCAGAACAATTTCTCAAAATTGCCGGACGGATTCCTATCAGGACAGAAGTTCGTTTATTCAAACTTGAAGATGCGAATGTGGCACTCGAATTGATGAAGAAATCGGAAATTGAAGGTGCGGCGGTGCTCAGAATCGAATGAGATTTCAATTACCTTTCTTCATATGGTTTGTTGCATCCTTAATAATGGGTGTTATTTCAGAGAACCGTAGGACCCATACAAAATGGTTGTTGATTCAAATGTTTCCTTCTAAAATTAAAAATCATTGTTTTCGCGCTTTCATAACAATCCTAGCCAGCAATCAATAAATATACACGATCGTCTTCGCGACAAGAGCATGATTATTGATTCCCACGTGCACATTTGGAAACGGACGATGCTACCAAATTCGATACTAAGGGCGTATCTTGAGCCTTTACTCGAGCTAGACGGTCTCATCGATATGAGCGTCGATAGGGAACAGGACTGGCCAATGTCTGAAGTTGATGCGGAGATGCTCATATCTTCCATGGATGTCGCTGGCGTCGACAAAAGTGTGATCTTGCCGCTTGACTTTGGAAGAATTGAGGAACCGCGGGTAGGCATTGAAATGTATAATGAATGGGTCTTTGAATCCTGCCTCACTTACGAAGACAGGCTTATCCCTTTTATCGGTATCGATCCAATGAGGGGGGAAAGAGCACTGGATATTGTTGAAAAAATGGTCAAGAAATTCGATGCAAAAGGGGTGAAGATTTACCCAGGGACTGGTTTTCGTCCTGATGATGACTCAGTCAGAGAATTCTGGCAGCTTATTGATGGTCTAAATCTCGTTGTCGTCTCTCATGCTGGAGCTAGCTGGGGGCCGCTTGATGAAAATTTCAATCATCCAATCTATTTCTGGAATGTTCTTGAGCGGTTTCCATCAATTAAAATCATCATCGCGCATCTTGGCGGAAAGTGGCGATTCGAGACCTATGAAATGGCCAAGGAATTCAAGAATGTGTATGCAGACTGCTCAGCTCTTCAGGGTTGGCTCCCCTCCCAATCAGAAGTCGCGATTTCACGTCTGAAGGAGGCAGCATCTATCATGCCAGATCGTCTAATCTTTGGCTCAGACTGGCCACTCTTTGACATGAGTTATCCGTATTCTCAATGGGTTCGATTCGTCATTGAAAAGGGTTGGGCAAGCGAAGAAATCAAGGAAAGAGTGCTCGGTAAGACCTTTGCCTCTCTGATCTAGTATGTGCTGTGACTCTTACTCAAGTGATAAACTAGATTGTGAATGGATTTCCCCAGCTATTCGCGAAGAAATTTTCACCGATCGGTTTTCGATCTGGCCTTGTCTTTTCGGCTTCGAGTTGTTTAGCTGAGAGAAGCGATGAATCAGTGCCTAGGTATCCGCATACCACGAGCGTAATAACAATGTATTCATCTGGAATTCCCAGGACCTTTTTAATTTCGACGGGATCGTAACCTGCTATGGGATGGGCTATCAATCCGAGATCGGTCGCGCGCAAAAGCATTTGTCCTATCGCTAGACCACAGCTGAAGAGATGGTAATCTCTGCGATCGCTGAGGCGGCAATCGTCCTCAGCCCTCGACGCGACGACGAAAATCAGGGGAGATCGCGTGGCCCATGTATTTCCCTTTGAGAGTGCGCTTTTGACCTTTTGCAGCGTTTCATCATCATGGACAATCACGATGCGCCAAGGTTAGGTTGATTGTTAAAACATGAAGGCGCGAGTCTTATCGCATCTACGAGTTCCTTCACAATCTCTCTTTCGATCGATCTCGTCTCGAGGATTCTCCTCGCCCTTCTCTTTTCAATCGCCTCCTGCACTTCCATATGATTCATCCCTAAGTCATCTATTGGGGCGCATCGCTCATAATCATTGCGTTTTTCCAGTTATCATTCAAGAGCGACTTGATTTGCAGTCGATCAAAAGATTAGTAAACAAGAAATCAATATCAAATAAGTTGATCGACGGATATCTCTCTGAACCTATTCCTGCCCTTGTCCTCTTCATTGGCGGATTAGTCGCGATTGCGATCGCGCTAATCGGCAAGAATCAAAGGAGTTACCTCGATGAAATTCTTGCGGGCATCGGTTTCTTTATTGGTGCATTCATGATTTTTGTAGGCGTCTCAATTTATAAGAAAAGCGGATGGGAACAGTCGTCCACTTTGCTTATTTTTATCGCGCTTGGCCTAGGGCTCTTCTTCCGCGTTGTCAGGAGAATCCGATGGGCGTCTCTGATAAGCCTTATTGCGGGCGTCGTTTTGGGCATTGCACTTCATGGTATCTCAAAATCATTTGCGATTGTCGTGCTAACACCGATTACCATTTTGATTATCATCTTTGTTGTCATGTTTTTAGTATACATTGTACTTAGGGTTCTTGAAGGAGTCATTGACTTCTTTGGAGGCGTTATCAGCTTCCGTCCAATTCTTTTCTTTCTTGGCTTGTTGGCAATTGCCGAATCGGTGATGCTCTTGTTCGGTCATCCAATCCAATCGTTCTTGACCCTTGATTGATGTTGAAAATCTCTAAAGTTTTAAATTGGAGAACTTATATCGAGTTTCTGCGGGCTCGTGGCTTAGCCTGGATATAGCGCTGGCCTTCTATCACGAGATTGCATCGTGGATGCAAGCCAGATGTCTCGGGTTCGAATCCCTTCTTCAGGGGGCGAAATTCCCGACGGGCCCGCCATTCTGTATCAAAAGGTTGATAAGTATCTATACAATCACGGCACGGATAAACGAGGAATATGGATGAAGAGAAGTTCACGCGCATGGAAGAAGCGAGGCAAGATGCGTTGGAAATGGCGAAAGAAGAAAATGCGACGCCGAAAGCGACAGCAGAAGATGAGGAAGGCTTAAGGATCGTATGGGGGTGTGGGGTAACACGGCATCCTCGCGGGCTCCAGTTAATTGGGCGTGATTGTCAACGGGTAGGCTGACCAGTGATGAATAACTGGAGCGATGACCCGTTAATTCGCGTGGGGTCGCTCCCCGCGTGGTGGAAACCCGCTGATCTGGGTTCAAATCCCAGCGCCCCCACTTTTCTTGATTGGATTGGATTTTAATAAACAAATTGAAATAAATATCTTTTTATCTGGATGTCCGAAGCATCGGAACGGAGATTTTGGCTGATTTCTTCCCTTCTATCTCCTTCCCGACTTTCTGCAGGCCACCAATCCTACTGCCGAGCTATACCGAATAGGAATCATTCTGATACGCGGTTCAGCATGATCGGTTATCGGCTCTGTCATCGCCTCGATGCCGAACCGAAATGGTGGAGAAAATGAGGTGTGAAGCAAGATTGTCGAACACAGCACCAGGACGTTGGCCTGCTCGGAGTTCGAATGAGCGTATCGATTCGGTGTCAGTAGCAGGAATGATTATTCAGCCAAGATATCAGGTTGCTTCTTGCAACCGAGCCGTGTTCGATTGATATCATGACTACTCCGGGTAATTCATCAGCATGGCTGGAGGTTCACGATTTTCTGGAAATAGTTGGCAACAAACCGCTCAGTTTTCAATTACTCTGAGAGAGAAAGAAGGTGAATCCGTAACAGATATTCAGATCTTAGGCAGCTGATGCACCTACTACTCAACTGTCGAAATCTTAAACTAGATATCATCCGCTTACGGCGAAGTGTGGAGAATCAATCGACGGTTGGAACGGTCATTGAAGATGCCTGGGAGTCCCTTGAAACTGACGTCGTGTTGTCTTTATTGAAGACTAATGGGGAGAACGGTCTGTCCACTGAAGAGGCTCGTTCACGATTGAGTGTCTATGGTTCGAATGAACTGGTAGGTCGTAAAAGAGTCTCGCCAATCCACATCCTGATTAAGCAATTCAAGAACTTGCTCCTTATTTTGCTGTTAATTGCCACATTTATCTCGGCTTTTATGGGAGAATTGATTGATGCGATAGTGATTATGGTAATTGTCGTATTTGTTGTTGTTCTGGGTTTCGCACAAGAATACAGGGCTGAGAGAGCCCTTGAAGCCCTCAAAAGGATCCTGACCCCCACGTGCACCGTGAGGCGCGATGGCGCAGAAATCCAGGTTCCAGTTAAGGAGTTGGTTCCCGGAGATATTGTGGTCTTGGCGGCTGGTGACAAAGTGCCAGCGGACATGCGCCTTATTGAGGCGACAAATCTCCAAGTGGATGAAGCTCCTCTCACTGGTGAGTCTTTGCCGGTCTCAAAAACGGTAAAACCGTTGCCGAGGAATGTGGCTCGATCGGAAAGGATCAACATGCTTTTTTTCGGGACAACTGTGATTTATGGAAAGGGGAAGGGCGTTGTCACGGCAACTGGAATGAGAACCGAGTTCGGTAAGATCGCAGAGGCTTTGAGTCAAGTCGAGGAGGAGAAGACTCCGCTTGAGAGGCGGATGGATGAGATTGGAAAAAAGCTAGGCTTCATCGCTTTATTTCTCGTGATTCTAATATTGGGCTATGAGACAATCATGAGTTTCTATCTCCATGGAGCATTGAGTTTCGAGTTCTTTTTCAGAGTCCTCTTATTTGCGGTGGCGTTGGCTGTCGCTGCAGTTCCCGAGGCGTTGCCAGCGATCGTCGCCGCAAATCTCGCTATAGGTATGCGCAAGATGGCTGAAAAGAATGCTCTTATTCGAAAAATGCACGCGATTGAGACCCTTGGTAGCACTCAAATAATCTGCACAGACAAGACAGGGACATTGACTAAGGGAGAAATGACTGTAAGACAAGTATACTTTGCGGGCAAACGATACGAAGTGACAGGGGTCGGCTACGAACCCTCTGGTGAGATACTCCTCGGAGGAGAGCCGATATCTATGGAGGAGAGGAAACTACTCACCAGACTAGCTAGGGCGGTTGTTCTCTGCAACGATGCTAGACTCGAATATGATGAGAGTGGAAGGAGAGTCGTGAGGGGAGATACGACTGAAGGGTCGCTCCTGGTGTTCGCAGAAAAAGTCGACTCGTCACTTGCCCAACTTCGCAGTGTTTACAGGCGTTTCAGTGAAATCCCTTTCAGTTCGGAAAGGAAGATGATGACGACAGTCCACGACTTCTCAGACACTGGTCGAATCGCAATTGCGAAGGGTGCCCCTGAGATCATATTGGCCCATTGTTCTCAACACGTGAAATCTGAATCGATTGAGCCACTTCCAGAAAATGAGAGAGATCGCATCTTGTCGATCGCCGAAGAGATGGCATCAAACGGCATGAGAGTTCTGGCTGTTGCAGAAAGAACTCTGTCGCCTAGCATCGACGTCGCAAGTGAAAAAGATGTTGAAAGGGACTTTGTCTTTCTTGGTCTCGTTGGTATGATGGATCCTCCGCGCAAAGACGCGATAGATGCCATAAATGTGGCAAAAAGAATAGGAATTAGGACAATCATGATTACGGGGGATCACAAGCTGACTGCTGTTGCCGTCGCAAGAGAGCTGGGGATCTATGCGGACGGAGATATGGTTTTGACGGGAAATGAACTTGAGCAGTTGTCAGATGAGGAGTACGAGAAAATCGTTGACAAAGTCACTGTCTATGCGCGAGTCTCTCCGTTGCACAAATTGAGAATAGTGGAGGCATGGAAGAAGCGGGATTATGTCGTCGCGATGACGGGAGATGGCGTGAATGACGCCCCCGCTTTGAAACGCGCGGACATTGGAATTGCAATGGGTATCACGGGTACCGATGTCGCCAAAGAAGCATCGCACATGATCCTTGGAGATGACAATTTCGCAACTATAATAAAAGCAGTGGAATACGGCCGGTTGATCTATGGCAACATCAAGAAGTATTTGACATTTTTGCTTCAAGCCAACTTGGTCGAAATCGCCGTTATCACCCTCGGCGCGCTTGTAGTCTTACCACTATTTGGGTTCTCAGGAGAAGGTGCGTTTCCTCTCCTTGCTGTTCATATTCTGTACATCAATCTCGCAACGGATGGCTTACCAGCATTGGCGTTGAGTTTCTCTCCTGGTGATCCGGACTTGATGAGACTGCCACCTCGACCTAAGAATGAACCGGTTTTCACCAAAGATGTTAAGCTTTTCCTGCTTCGCGCACTCGTCATCGAAACGCCCATCCTCCTGCTGGGCTTCGTGGCGGCTTTGCCACTAGGAGTTGAGAGTGCTAGAAGTAGAATGTTTTTGATGTTTATTGCCGTCGAGCTAGTTGTGGCACTGAGTTGTAGGTCATTGACATTCCCCATCAACAAAGTGAGACCTCACAAACTGCTTCTGCTCACCATATTATGGGAAGTTATGCTAATCGTCATATTGCTCCAGATCCCTACGACGAGGGAAGCACTCCATCTAGTATTTCCATCTTATGAAGACATCGTGTGGGTGATCGGCGGAGCGGTAATCGTTCTTCTCTCAATGGAATCACTCAAGCATCTTATCTCTCGCCATCGGAATAAGAAAGGATTGATTTCATTGAAGGCCGCTAGTTGACCCGTCGGAAAAGTGATCAACCATTCATACAGGACGACGACAGTATTGGAGATCATCACGAGCGTTCTCCTGCACGGGTATCAGAGAGCAACAAAGGGTATCAAATAAATGGGTTCCAGTCAGTGATGGCGTTTCCCCTTCGTGAGATGCTGGAAGAAGTCTCGTAAGCATGATTCCATCTGGTTGAGTCCTAGGTTAGCAGAAGCGATAAAACCAGCACCAAGGACATTACTTCTCTGATTTGTGAGAATTTTTGACGGAAGATCGACTGGCAAACGGATTATCAATTCTAAAGGTCTACAGGCGCAAATTATCCGTTTCCGGCCTTCACTTTTCTTCTGGGTTACCGATTATGAGTTCTATAGCTTTCTCGCTTCTTGTCCCGGACTCCTGTTAACTGTTTGATTCCGTTGATTTGAGACCAATGCTTACGAATGCACTCTTGATTCCTTATCCTTCTCCTTCGTCTATTACAGCCCGTCGACGCTTTGATCTTTCATGAGCACCTGCTCAAAATCCCCATACTGAGAAGGCGAAAGGAGTGGAGCTGGGTTGGAATTGCGAGTTAGGGATTCAGGGTCTGTTGGGATTATCGTTTTCGACAATTTTATGGGCTTAGCCGGAACAAAAATGTCGAATTGTGGAGGTCGGATGCACCATTCATAAGGGGCTCAGCCGATGACACAATGCATTAGGTCAAGCTGGATGTGTCAGTTTGAAACTACAATGATTTCTTGAAGTTCGAGTGAGATCCTCTATTCAACGGTCCTCATTTCTCTATTGTGATTTTACTTTGATCATACACTTTGATCATACATCTAGATGGATCTGACTCACTTGTTCCAGAAATCCTAAATTCCGGTGTATTCCAGATGTTTTATTTGGTTTTTGAAATCTTCTACAACCATTTGTTCAACCACTTGTTTATTGAATTGTTCGAGATCGATGACATGTAGCTGCAGGTTGCATATCATAAATATCATAAATACGTAAGTTGGTTGCAATTAGTGCAGATCTCACTAAGCACCCTCACGCAAACGAGTGCATCACTTTGATGATAATTTTTTCTTTTAGAGGTCTTTTTTAAGGTCTCTTTGCATCGACAATCCTCTCAATGGGAAGAATTAATTGAAACTCCTTACAATCTCAAATCATCACTGAGATGGCAATCCCGATAGTCCCAAATATACCTGTTAGCAAAATCATCTGGACATTTGATAACATCCCTGTTACGAATGTTTCCAAATCACCAGGATTATTGAAAGATCCTGATATCGCTCTCAACGCAAAGGGCAGGGCCACCATGCAAAGCATTGACAACGGTGGGATGATACCCGCAATCCCCCCGCCAACAATTACTGCAAAGGCGACGACAGTCAGCAAGGAGAAGAGCCAAGCGGCTTTTCTAGGTCCGAGTGCAATAACCAAATTCCTTCTTCCTCCAGCGCGATCCGCTTCAAGATCTGGAAATTCGTTCAAGAGTAGGAGATTGAAGACAAAGAGACCTGGAGCGATGGAGAGATATAACGATGCCTCAGTTATTCTCGAGGTCTGAACAACATATGCGCCGAGGACCGGAAGAAAACCGAGGCCCAGGCCTGCAGTCACTTCTCCCATGAAAGATCTCGCGAAAACTCGGGTGTACAGTAATGTGAATACAATGCCGGGGATGATTATAGGCAAAAGGATAAGACCGATATCGATCAAAAGATATATGCAGAGCGCAAGTCCTACAAGAAAACAGACTAATGTTGCCTTCCTGACTTCTTCTGGTGTAAGTAATCCGGCCTGTAATATTCCGCTACCACCGCTAAACGGAGTCTTCCTTGTGTGCCAGTCAATTCCCGTCCTATAGTCATCAAGTTCATTGAGCGTGTTGACGGTGATATGCATCAGGATGAGTGCTGAAGTGAAAATTAGGAATTTTATAGAATCAAAGTATCCCTCAAGAAATGCCAAGCTGCTTCCCAGACTCGACATGATGATCGGAAGTATGAGAAATGAAGCCCTGATCTCTTTCAACCAAATCTTCACCTGCATCGCCATGGGTTAACTATCATTGATAATAAAGACTCTTCGTTTCATTCTTATTCCAAATTTTAATCTGACGATTACTGTAAATTTGATATGAAAGCTAATACTTCTAAATCACGATTGAAATTATAGCTATTTTCTTCTTGTGATCGCAATGTATGACTTATTCGAATCAGGATTAATTAGCGGTAGCGCCTTGATTGCCTCAATTCATCACAATTGTCAAGACTAGCGGGATCGATCGGAATATTCTTTTTTTTGGATTTCTTAATTGGTGAGTTCATCCCTTTAGGAAATAAAGATGGAGGAATAGATAATAGGTGTTATCAAGAGACCTCTGGTATGCCAGTTTAATTTGAACACTGCAAATTCCAATTAATTAGCATTGAGGGCAAGCAAAGTAAGTATTTTATATAGCGTTCCTTTTCTACTCTCCCGAGGATAGACATGGCTCTTTGGCAAGGACGGTCGCGGAGAAAACCATCCGGCGGTAGACTGCGGCCAAACAGGAAGAAGCGTCGATTCGAAATTGGTACAGAAGTACAGCCGACCCACCTTGGGGAAGAGAGATTAAAGAAGTATAGAACGATGGGTGGTAACTGGAAGGTTAGAATGCTCTCGGCGAAATATGCGAATGTAGTGGATCCTTCAAATAAGAAGACGGTGCGCGTGCAGATCGTGACTGTAAAAGAGAATCCCGCCAATCCTAACTATGTACAGCGAAACATCATCAATAAGGGTGCAGTCATCCAGACGGAACTGGGTCTTGCCAGAGTAACTTCCCGACCTGGTAAGGACGGTGCAGTCAACGCCATCCTGATCAAATGAGTTGCCAACTTATTTATACGAACTTCTTCTTGTTCCGTTCATGGTCTTCGACGAGGACACGGCCTGGGTTCTCTGGCCAGAATATTTTGACATCAGGCGGAAACGCTCGCAAGGAAGAAAGGTTCGGCGGTCGCTGGCAATCAACGATCCGACTGTGGATTTATTGGCAAAAGCGGTTGAAAAATTGGGATTGGAGTATAGAATCGAAAAGGACAAGGCATATCCGTCGAACTGGTGGGATCATAAGGGAAGGATTCTCGTCGAAAGGTCGATGCCGAAGTCCAAGTTGATTGCACTGGTCGCCGCGGAACTGTCAAGAATTCAACGGTCCTGAGGCGTTTCGACTTCCTCTACAAGTTTCTTACCTGCGGAAACACTGTCGACCGAGTGAATTACCGCACCTGTGTCTGCGATTGTCCGTTCAACTTCCTCAAAGTCGATCGATGTTCCCTCGATCGTGATCTTGATACTCTCTGTCTCCTGGTCAACTTCTTCTAATGTACAATTTACGCCAGAAACCCCGCTCAACACGCTCAACCGTTTGGAAAGTTCGACAATCGAGGGATGGTGAGGTTTGAGAACGTCGAGAACCAATCGCTTGATGTCGCTCAATTCAGATCACTTTCCAATTTTGAAATGCAACCGAGATATAAAATCGTTATGAAAGATCATCTATGTTTTAAAGAACTGGTTTTTGTAGGTTTATGGTTCTCGATTTCTTCTGGTGAAATATTCGATTCATTTTGTATTTCTCTAGTTGTTTTCCAATGTTGTTAAGCGCATAAGGTAACTAAATTTAACGCGATCGCGAGAAAGTTATAACTATTGTTGCATCGAATGTTGATTATGTGCTTATCGCGTTCATATCGGACATCCATGCCAATCTGATCGCTTTCGATGCTGTGCTCAGGGATATAAAAAAATACAGACCAGATATGATCATCTGCGCTGGGGATATTGTTGGGTATTATCCATATCCCAACGAAACTGTTGAGCGCGTTGTATCCTGTGGAATCAATTCAATCGTTGGTAATCATGATCGCGCTGTTGTGAGAATTAATCCTGTCGGCATGAACAGGATCGCGGCTGAAGCGATTTTGTGGACGGCAAAGAATATCAAAGCTGAATATGTTGATTATCTCCGCTCTCTCCGTTCACGGATGAACACGCGGATCGACGAATTGGCGGTGGGAATTTATCACGGGTCGCCGAGGGATGATGATGAATACCTTTACGAAATTGATGCGACCGAAGAGTTGCTCGAAATGAGCGAATCGTGGCTTGTCGTCACGGGTCATACACATATACCGTTCGTTAAGAAAATGAGAAGAGGGATGGTCATCAACGCTGGCTCTGTGGGACAACCAAGGGATGGTGACCCGCGTGCGAGTTACGTCCTCTTCGATTCAAGTTCAAGGGAGGCGTGGATTAAAAGGGTTGAATACGATGTTAGTGAGGTTGAGAAAAAGGTGAAGGAAGTCGGACTTCCTCACTTCCTGGGAGAGAGATTGAAGTACGGCTTTTGATAATTCGACAGTCGAGTGAATGAGAAACGCATCAGCGGAGAACCGAAAGATCAAAACGAAGCGATGAGGCGAAAACATGATGTCTCAGCGAATGAAAGCCCAGCCTATCCCAGATCATCCTATTCTCGAGATTACGAACGACGAGAAAATTCTCTGTGCAGGCGACCTGCATATCGGGATTGAGGAGGAGCTGGGAAAAAAGGGTATACACGTGCCAAGCCAGACGCATAGAATGGAGGAAGAACTTCTCGCGTTAGGCAAATTTCATGAGCGATTGATTCTCCTTGGCGACATCAAACATCAGGTACCAGGGACAACGAGACAGGAGAACATCGAAATTCCTCGTTTCTTGAGGAACATGAGAAACGTTTTCAGGCGAATCGACATCGTTAAGGGGAATCACGACGGAGGTATCGAGGATTACCTGCTCGACGGCGTCGTTCTGCATTCCTCAGCTGGTTTCTCGATCGGGAATATCGGATTTCTTCACGGGCATACGTGGCCTTCAATAGAACTTGCTTCGTGTGAGATTCTCGTCATGTCTCACAATCATCCAGCAGTGATTTTTGAAGATGGACTCGGGAATGTGCAGACTGAGCCGTGCTGGTTGAGAGCTTCCCCGACTGAGATAGTTTTCGAATATTTTGATACCTTCCCAAAGGAGATCATCATCATGCCCGCCCTCAATCGAATGCTTGGCGGCTCGCCGGTTAACGCGGAAGAATGCGAGCTACTCGGCCCCCTTTTTACAAACAAAATCGTCGATATTGCCAACGCCGAGGTTCATCTGCTCGACGGCGTCAATCTTGGCAGGGTGAAAGATATCACTGTTTCCTATCGAAGTAGACGCTCTTCGTCGTCGCGCTGAGCGGAATTCCAATGACTACTCTCGAGTTGATGAACCCCGCCTTTCTTGCGGCCACTCCTACTCTATACATAACTCTATTGTCAACGTTGTGAATGCTTGCAGTCTTTACCGCCGAACCAATCGCAATGCCTAGATCGAGAAGTCTGAAAACGCAGTTCGGTCCAACGAAATCCCCTTCAAGATGTCTTACCTTCATTTCCTCACATAAAAATCCACATCCAGCACAATCAACGCCGTTCGGAGGGTGATCGCGCAATCCAAGGAGCAAGACAGCGCTTGACTCGAGTACATTCTTTCCATCCCTCGTGAATCCCTGCTCGTTCCTCTCCTTTGCCATCTGAATCATCGTCTCGCCGAGTTTCTTTACGTCATCGCCCGTCAAAATCTTAATCTCGACGTAATCTTTGCCGAGTCCTTTCGGAGCGGTTTTCGCGGAGATCGCCATCAAATCGGCGACAAGTTTGACCGCACTCTCCATTTGATACACCTTCGTCCGTAATCCAAACCTTCTCCTAAATCATTTTCGTATGTCACGGGTTCTCAAAAATAAAATCGGATCATGATAGATTCCCAGCCACAAAAGAATGAAGATGTGAGAAGATTGGGAAAAGGTTGAAAAGAAGAAAATGTTTCAGAAATTTGAGATCCTTTTGTATTCTGTTCCATCGGGTTTTCTGATGCACACAGTGAGTGGCATGTGGCCCGGCAATGTGTGCGTCGCGCAGGAGTTGCAGGGATCATACGCTCTGTACGCCATTTCAATCATGTTGAGCAACCCTGGTGAGACTTCCCAGTTCTTGATGAGGGCCTTCGCCGCCTTTGCCACACTGATGTTGATCGGCGCGTTGTTGTTCGTTGTGCCAACGATCAGATTGACATTTTGAACGATACCGTTTTCATCGGATACGTAGTGATGGATGAGGACACCTCTCGGCGCTTCGACGCAACCAACACCTTCTCCAGGTGTTTTTGTCTTCGTTTTAATGTCTTTGCTCGTGATCTCTGGATCCTGTGCAAGTTCAAGCAATCTCTCGGAGGCGTAGAGAAGTTCGATAACCCTAGCCCAATGATACGCTTGCGTGTGGTGAATTGGCCCCTTCACGCCAGCGTCCCTGAAGAATCCTATCATCTTCTCGTACTCTGCCTGTGCAAGCGGCGTCGCGAATCCGCTTGACACATTAATCCTTGCTAGGGGTGCGACACGGTAGACACCGCTATCTGGCCCGTCAACAAGCCCTTTCCATCCAATTTTTTTCAAGAAACAGAACTTTTCGTAGCTCCATGGCTCGACATGTTCGCCGATGTACTCGAGATAATCCTTTGGATCGAATTTGGCGATTTCGTTTCCCTTTGGATCGATCGCTCTGAGCACGCCGTCGTAGAAATTGATCTTATTGTTTTTGTCCACAAGTCCAACATAGTTCGTTTCGTTGTAGAAGATGTTCGGATCGGTGATGATCGAGAGGTAATCTTTGTTCTTGAGGACGACGTTCTCAAAAAGTTGGCATGTAAACTTGGAAAACTCGACGCAGGATTTTGCCATCTTTTCGATCTCTTTTCTTTCGTCTTCACTGATAGGCTTCGACATACCGCCGGGAATCCCGCAAACGGGGTGAGTTGCCTTTCCACCGAGCATCTCCTGGATTTTCTGGGCGTAAGACCTGTGTCTGATGACGGCCCCTCCAATCTCAAGACCGACAGCGTCGACAACGCCTAGGATGTTTCTCTTGCCCGCTGGCGCAGCGGGACCCAAGACAAAGTCAGGGGCGGCGAGAGCATAGAAATGAGCGATATGGCTGTGAACGTAATGCGCCGAGTAGAATAGTTCCCTCAGCTTCTTCGCAGCGGAAGGTGGATCCGCGTCGTACACAGCGTCAAGTGCCTTCGTCGAGGCCATGTGATGAGCGCCAGGACAGACGCCGCAGAGTCTTGCAGTTAGCTTGTTCATTTCGTCGACCGATCGTCCGATACAGAATTTTTCAAATCCTCTGAGCTCTGGAACCTGCCAGTAAGCGTTCTTCACATTGCCGTTGTCATCGAGAAAGATTTCAATCTTGCCGTGTCCTTCGAGTCTTGTGATCGGATCGATCGTGATCCTCTTTTCCTTGATCTTTTGAGTCTGATCCCATACCTCGGGTGTCATTGTTTCACCACCACTTTTTCTTTGATTTTCTTCTTCTCCTTTACCCTCTTCTTAATGATCGATTTGGGCATTGTGAAGGCGTAGAAGGTTCCAAGTGGATCTTTGACCTGTGACATCATCTTGATAATGTCATCTTCAGATAGCTGTGTTTCTTTGTCAGAAACCTTGAAAATCGACGCGAGTGCGCTCAGCATGCTGCCACCCTGATCCATCACCGCTGCGGTTGGGCCCATGCATCCTCTGCATGGCTGGTTCGCCTTTAGGCATTTCGCACCGCACCCCGCTCTCGTTGCCGGCCCGAGGCATATGACGCCCTGCTCGAGCATGCATTTTTCTGGATCAATGTCGATTTCGAATGGGAGGTAAATTCTGTCGACCGCTTTGACGGTCTTTTTCCTTCCGCACTCATCGCAGAGAGTTTTCTCAGAGGCGATGACAGCTCCCTTGGGAGGAAGTGGCGCACCTTCAGTCAAATGTTTGACCACGATGTCAAGGAACTGATTGATCTGCTCGACAGTAGGGGGACAGCCTGGCATGTAATAATCGACGTCGACAACATCATCGAGCGTTAGAACCTGGTCGTATAAAACAGGAAGCTCGAGCGTACCCTCTGGTACCTCGCATTCTGTCAATGGAATCGTCCCCTCTTCGTTGACCGTCGAGAATGTATGCTTATAAACATGTTCGAGGATTTCTTTGCTATTCGACAGGTTTGCAAGACCTGGTATCCCGCCAAAACAAGCGCACGAACCGAATGAAACCATAATCTTTGACTTCTTTCTCAGCAGCTTTGCGACATGCTCGTTCTCGCTGTTTCTGACTGCACCGTTGTAGAATGTCACCGTAATGCCTCCGTCTGGAAGCGCTTCAACGTCCTTCAATTTCGCATCAACAGCGATTGGCCAAAACGCGATATCCGCGATGCTTGCGACGCCCAGTATCTTTTCGTCGATGTCCAGCAGAGCCACGTCGCAGCCTCCGCAACCTGCCCCCCAATATTGTGCAATTTTCACTTTTTCCATCATTAAGCCTCCTTCTCAGGGACCGTTAAAGCGGAATAAAGAGGAGAGTTTCCCTCTCTGCCCGCGTACTCAACCTTTCGCCACCTCATGAGAGCGATCAAGTGTCTGACGATATCCATTTTTGGGATACCCGTGAGGTCATGGAGTTGATGAACAGTTTTCGGCCCGTTTTCGAGTTCTTGAAGAATCATATTTCTCTCAATTTCTATTGTTGCTGCGTTGTGAAGAACGATGTCGTACCTCGTCTCGCTGACCACCTCTCCAAACACGTTGCCCTTCGTCGTGAGGATCGGTTTCTTTCCGAGGAGCCACCTCATACGTTCGCTTTCCATCATCCTGATCGCTGCATCGATCTTCTTTTCGACCCTGATGTTCTCACTCCTCCTTGATGGGGTTCGGCCCCAGTTCTTTGATTGTTTCGATGAACTCCTTGATCGTTTTTTGGAACTTTTCACCCTCCGAAGCGGATATCCATTCAAGTCTGAGCCTATCGGGATTGAAACCATATTGTTCGAGGAGCATCCTCAACATCGCGATCCTTCGTCGCGTCCGATAATTACCACCGATGTAATGGCAGTCGGCTGGATGGCAACCAGCAACAAGCACACCGTCAGCACCTTTAGCGAAAGCTCTGAGAACGAATTCCGGATCGACTCTCGCTGAACACATCGTTCTGATCACGAGGAAGTTTGGCGGCATTTGGAGTCTGCTGACGCCGGCGAGATCTGCGCCCGCATACGAACACCAGTTACAGCAGAAAACGATGATCTTCGGCTCCCACTCTTCCTGCGTTTCCACGGAAACAGTATCAACTTCGCTGATCGACATCTTCAATCACCTCCTGAAAGCGCAGCGTCGATCATCGCGATCATCTGCACTGTCTTGAATCCCTTCTGCTCCATCGCACCTGATGGGCAGGCGGCGACGCAGGCACCGCACCCTTTGCACAGCCCTTCATTAACCACGGCTCTCAGTTTCTCAGGGTTCGACGGATCTTTCACGATCTGGATTGCCTTATATTCGCAGACAGGCTCGCAAATCCCGCAACCATCGCAGATGTATTCATTGACGGCCGCGATGATCCCTTCGGTCTCGAGTTCCTTCTTTGAGAGGATCGTCATTGCTCTCGCAGCAGCCCCGCACGCCTGTGCAATGGTTTCATCAATGAACTTCGGCCAGTGAGCGAGGCCAGCGAGGAAAACACCTTCGGTTGCGAAATCGACCGGTCGCAGTTTCATATGTGCCTCGAGGAAGTAGCCATCCTTGCTCAGAGGTACCTTAACCATTTTGGCGATTTTCTCGTTATCGGGATTTGGTCTTATACCAGTGCTCAGCACGACGTAGTCCAGCTTGAGTGCGATTTCCTCGCCGAGTGTTTGATCCATGACTCTGACGACAAGCGCATCCCTGTCTTTTTCAACGACCGGCGGAGTTTTCTCGGGAAATCTCACGAAATTGACGCCGAGACCAGCAGCTTCTCTATACAACTCTTCCCTGAATCCATATGTTCTGATGTCTTTATGCAAGACGTAAACTTCCGTGGCTGGTGATCGCTTCTTGATTTCGATCGCATTTTTAATCGCGTGCGCACAGCAGATCCTGCTGCAATACTTAATCTCTTCATTTCTCGATCCTACGCACTGAATCATCGCAATCTTTTTCGCCGTGAACATACCGTCCGCGAGTTTCTTCTCAAGTTCAAGCTGCGTCATCACCCTGCTATCTTGCCCGTACAGATACTCCGTTGGCCTGTATTCCTCTGCCCCTGTTGCGATGATAATCGCCCCGGCCTCGATCTCCGAGTCCTTCGTCTTGACCTTGAAGTTGCCGACGAATCCTGTGACATCTGTCACTTCACTGTTGAGATGGACGGTGATGTTTCTCGATTCCATAATTTTCCTGATCGTTTCATCGATGAACGCCTGTGGCCTCTTACCGCCCTCGGGGAGTTGCAACTTTGCGAGGTTGCCTCCCAGGCGATCCGTTTTCTCAATTAGATGCACATTAAAGCCTTGTGCCGCGATCTCAAGAGCTGCGGTCATTCCCGCAAGCCCGCCACCGATGATGACTGCTGTTTGGTTGACAGGCAGTTTGAACTTCTTCAGTGGCTCTGCAAGTCTCACCTTGGCAACCGCCATCCTGACGAGGTCCATTGATTTCTTCGTCGCTTTTTCCGGTTCGTGCATGTGGATCCATGAGCATTGATCTCGGATGTTAGCCATTTCAAAAAGATAGGGGTTTAGACCGGCTTCCCTGATCGTGTTCTGGAAAAGAGGCTCATGTGTCCTCGGTGTGCAGGAGGCGACGACAACGCGGTTGAGTCTGTGTTCTTTGATCTTTTCCTTGATTCGCTCTTGTGTGTCTGATGAACATGTATAGAGGTTATCTTCTGCATAAACAACGCCCGGAAGCGTTCTTGCGTATTCGACAACCGAAGGAACCTTGACGACGCCGCCAATGTTGATACCGCAGTGGCAAACGAAGACACCGATTCTTGGCTCCTGACCGGCGACGTCGATCTCTGGCGGATACTCTTTGACTGTCACGAGAGTGTTTCTTGCGCTACTGATGAGCGATGCGGCCTTTGCCGCAGCGCCGGATGCCTCAGCAACAGTCGTCGGAATATCCTTCGGCGAAACGAAAGAACCACTGACGAAAATTCCGGGTCTTGATGTGGAAAGCGGGTTGTAAGTGTCGGTTTCGCAGAATCCATGTTTGTTGAGCTTGAAGTTGAGTCGTCTGCTTAGCTTCTCTGCATCGCTGCATGGTGTTAATCCGACAGAGAGTACAACGAGATCAAATTCCTCGCTGATCGTGTTTCCATTCTCGCTGTACCTGACGATGAGGTTCTTCGTCACAGGATCTTCCTCAATTGATGCGACTCTGGCGGCGCGATGGATCTTGATACCATATTCGTTCTCAGCTCTCTCCCTGTAATCCTCGAATTCTTTCCCAACCGCCCTGATGTCCATGAAGAAAATATGGGATTCGAGATTCTCAGAATGCTCGCCAGCGATGATCGCCTCCTTGATCGCGTACATGCAGCAGACCGAGGAACAGTAGGTCCGACCGACCTTTTCGTCTCTCGATCCTACGCACTGGACGAAGGCGATCTTTTTTGGGATTTCGCCGTCAGACGGTCTCATAACCGTCCCTAGATATGGTCCGGAAGCGCTCAGCATTCGTTCGAATTCGATGCTCGTTACAACGTTCTTGTAAACCCCGTATCCATATTCTTTCTTCAACGTGGCATCGAATTCTTCAAAACCTGGAGAGAGAATGATCGACCCGACCGAGATTTCCAAAGCATCATCGGATTTGTCGTAAACTACAGCTTTCGCTCTGCACTCCTCGGCGCAAACACCGCACCCGATACATACGTTCTTGTCGATGCTGTAGACGAGTGGCACCGCCTGGGGGTACATAATATATATCGCTTTCCTCTTCTTCATTTTCTCGTTGTATTCGTCGTAAGTTTCAACAGGACATTTCTCCGCACAAACACCGCATCCAGTGCATTTCTTCTCATCAACTCTCAGAGTTCTTTTCTTAAGTGTGACTCTGAAATCACCTGGCACTCCATCGATCATCTCAACATCCGCATTGCAGATGAGTTCGATGTTGTGGTGCCGACCCGCCGCGACGAGTTTGGGTGCGAGAATGCACATCGAGCAATCGTTCGTTGGGAAAGTCTTGTCGAGCTGAGCCATTGTTCCGCCGATGCTTGGTCTCTTTTCAACAAGATAGACCTTGAATCCTGAGTCGGCAAGATCGAGTGCGGCTTGAACGCCAGAAATTCCACCTCCGACGACCATCACAGCTCCTACAGGTGTCGCCATTTACACACCTCCCACAAGAATCGCCCTATACTTGGGCGACGATCCTTCGATTCCGCTCAACGCAATGAGATTCTTGGATCTCAGAACAACAACGTGATCAAGTGTCGTGTCTGGAGTTTCCCCAATTGCGTCCGCAAGTTCTTTTACAGAAAGCGCTTTGTGCTTTGTCAATTCAAGAATAAGGCTTCTCTTGAATTCCGCCTGAGCAACGGACTTGAGTATCGCATCCATCCTTTCTTGGTCGATCTTTTCTCCGTAGACATTGCCCTCAGTGGTCAGCTTAAGCTCCTTTCCTGAGAGCAGCTTAACCCTGAAAATTTTCGCTGCCTGGATCGCTGCGGATAACCTTGTCATCAATTCCTCATTGTTCTTGGCGGGTGATGGACCGATTTCTTTTATCTGCCTGACAAAATCTGTAACGACATTGGCGAATTTTTCACCCTCTGACGCGGAAACCCATTCCAGTCTCAGGCGCTCAGGCTCGATGCCCGCAAGTGCGAGAAGCTCCTTCGTGAGTTTGACCCTTCTTTCAGTGTAATAGTTCCCTGTGATATAGTGACAATCCCCAATGTGGCATCCGCCGATCATGACTCCATCGGCTCCAGCCTTAAAGACCTCAAGGATGATGTGAGGACTGACTCTCGTGCTGCACATGACTCTGACAATCCTGATATTGGTCGGATATTGATAACGGCTGACGCCGGCGAGATCTGCGCCCGCATACGAACACCAGTTGCAAAGGAATCCGAGGATTTTTGGCTCGAAATCGCTCATTCGATCACCTCCTGTAGTGCCGCTTTTGCTTCTGCAATCAGCTGCATATCTGTGTAGTGCGAGAGGTCGATTGCACCCTCTGGGCATGTTGCACCGCAACATCCGCATCCCTTGCAGGCCGCTACGATCACCTCTGCAACCCCATCCTTATTCTTCTGAATGGCCTTGTACGGACACACTTCGATACACGTACCGCAGCCAGTGCATAGCGTCGGGTTGACTTTTGCTGTTAAGGCTTCTGTCTGGACAAATCCCCTTGCGAGTGGTATCGTGGCTCGTGAGGCAGCTGCTTGCGCCTGGAACACGCATTCCGTGATATCCGCAGGTCCCTTTGCCGTGCCGCAAACGAAGATGCCGTCCGTTGCGAAATCAACCGGGCGGAGTTTGACGTGCGCCTCTAGGAAGAATCCATCTTGTCCCAGTGGCACTTTGAGCATCTTCGACAGTTCCTTTGCATCCGGGTTGTTCACAAGAGGCGTTGATAGAACAACCATATCGACGGTCATCTTTCTCTGCATCTTGAGCGTGTCATGCCAGTAATCAATGACCAGCTTGTCCCCTTCTTTGTAGACTTTCGGCCGGTTTTCCGGCGTGTACCTCACAAATCTTACATGCTTTTCCCTGCTCCTATTGTAATTGAGTTCGTGCTCCACGCCGTAGGCCATGATATCTCTGTTAAATATTGTGACTTCGATTTTACCTGCAGCTGGTGTGGGTGCCTCTTCCTCCTCCTCTCCACGCTCCCTTCTTCCTCTTCTCCTCCTTCTTCTTTCAAGAATTTCCTCCGGCGCTTTCATCTCGACTGATACTTTTTCAACAATTTCCCCTGTTTCAAGACCAAGCATGTTCTGATAATTCTCGACGACGTTTAGCGCGTTCTTGATTGCGACATTGCAACAGATTCTGGAGCAGTATGACTTGTCCTGACCCCTCGACCCAACGCATTGGATGAATGCAATGCTGTTGATTTTCGGCAGAGCTTTTTTCTTGCAGAGAATTTCAAATTCCGTTAGAGTCACGACGTTTTCATAGAGATCGTATCCATAGAGTCCTTCTGGTACATATTCAATCGCGCCAGTTGCAACAACGATGACGCCAACCTTGTCCTTGATCTCCTTTCCATTCGCATCGATCACGATGTTGTAATTGCCGATGAATCCTTCGACTGATACAAGCCTTGAATTGAGACACTTGATGATGTTGGCATTTGCCATCACCTTGTCGATGAGCGGCTTGATCGTCTCCATTGCATCCTTGCCGCCAAGGTAGAGGTTATTCAGGTTTCGCACGAAACCTCCAAATTCACTCTCCTTTTCAACCAGGTAAACAGGGAAACCCTGCTGTGCGATGGAGAGTGCGGCAACCATGCCTGAGACACCACCTCCGATGACGAGCGCCTTCGGTTCGACCTCGATCCTTGCCTCTTCCTGAGGTTGCAGAAGCCTGACTCTTGCGACCCCCGCTCTCACCAGGTCTTTCGCCTTTTGTGTTGCCTTCTCCTTTTCTTTCATATGAACCCAAGAACAGTGCTCCCTGAGGTTTACGAAAGTGAAGAGGTATTTGTTTAAACCAGCCTCCTCACACACACCTTGGAAAAGAGGTGCATGTGTCCTCGGTGTGCAGGAGGCGACGACAACGCGGTTGAGTCTGTGTTCTTTGATCGCGTCTCTGATCGATGCCAGACCGTCTTCCGCGCAAGTATATAGATTGTTTGTCGCGAAAACGACACCAGGAAGCGTTTTCGCATATTCGACGACGGCGGGAACATCCACAAAGCCACCGATGTTCGTTCCACAGTGGCAAATAAACACACCGATTCTCACAGGTTCTTCATTCATGCGAACACCCTCGACTCAAGAAGCACTTCAGCGGCCTTTGCCGCCGCGGCCGATCCCTGCGCAACCGATTCCGGAATATCGGCCGGTCCAGCGCAGTATCCAGCAACAAAGATGCCTGGCACATTCGTCTCGACAGGCGCCAGTATTCGATCCTTCGATTTGATAAATCCGAATTCATCAAGGGCCAGTCCAAGAACTTTCGCGAGTTCCACAGTCCCTGGCCTTGGAACGAGTGTCGTTGCCAAGACAACCATATCGAATGCCCTGCGTTCAGGTCGGCCCGCGACATCATAAGAAACAATGGGATCATGATTCTCCGTTTCCTCCTGCACCGTGCCATCGGAATTGATGTACTCAACACCGTAATCCGTCTTCGCCCTCACTACGTACTCGTAAAAGCCCTTTGCACATGATCTCATGTCTTTGTAGAAGATCGTTGCTTTGATCTCCTCATCATGTTCCTTTGCCAGCATCGCTTCCTTCGTCGAGTGCATGCAGCAGACGGCGCAGCAGTACGGATGATTCAGCTGCACGTTTCGGGAGCCAACGCATTGGATGAATGCGATTTTCTTCGGCCCTTTCCCGTCCGACCGCCTTTTGATATGGCCGCCGGTGGGACCGGCGGCATTGATCATCCTTTCGTATTCCATCGCAGTGAAGACGTTGGGGAATCTCCCATAGCCGTATTCGGATGCGATCTTCGGATCCCAGACATCGAAACCAGTCGCGACGATAATCGCGCCAACCTCAAGTTCAATAATTTGATCTTTCATGTTGTAATCGATTGCATCCCGCTTGCAAACCTTCTTGCACACGCCGCACTTTCCTTCAGTCAGGTATTTACAGTGATTTCTGTCGATTGTTGCAACTCTTGGAACTGCCTGCAAGAATGGCATGTAAATTGCTCTTCGTGTGGTAAGTCCCATTTCGAATTCGTTCGGAATGTCTTTAGTTGGGCACTTCTGGAAACATTCGCCGCACCCTGTGCATTTTTCCTCGTCAACATAACGCGCTTTCTTCAGCACTTTAACCTTGAAATGGCCCTTGCTCCCTTCCAGACCGATAACTTCTGAATAAGTCATAACGTTGATGTTTGGATGCCCGTAGCAGTCAGCCATCTTCGGCGCAAGAATGCATATAGAACAGTCGTTCGTTGGGAAAGTCTTGTCGAGCTGAGCCATTCGCCCCCCTATGCTGGGCTCTTTCTCGACAAGATGTACGATCACACCTTTGTCAGCCAGATCCAGAGACGCTTGTATGCCGGCGACACCTCCACCGATCACCAATACTGCTCTTTCCAACTCAATTCCCTCCGTTCTCTCTTATTCCCTCAGACGAGTTTGAAATAAGACCTTTACGACGGTCTTTTCCAAAACAGTCGAAATTCGAAAGTGAATATCTCCACAATTGGAGCGACGTTCCAAATCTCATCTCGATGATCATGTTGCCCTTACCCCCCGCCTGGGACGTCGCTTTGCGCTTGAGTCTGCAGATCCCTTCTTCCAGTGGCCATCAGCTCTTTCAGTCCATTATCGCCTGACAATTCGACAACCTTCATTTTAAACGATTTTTTCTTGACGACTTCCCTTTCAAATCTCTGGCAGTTCGGATAGGTGCAGGGTTGACATTTGCGTTCCGCGCAGGAGAGTTCTAGAAGAATGTATCTCTGCCTCATTTTGTCTGGATCAGGCGCTGGCGCTGATTCAAAAACTCGACTTGAAATAACCTTTCCTTTCCCTTTTTCACGGACAAAACGCTGACAATTAGGGTAAGTGCAAGGGTTGCATTTTCTTTCGGCGCACGAGAGTTCAATCATCAAGTACCTATTCTGTAATTCGAGCGGGATGTTGTCGGCCATCATCGGTCACCTCCTTTCTGCAGCTGCTCGGCGAGGACATTCCCGAATTCCCTCACGAGTATTTTCACGTTTTCATGAGGAATCGGAAGTTTCGGACTTTTTAGTAAGCAATTGAAATGGATTACGCATTTGGGGCAGAAGGTGAGCATCGCATCCGCCCCCGTTGCTGCCGCCTCGAGAAGCCGATCCAACTGCAGTTTTTGCGAAACTTCTCCGCAATTCGTAAATGCATTAACACCGCAACAACCTGCTTTTTCTCTGTTATTTTGCATCTCAATGAGCTCCATTCCTAAAGCATTGATGAGGTCCCGTGGCGGATCATAGATGCCGAGATGTCTTCCTAACCTGCACGAGTCGTGGTAGGTAATTTTCCCTCCTTTGGAATCGAAATTCAATTTTCCGTTGTCGATGAGATCGAGCAGGTACTCCGACATGTGAACGAGTTCAAAATCAAAATCGCCAAGAAAGTCCTGATAGTCAATCTCGAAGGTTCTTAAGCACTCAGGACATGAGAAAATGACGGTTTTAGCACCAGAATTGCGAATCACTTCGACGTTTTTATCCATCAGCTTCAGCATCGAATTTTCATCACCAGCCCAGAGCAAGTCATGCCCGCAGCAGACCTCATCGTTGCTGACAACTGGTTCGATCCCGGCGGCATTGAGTATCTTGACATAGTTGCCTGGCGTATTCTTTAGCTCCCCTGCCTTGTCGGAGAAGAGTGTTCCCAAATGAACAGCGCAACCCGTGAAATAGAAAACATCCCCCTTCTCTTTGATTTTCATCTCAGGGGTGACCCATTTCAGCCTGTTCTGTTTGCCCCCTCTCGCCATAAGGCGCTGATAGGTGTGCACTGCACCGGATTGAGAACAATCGGGCAAGTTTCCCGCTTTCATCGCTCTCGTTCTCAGTCCAAGAATGAACCCTGAGTAGTTCACTTCGTAGGGACACATATCATTGCACATTTCACACGTGATGCATGACCAGATGTCTCTGTCCTTGCTCAAGCTGTCTGAAACGCCTTCGAGTACTCTCAGTACAATCAGGCGCGGTGCAAATTTCGGATTGATGCGAGCGACTGGGCAAACAGATGTGCATTTGCCACATTCAACACAATCGTGTGCTCCCGTCTCCTCGATCAGTTCATCCAGCCCGACCATCACTTCACCTCTTTAAAGGGGCTCGGACCGAGTTGTTTCAGCTCTTCAGTAAACGAGCGCATCGTCTCAGCGAATTTCGCGCCTTCCGAAGCCGAAATCCATTCGAGCCTCAGTCTTCTCCTGTCGATTCCCAGAAGCTCCAACAGTTCGCTTGTGATTTTGACTTTTTCTTGGCACTTTTCGTTGCCAGAGATATAGTGGCAATCCCCGATATGGCAACCGGCGACGAGAACGCCGTCTGCACCGAGTTCGAACGCCCTAAGGATGAATTGCGGCTCTACCCTTCCGGAACACATAACCCTGATAATCCTTGCATTGGTCGGATATTGATAACGGCTGACGCCGGCGAGATCTGCGCCCGCATACGAACACCAGTTGCAGCAGAATGCGATGATCTGCGGTTCGAAACTGTTCATGCGACCCCCTCCCTCAACGCAGCTTCCACCATTGTCAGGATCTGCTCGTCAGTGAAATGCTTTGTCGTGATCGCGCCGGTGCAGCAAGCAACAGCGCATGCGCCACAGCCTTTGCAGAGTGCGGGGTTGATATACGCTTTCAAGACACCAGGTGCAACTTCCCTGACTGTAGCGGCTGAGAATTCACAGACCTCTTCGCATCGACCGCATCCCCGGCATCTCGCCTCATCGACACACGAGACCACCGCTTCAGCTTCAAGTTCATCTTTCGACAGAATTGTAACAGCTCTCGCAGCGGCGCCGCACGCCTGTGAGATACTCTCCTCAATGAGTTTAGGCCAGTGAGCGAGGCCAGCGAGGAAAACACCTTCGGTTGCGAAATCGACCGGTCGCAGTTTCATATGTGCCTCGAGGAAGTAGCCATCCTTGGTCAATGGCACCTTGAGCATCTTGGCGAGACGTTCGTTATCGGGGTTTGGCCTCACCGCGGCGTTCAGCACGACGAGATCAGGATGGATAATAAAGTCTTCCATCAGGAATTGATCCTTGACAGTTAGTTCCAATTGCCCGTCTGTTTCCTTCAGAACTGGTGGGCTATCTTCTCCATATCGAAGGAATACAACGCCGAGGCGCGCAGCTTCTGTGTAGTAGACTTCGTTGAACCCATAAGTTCGGATGTCCTTGTAGAGGATGTAAACGGTCGTCTCGGGATGCCGTCGCTTGAGCTCAATTGCGTTAGCGATTGACGTGAAGCAGCAGATTCTGCTGCAATTCGGAAACTCACGATTTCTTGAGCCAACACATTGTATGATTGCTACTGTTTTTGCATCGATCTTGTCCTCCGCGAGCATTTTGCCGAACTCGGTCTGCGTCACGACACGAGACGATACGCCATAGAGATATTCTTTCGGACGGTATTCGACACCGCCTGTCGCAACAACAATGACTCCATGTTCAATCTTCTCGCCGCTGGAAAGTGTCGTGGTAAAATTGCCAACATACCCAGAAATATCTTCGACTGTCGTCTCGAGATGAATTTTGATAAGAGGATTCTCGCTCACTTTTCTGACAATCTCGTTTAATATCTTTTTTGGATCT
Source organism: Methanomassiliicoccales archaeon (assembly GCA_014361295.1). NCBI lineage: Archaea > Methanobacteriati > Thermoplasmatota > Thermoplasmata > Methanomassiliicoccales > Methanomassiliicoccales archaeon. The sequence continues at coordinate 880,948 of JACIVX010000001.1, read as the reverse complement.
GAACCTGTAATCAGATAATTGATCCTTCTGAGATTGCCTCCCAATTCCCTTTCCTTTTCCACGATGTGAACCGGGAAACCCTGCGCCGCGATCTCAAGAGCTGCGGTCATTCCCGCAAGCCCGCCACCGATCACGAGCGCCGCTTTCTTGACTGGAACTTTTTGGGTAGGAAGCGGATTCAGAAGTGCAGCTCTCATGACAGACATTCTTACCAGATCTTTCGCTTTTTGCGTCGCTTTTTCCTTTTCCTTCATGTGAACCCATGAGCATTGATCTCGGATGTTAGCCATTTCAAAGAGGTAAGGATTAAGCCCCGCCTCTCTTAGTGTGTTACGGAAAAGAGGCTCATGTGTCCTCGGTGTGCAGGAGGCGACGACAACGCGGTTGAGTCTATGTTCTTTGATCTTTTCCTTGATTCGCTCCTGTGTGTCTGATGAACATGTATAGAGATTATCTTCTGCATAAACAACGTGGGGGAGTGTTTTTGCATATGCTGTGACAGTGGGGACATCAATGATGCCACCGATGTTGATACCGCAGTGGCAAACGAAGACACCGATTCTTGGCTCCTGACCGGCGACGTCGATTTCTTCTGGAAATTCGGTCGCGCTGACTAGTGTTCCTCGCGCACCGCTTAATAGTGAACCGACCTTTGCGGCGACCCCACTTCCCTGTGCGACCGTGTCAGGGATATCTTTTGGTGAAGAGAACGTGCCGCAGACAAAAATGCCAGGCACGTTTGTCTCGAGCGGGGAAAAGTCTGAAGTCCAGCAATAACCGAATTCGTTAAGCTTCACTCCGAGTTTCTTGCAAAGACGTTGCGCATCATCGGATGGTACCATCCCAACTGATAAAACAATGAGATCGAAAGTCTCCTCGACAAGCTCATCTTGTTGATTTTCAGTTTCCCTATAGTATCTGATAATAAGGTTTCCAGTAGCATGGTCTTCTTCAATTCCAGCAACTCGCGTGTTCCTCGAGATTTTGATGCCGTATTCCTCTTCAGCCCTTATTCTGTACTCTTCGAATTCCTTGCCAAAGGCTCTGACATCCATGAAGAAGATATGACATTGGATATCTGGCTCATGTTCCTGTGCAATAATCGCCTCCTTCAGCGCTGCCATGCAACAGATTGACGAACAATATCCGTGACCGAGCTGCGCATCACGCGACCCGACGCATTGAATAAATGCGATTCTTTTTGGTATATCGCCGTCAGACGGCCGGATGATATGGCCTCCAGTTGGACCAGAGGCGCTGAGCATACGCTCGAATTCAGAATTCGTGATTACGTTGGGAAAGATTCCGTAACCATATTCTCTTTTCTTGAAAGCCTTGAATTTGTCGAAGCCCATGCTTAAGATGATCGCGCCAACTTCGATCACCCTCGATTCCTCGTCGTATGGTTTGAATTCAATCGCCTGCGCGCTGCAGACCTTTTGACATTCGCCACACCCAATGCACATGCCCTTTTCAATTGTATAAACAAGGGGAACGGCCTGAGGGAAGGGGACGTAGATCGCTTTTCTGGGAGCTAGATTCTCATCGAACCAATTTGGACCTTCGATCGGGCAGTGTTCCGCGCAGATCCCACAGCCAGTGCATTTTTGAGGGTTGATATATGGGTAATGTTTGGTAACGGTCACTTTGAACTGTCCTGCTCTGCCTTCGACTTTTGTGATTTCGGCATTGCTGATGATTTCGATATTGCGATGCCTACCAGCTGAGACAAGTTTTGGCGCCATAATGCACATCGAGCAATCATTCGTCGGGAAAGTCTTGTCGAGCTGAGCCATTGTTCCGCCGATGCTAGGGCTTGAATCCACCAGGTAGACCTTAAATCCTGAATCAGCGAGATCGAGTGCAGCCTGCACTCCACCTATGCCACCACCGATGACAAGTGCCGCTCCAACCAATTCCTCTGGCATCAGAAAATCCCTCCCCTAACCGGTGTTGGGCCGAGTTTCCTCAAATCTTCAACCATCTCCCTGCAAATCTTAGCAAACTTGTCTGGCTCGGATCCTGCGATCCATTCAAGTCTCAGACGTTTCGGCTCAAGTCCTATCATTGGCATGATATCCTGAAGGAACTCCATTCTGTACGCGGCCTTTTCGTTCCCAGTCACATAAAAACACCCTCTAGGGTGGCAGCCAGCGACAAGCACTCCGTCTGCGCCATGCTTGAAGGCTTGCAATACGAAAACCGGATCGATTCTCCCGGTACACATGACTTTGATGATTCTGATATTCGGCGGATACTGCAGCCGCGATGTGCCCGCGAGATCCGCGGCGGCGTATGAACACCAGTTACAGCAGAAAGCGATGATACGCGGCTCGTATTGCTCCGTCATTTTGTCCCCCCATATTTTGAAATGATTTCATCTGCTGGAACGACATGTGCTTCGAGACCAAGACGTCGTGGATCGGCTCCCAAAGCGAGTGCGATGAGTTCGGTGATGTGGAAAACAGGTATACGCGTCAACTCAAGTCGCTCCTGCACCGTATCAAGCTGCAGGAGGCAGTAAGGACAGGGTGTTACGATAAGATCTGCTCCAGCATTGATGATATTCATCAATTTATCCCTTGAAATCGCAGCTGCTAGATCAACAACATACGATCTAACTCCGCCACCCGCCCCACAACAATCAAGCTTGTTTTCGTAATTGATCGATTCTGCACCTAGGGACGCGACGATCTCATCAACCATAATTGGATTGACCGGATCTTCGATACATTCTCTCTCTGTTGGACGCAGGTAATGGCATCCATAATGAACAGCGACCTTCAGTCCTTTGAGGGGGTTCACGACGGCCGATTTTATTGATTCCAGTCCAATATCTCTATAAAGAACATCAACGAAATGTCTAACCTTTATTGGCTCCAGGACCCTACGGCCTTCGGGTGTTACTCTCGGAATCCCTGTGTATTTCATGAATACATTCTTGAGAATTCTGTTGACCATTCCGAGTTTTTTCGGATCAGATAATTGCTCGGTGGCCATTAAAAACGATGAAAAACAGCCGTTGCAGAAAGTGACGAGTTCTTGTTTTCGATCCTGCGCGATGCAGAGATTTCTTGCTGCAAGGGCGAGCCATGTCTCTTTGTCAGAAGAGTAGAAGATGCCCGGCACGGGACAACACGTCGCCTGCGGGATATCGCTGAAAAGTTGGTTACATCCGAGCTTTTCGAGGATGACTTTGATCGATCGCTCAATACCAGGATACCTGTTCGGTATGATGCATCCGTAGAACAACCCGTATTTAGCAGCTGTCCTTGCGTCCTTCGTATCAATCACCCAGATCGATGCCAATGAGTTTGTCGTAACCAGTTGCTCTCATGATTGTTCTGATGTCCATGATCGCCTTGGATCGGTATCGTTCGTCAAATGGCTTCTCGTTCAATCCAATCTTTTTCCTCAGATCCAGGATCTTATCTGAAATCTCGATCGCCTGCCCAAGATTTGCCACATTATTTGATATCGAGACAACGAATGGCGGTGGGCCGAGCTCTCTGACAACTATATGCCTTAGGGCAACAATCAACTCCGCTGGATTCATGCCCGCTGGGCAGTGTTCATAACAGCGATGGCATGTCGCGCAAACCCAGGGAGTTGACAAAACTTTTTCTTTCAATCCCATTTGGCACATTTTGATAATATTTCTGATCTTATTTTCTGTCTTCAACGAAACGGGACAGACGCCCGTGCAGTTTCCACACTGAAGGCAGACCTGGACATCGCCCCCGCCCATTTCGATGATGGCTTTAATGAAGTCGCGGTCGCATTCTTCGTCAACAATTGGTACCTCCTCCAGCAGTCTTTCTTTCTCACTGATAATGAATTCTTTTTTTGCATGACCCATATCCATATCACTCCGCCTCCAATGCCGCTTTTATTTCGCTGAAGATCTGGTCATCGGTGAATTGCCGCGCATGGATCGCCTTGGCAGGACACGAGACGACGCATGTTCCGCATCCTTTGCACAGGGCTTCTGTTATCTTCATTTTCATTCCGCTTTCTGTCATAACAGGAGTTGGAGCGCCATAAGGGCATATATCGATGCAGAGGCCGCATCCGATGCATTTTTCTGTTTCTATGAATGCGTTTAGCGATTCCGCTTTTGCGACTTTTTTTGAGAGAAGTACAGCCACTTCAAGTGCCGCTGCCCTCGCCTGAGCCAGGGACTCTGGAACGTCTTTCGGCCCCTGTGCGCAACCGCAGACAAAAATGCCTTCCATCGATGTCTCGACGGGTTTCATTCTTGTGTGTGCTTCTTGTATGAATCCATCCGGGCTCGTTCTCAATCGGAGCATTGATGCAAGCTCCTGGGTGCCTTCAGATGGAACCAACGAAACGGAAAGTACGACGAGGTCATACATTCTTTCTGTGATTTTGTTGAGGAGTGTTTCTTCAGCTCGTACAATGAGATTCTTCGTTTCCTTGTCTTCAATGATTCTAGCTGGTCTGCCGCGTGTATATTCAACCCCATAATCTTCTCTTGTTCTGTGGAAAAACTCTTCTACACCCTTTCCTACGGCCCTTATGTCGATATAGTAGACCGTGATGTCCGTCTCGGGGTGGACTTCTTTGATCGCCTGGGCATTTTTCATCGTGTACATGCAGCAGACTTTCGAACAATACCCTGCGTTGATCTTCCTGTTCCTCGATCCAACACATTGAATGAATGCGATTTTCTTCGGTATCTTTCGATCAGATGGCCTGACAACGATTCCACCCGTTGGACCGGCTTTGTCGAGCATACGCTCGAGTTCCATGATTGTTATCACGTTATCGTATTCCTGATATCCGAGATATCCATGAATCCGTGGCTTATATGGTTCGAAGCCAGTTGCGACGATGATTGCGCCAACTTCGAGATCAATTTCCTGCTCATGATCCTCGAAATTCGGCGCTTCAAATTCGCAAGCCTCGAGACATGCTGAGCATTCTTGACCCTTTAAACGAAGGCATGCTTCTTTATCAATCACGTATTTTCTTGGAAGTGCCTGCTGATAAGGCATAAAGATCGCTTTTCTCTCTGAAAGGCCATAATCGTATTCATTCTTCTTGACAACTGGGCAAACGACGGCACAATTGCCACATCCCACGCACTTCTTTTCATCTACGTACCGTGGTTTTTTCAGGACTTTAACTCTGAAGTTTCCAACATGTCCAACGATTTCTTTGACCTCAGAAAGCAGAAGAATATTGATATTCGGATGCGTAATGACATCATTCAATTTTGGCATGATCGTGCAGCCCGAGCAGTCACACGCTGGAAATGTTCCAAATCTAAAGTTGAGCGATTGAGGTTTCCCCGGCGCCTCGTGACACCAGAGTAGGCAGGTAAACATGGCCGCCATGTTACCTCCGAGCATCGGTTTCCTTTCGACGAGATGCACTTTAAAACCGAGTTCCGCAAGTTTGTATGCCGCTTCAACACCGGCAACTCCTCCCCCAATGACGAGCACTTCTTGTTTTAATTCAACGTCGACGCCCTCAGCAGGTACCAGTGTTTTTGCTCGGCTCACACCCATTTTGACGAGATTTTTTGCTTTTTCCGTCGCTTTGAATGGCTCGTTTGCATGAACCCATGAACACTGTTCCCGGATGTTTGTAATATGCAACATATTTCTGTTTAAACCAGCTTTCTCGATATTATCTCGGAAAATCTTTTCACATATTCTTGGCGTGCAAGCTGCGACGACAACAGAAGTGACACCTGATTTTCTAATTTCTTCTCTCATCTGCGAAAGACCATCTGGGGAACAGAGGTAATCATTGCAAATTGAAAAAGTCACGCCAGGCAATTGAGATGCATAACCTCTGACGTTTTCACAGTCAACGACGCTATTGATATTTGCACCGCACTTGCAGATGAACACGCCCACTTTGGCATCCGTTTGCGAGTTCACATCATTCGCCCCCGAGGCCGCCTCCTGCTTTAAAAAGCAGACTCGACTTTTGCGATTGTTCTTCTTTTTGACGATCTTTCAATCTCTCGGGTTTGTAGACAAAAGGCTTGGTGTATTTTAACATTATGGCATTTCACCTCGGGCGCTTCGAAAGACCGAGATCAACGATGGTTAATATAATTTTCGACAATTGTTGAATAGGCGCCTTTTCCGTTCGAAAGAATGTTTTGATTCTCGCGAGAATTATTGGCAAAAACGTTGCGTTATTGCGTTAAACCTTGATTCCAAAGCATCAGCACTTCGAGGATCTTTGAATGTAAATCGAGTATTGTCGAAGCAAGCATCTTAGAGAACTTCCTTATTATGTGACAAAAAGGGGAGAATGCAGGAACGATTCTCGAAATATCGGATGATCTTGCCTGCTACTGCCGACGTGTAAGGTAAGGATTGCGAATTATGACAATCGTTCGAAGTTTCGGGATGTGATTTTCAAACCTCATAATCACCGAAGATAATTATGGAAGAACAGATTTAATTTGAAGAGGTAGTCCTCGTTTTTGTGATCGTTTCGGTCCTTCTTGTCGTTGTTGCGATTACCTCAGTACTGATAATTCTTTTTTATATGGCTAAATCAAAAATCCTTGAGCCGGTTAGCCTTACATCGAGGGTAAAGGGATCTTTGCACGATTTATATGCAATCCTACGGCGAGCGCCAAAATCAACTCGGCCAAAAGTGCAGATCCGAGGTTCTAAGAATAAGCCTTTTGTATGTCAGATCTGCCTCGGAAGGATAAAGAATGGACTGGACTATGCGGTCTGCAGTTGCGGTAAAATCTTTCATTTGGTTTGTATTCAGCGTACTGGATTCTGTCCTTATTGCGAAGAAATCTTTTCAGATGATAATTCAAAATGGAAGTTGATTTCGAACGAGGAAAAAACATTGTTTGCTGCTGGCAATAAAGTTGATAGGCAGTTAGTCGATTCATTCAAGTGTCCAATTTGTGGCACTCAAAATCCCTTAACCAGTGATTCCTGCAAGTGTGGCGCGATCTTCGTACATGAAGGGGAGATATTTCTTTGTCCTTCGTGTGGAGCATTTGTTCGAGAGCAAGATAATATATGTTCGAATTGCGGCGAAGTCTTCGAAAGATATGAACTCGATATCTGCCCCCTTTGTGGTGCTACTATCGAGAACGCGGATGTATGCGACAGGTGTGGAGCAGTTTTCGGCAACAAATGTCCTGAGTGCGGGCATGAGTTAAAACCCGATGAGTCAATCTGTATGTATTGTGGAACGGTTTTCGAATTGATTTAACCCGTTTCGTTTTCTCCAGATGGTGAAATTAATTCCAGCAATGATTACAGGCCTTTCAAAAGGATCAGAATTCCTGCTCAATGGCCTCATGATCGGATTTAAATACTGGCATCTAGATAAAGTCATATTAATAGGATGGGTGCACGATGAAATCGATTTTAGACAGGGTTTTGGAAACAGGTGAAGGAAGACTTACAGAAATAGATGATAAGCGGACTTCCTCTGGCCAGACAACCGCAGATGACGAAGAGCTGAGGCGAATCGTCGAGACGCTGAAGGTTAAAATTGCGATCATTGGTTGCGGTGGCGGTGGCTCCAATACAATAAGGCGGCTCTACCAAGCGGGTATCGTCGGGGCCACCTTGGTCGCAGCGAACAGCGATGCGAAGCATTTATTATCGATTGTTGCGCCAAATAAGGTTCTTCTCGGGCGGAATCTAACAAGAGGTCTTGGAGCTGGTGCAATTCCCGATGTTGGTATGCGGGCCGCTGAGGAGGCAAGAGAAGAGTTAGCAAGGTATCTCGACGGCCAGCATATAGTCTTCGTGACGGCTGGGCTAGGAGGCGGGACGGGCACCGGTGCCGCACCAGTTGTCGCTGAGCTCGCGCGTCAGAGAGCTTCGTTGGTCATGGGCGTCGTCACCTTGCCATTCAAGGCCGAGGGTAAGATCAGAATGGAGAATGCACTGAGAGGTCTCAATCGGTTGAGGGAGTTTTGTGATACGACAATCGTCATTCCGAACGACAGGTTGCTGGAGATCGTTCCGAAATTGCCGCTTGAGGCAGCATTCAAGGTTGCAGATGAGGTACTTGTGCAATCAATAAAGGGTCTTACTGAAATTATTACAAAGCCTGGTCTTGTCAATGTGGATTTCAATGATATCATGACGATAATGAAAAACGGCGGAGTTGCGATGATCGGCATCGGCGAATCCGATGCGGACGAAGGAAGGGTCGATTGCGCGGTTGAGGAGGCACTCTCATCGCCGTTGCTCGGCGAGCTCGACCTCCACGAAGCGAGAGGAGCGCTGGTTCGCATTGTTGGTGGCCCCGACATGACTGTCAGCGAGGCTGAAAAGGCAGCCGAAATTGTAAGCAAGACGATCAGCCCTGTGGCGCGAATTATCTGGGGTTGTTCGGTTGAGCCAGAATGTGAGGGTAAGGTCCGCGTAATGGTCGTTTTAACTGGTGTCAAGTCAAATCAATTTCTGGGTCGTGAATTCCAGCCCAACGGAGAGATCGATCGTATTCGGTGAGTCTGTCAATGGTCCCAAAAACGATGAGGGGCAGAAGGAGATACATCGCTTTTAGGATCACAGGAAATGAAAGAATTTCATTGGAAGAGCTTGAGACACTTTTGAAAGAATCGTACATAGGTTATCTCCCAAGAATTCCGAAGATCATTGAGTTCGATGGAAATTATGGGATCATTCGTTGTTCTAATCTGGAAAAGGAAAAGGCGATTGAGATGTTGAATCACATCAAACTCGAAAAAGGCTGTTGTAACATCGAAACGTTGAAAACATCGGGGACGCTGAAATCCTTAAGATCTCGAACTTTCAAATATCGGTCGGTTGACGATTGCGTCGATTGAGGTGGCAATGATTACTTGTGTTCATTTCGACTCGGCATAATCCGATTCTCCCAACCTTATTTCTGAGGCTGGCAATACATTTTCGCAGCAATACATATATATTGGTGGAGAACTTTAGGCTCCCTCGTACCGAGACGGAAGGAGTGATGATATGCAGCCAGGTCAAATGGCATATGATCGAGCAATAACGGTATTCTCGCCTGATGGGAGGCTCTTCCAGGTAGAATACGCACGTGAAGCTGTGAAGAGAGGAACGACCACTGTAGGATTGAAATTCAAGGACGGCGTCGTTTTAATCGTGGACAAGAGGATCGCGAGCAGATTGATGGAGCCAAAGTCGATCGAAAAAATCTATCAGATTGACGATCACATGGGTTGCGCGACCTCGGGTCTTGTTGCTGATGCAAGAATTCTTGTCGATCAAGCGAGGATTATCGCGCAGATCAACAAGATCACCTACGACGAGGCGATTAGTGTTGAAGCCCTTGTGAAGCGTATCTGCGATTTTAAACAGAATTACACGCAATACGGTGGTGTTAGACCATTCGGAACGGCATTACTCGTAGCGGGAGTTGACGAGCAGGGCGAACACCTCTTCGAGACTGATCCGAGCGGGGCTCTAGTTTCCTATAAAGCAGGGAGCATTGGAGCAGGAAGAAATGTCGTCATGGAAGTTTTCGAAGAGGAGTACCAGGAAGGCATGGACATGGAAGCTGCTATTCTGCTTGGTCTTAAGGCGCTGAAAAAGGCGACCGAAGAGGAAAAACTCAATCCAAAGGCTGTAGAGATCGGAATCGTCAGGCGTGGTGAGAAGTTCAGGCGTATGGAAGAGTCAGAAGTCGAGGCATACGTTGAAAAGGCAAACGCTTTGTAATCGGGGTGTAGATGGTCGATATTGAGGAAGCGATTATCGCTCGTCTCGAATCCCACGGCGAGACTTTCGAAATTCTCATCGATCCGAAAGTTGTCAATTTAATCAGGGAAGGAAAGGAAGTCGAATTGACCGATTACATGGTGATTGATGAAATCTTTCGCAATGCCAGAAAAGGCACGCATCCTTCAGAGGAGAAGATCAAGGAAGTCTTCGGAACGACCGATCCTGTTGAAGTTGCGAAGCAAATCATTCTCAAAGGCGAAGTGCAGCTGACGACTCAGCAACGCAGGGAAATGCAGGAAAGCAAGCGAAAGAGAATCATCGCGGAGATCGCGAGAAATGCAATCAACCCGCAAACGGGAGCACCTCATCCACCTCAGAGAATCGAATTGGCGATGGAGGAGGCGAGAGTTCATATTGATCCATTCAAGCCTGTTGAAATGCAGGTGAAAACCGTTCTTGAAGCACTGCGCCCAATCATCCCAATTCGATTTGACAAGGTGAGAATTGCCGTCAGACTTTCTGGCGATGAGTATGGCCGGTGTTACGAGGATATTACGCAGATGGGAAAGATTACGAGGGAGGAATGGCAACCAAATGGCAGCTGGATCGGCATTGTTGAGCTCCCCGCTGGGATGAGAGATGAGTTTTTAAATCGCCTCAATGAAAAAACAAGAGGCAATGTGGAAACGAAGATCCTCAAGTGAGTTGCGGAGTATTAATCATTACCAAAATAGAATGAAAGTGAGACACGAGAACATGAAAGAAGGTGAAAGAGATTTCAATAGGGAAAAGGAGAACGTAGCGAAGCCCGTCAGGGAGATTGTCGTTCCTGGCGATCTGCTTGATTCTGGAAAGCTCAAACCGGGTGATGGGACATACGTATCAAATGGTAAGATCTATGCCTCTCAGCTCGGAATCAAGAGCATCAAATCGAATTTTGTTAACGTCATTCCGTTGGGAGGCCCCTACATCCCATCGCCTGGAGATACTGTCATAGGTAAGATCGTTGATATCGGTCCATCGAATTGGCTCGTTGATATTAATTCTCCCTATCCCGCTCCTTTACACGTCACTGAAGTGCCATGGAAGGTGGAATTCGGCGACACTGCACGGTATCTCAATGTCGGTGATACGATCCTTGCAAAGGTTCTGCTTGTCGATGAAACGAAGAGGGTCCAGGTCACGATGAAAGAGCAAGGTTTGAGAAAATTGCAGGGCGGTCAGATTATCGATATATCCCACAGCAAAGTGCCACGCGTTATCGGTAAGGGCGGCTCGATGATACAGATGATCAAGAGCTACACGAATTGCAGGATTTTTGTGGGACAGAATGGGAGAATTTGGTTAGATGGGGATATTGAGAACATCGTTTATGCGATCCGAGCAATAAAGATGATAGAAGAGGGAGCTCAGACACTTCGTTTGACCGAAAGAGTCAAAGAATACCTCGAGTCGATGACCCGTTCTGGCTTGAACGGAAAGCAACAATAATGTATCATTAGTGGTGATTTTATGGAGGCAATGAGGTTGATTGATGAAAATGGCTTGAGGGTTGACGGTAGGAAGGTTGATGAACTCAGGCCTATCCGAATCGAGGCAGGCGTTCTGAAAAGGGCGGACGGCTCTGCCTATGTGGAATGGGGAAAAAACAAGGTGATTGCAGCTGTTTACGGTCCCCGGGAATGTCATCCCAGGCATCTGCAAGATCCTTCAAAAGCACTCGTTCAATGTAGGTACAATATGATTGCGTTTTCCGTGATGGAACGAAAAAGGCCGGGACCAGATCGAAGATCCGTTGAGATCTCGAAGATTATTGCGGAAGCTCTTGAGTACGTGATTTTCACGGAGTACTTCCCGCGCACGTCGATCGATGTGTACATTGAAATTTTGCAGGCAAACGCTGGCACGCGGTGTGCGGGTCTCACGGCGGCTTCTGTTGCGCTTGCTGATGCAGGCGTACCGATGAAGGACTTGGTCCCTGCCGTCGCCGTCGGGAAAGTTGATAATCAGGTCGTTCTCGATCTGAGTAAAGAAGAAGATAATCATGGTCAGGCGGATCTGCCGATGGCGATCATTCCGAGGACAGGCGAAGTTCTGCTCATGCAGATGGACGGTCACATGACGGTTGAAGAATTCAACAAAGCAATCGACCTGGGTTATAAAGCATGCGAGAAGATCTATCAACTGCAGAAGGACGCGTTAAGGCGAAGATATGCAGTGGAAGAGATTGAAACGTTTGAAGAAGCACAGCACACACAAAGTGCAATGGAGGAATGAAAATGGCACGCTCAGTGATGTCAGAAATTAAGAAGGATCATATTCACAAGCTCCTCGCGCGAGGAAAGAGGGTTGACGGTCGGAACTGGGATGAATTCAGGGAGATCACAATTCAAACGAATTTCACCGAGACTGCAGAAGGTTCTGCGAGAGTCAAGCTGGGGAATACTGACGTGCTCGTCGGTGTAAAAATGGAAACGGGTATTCCTTTCCCTGATACGCCCGATAAGGGCGTCCTTGCGACGAATGCGGAACTCATTCCATTAGCTTCGCCAACTTTCGAGCCCGGTCCCCCAGATGAGAATGCAATTGAACTCGCACGTGTTGTCGATAGGGGAATCCGCGAAAGCGAGATGATTGATCTCGATGCGCTATGTATTGTGCCGAATGAGGAGGTTTGGATTTGCTTTGTCGATATCTATGTGTTAGATTACGATGGAAATCTTTTCGACGCTTCTTTTTTGGGAGCGGTCGCGGCACTCAAGTCGACGATTGTACCAGCTTCACGCTACGGGAAAGGAGAGGATTTTAAACTGCCGATCAGGTGCCTTCCTATGTCGGTGACTGCGGTTCAAATAGAAAATTCTATATTGGTTGATCCGACTCTCGATGAAGAGAAGGTCGCTGCCGCGCGTCTCACCGTGACGACGGATGAAAATGGCGACATCAGAGCCATGCAAAAAGGTCTGAAAGGATCACTCACGATCGATCAAATCAAGAAGATTATCGAGACCTCTCAACGGCTCGGTAAGGAATTAAGGAAACTGGTTGGGTGATGCAAATGTCGAGGGGTACTGAGAAGGTAGGAACAGCTGGAAGGTTCGGCGCAAGGTACGGTGTTCGTGTTAGGAAGTTGATCAGGGATATCGAGAAACTGCAGAAGAATACGTACGAATGCCCGAATTGCCATCACGTCAGCGTCAAGAGAATGTCCTCTGGTGTTTGGGTCTGCCGTCATTGCGAAATGAAATTTGCCGCCGGCGCTTATTCGCCGGTCACGAGAAGGATCATATCGGAGGAGGTCGCGCTCAAAGAGAGCACAAAAGGAGGTAATTGAGATGTATAAATGTGGAAAATGTAACAAACCGATTCATTCTAATGTCAACACCGTGGGCATTCAGTGTGAGGCATGCGGTTCCAAGATCTTCTATAAAGAAAGGCCAAACGTGAAGAAAGTGATTAAAGCAAGGTAGGATCGGAATCGAAATGCACAGGGCCACACTGAGACTTCTTTCACCGAGAGCGGATGTTGTCTACGGTGCAATCTCTCCAGAGATTGGAAGAGAGATACCGAGGACGAGAGTTCAATCTCATTTCAATCGAAATGAACTCGTCCTTGAAATTCAGGCAACCGATCTTTCTGCTTTAAGAGCGGCCCTCAATTCCTATCTTAGGTGGATGAAATTGGCAGAAGATATTTCAATGACGATAGGTGAGTCATATGGATGAATTGAGTCCGAAACTTCAAAATCAAATCGCACAGTTCCAGCAACTGCAACAGCAGCTCCAAGCGGTTCTCACACAGAAATTTCAGATGGAGGCGCAACTGAGGGAAATTGAACGAACGCTCGAGGAGCTTGGCAAAGTGACGGATGACGTTCCGATCTACAAAAGCGTCGGTTCATTGTTAATTAAGGCAAAAGATAAGGAAAGTGTCGTAAAGGAGATTCAGGAAGATAAGGAAACGCTGGAGATCAGGGTTAAGACCCTCGATCGCCAAGAAAAGACACTGCGGGAACGTTATCAAACGTTGCAGGATCAGATTTCCAAAGCCCTCGGCGCAAAGCAAGAAACGGCTGGATAAATGTTTTTAGATCATCGGGACCACGCAATCCTTTTATTTTTCATTCATTTATTATTGCAAGTGTTTTGTGCGAGCACTGACAGTCATTTCGTAGAAATCGATCAGAGATGAAATCTCTTATCTCGCAGAACTTGATTAATTACTGACCTCGAAAGGTGCATATATTTCGTCGACACTCATCGAATTTTGGATGCTAAGCGCAATCGTACAGAAACTCCAGATGGGAAAGAAAGTTGTTCTCCTCCATGGCAACGCGGATCCCGATGCCCTCGGCTGCGCTTTCGCAATCTGTCGAAGCTTTCCGGACGCGATCATCGCAGCACCAGGTGGACTCGATCGGGTATCAAAAATCATCGCGGAAAAGCTGAATATCAGGGTGTTTGAAACGATCGATTTATCTGATTATGATACCTTTGTTGTTGTCGATACCTCTTCTCCTGACCAGCTGGATATCTCGGTCCCATTCCCGGAAAAATGCATTGTGATTGACCATCACGCGTTCTCCGATCGATGGTCTAATTGCCTTTATTACTGTGACGATTCGAAAAGGAGTTGCGCAGAAATTGTTTTCGAAATCCTGAAAACCGCGGGAATTGAAATTACTCGAGATATGGGTCTGGCACTGCTGTCAGGAATGTTAACTGACAGTGGACACTTTGCGTTCGCGACACCATCTTTGCTCAGGGATTTCGCGGAGATCATGGAAAGGGCGAATATCAACATGGACGAGATTATGAGTTTCATCGATATTGAGCCTGATATATCCGAAAAAATCTCACAGCTCAAGGGCGCTCAGCGCTTGAGGTTCGAAAGAACAAATGGTTACATCGTTGCGATCTCTCACGGCAGCGCGTTTGAGAGTTCAGTCTGCAAATCGCTGATTATGCTCGGCGCCGATGTGGCATTCGTTGGATCGCAAAGAAATGAGTCTTTCAGGGTCAGCGCAAGGGCGAGGCCGGAAATTGTTAGAAAGGGGCTGCACCTCGGAAAGATGCTTGAGGACATCGGGACGGAGACTTCGAATGACGGCGGAGGGCATGGAGGTGCTGCAGGTTTAATGGGTGTTGGTGATATCGAGGCGATTCTCAATATTTGCATGCAGCGCGCTCTTGACTTTTTAAGAAAGCTCGAACAGCCAGCAGTCAGTGAACGGTAAACTCAGATTAACGCATCTCAGCAATGATCTTCCGCATCGCTTCCAGTCTATCTGGTTTCCTCTCAAAGTAATCTCTCACGGGTCGCAGGATTTCGATGAGAGCTTCGCCTGCCCCATTCTTTAGATCCATTGGATGAATATGTGAAGAGGCGTAGGCCTTTTCAAGTTCATCATAACTGGAAAAGCTGATAGGGCCGCCATACTTACTTGGTCGCTCGATCCTGACCTCTTTTATCTTATTAAAAATCACATATTTGTAAAGGAGGAGGATCGGATTCCCTTCAACATCTGGCGGGCAAAATGCCTTTCCGATTTTTCTCTTGATGTCCTCGGGAGAATCATGGATGAGAATGCCACTGTCGGGATCGCTTTTCGACATCTTCGATGCGATTGGATCCATCCTATTTCCTCCGCGAAGGCTCGGCAAGAGCGGCGTATGAAGTGCGATCGGCTTCTTCCATCTCAGTCTTTCAGCGGCTTCACGTGCGAGCATGTGAGCCCGGCGCTGATCCATACCAGCGTAGGCAACGTCGACATCGAGTTCAAAAATATCGGCTGCCTGCATCAAGGGGTACATTACTTTTGATGAATCTAGATCAGCTTCCTCTTCCTGTCTGCCCATGATCGTCATCGCCCTCTTGATCCTCGTAAGCGTCGAGACCTTGCCGATCCTGATAACCTTTTCCCAATACGAGATACTTGACATAAGTTCCGATGCCAGGCGGAATTTGACCTTGCTCTTTTCGATGCCGAGAGCCTCAAAGCAATCTTCCATGTATCGAGCACAAGTCCTTATTTTCTCGACGTCCCCTGTCAATTTATCATTGATAAAGGCATGCCAGTCTGCGAAAAAGATCGTGAATCTAAATCCCGTATCGATGAAATCAATGATTTTATTTGCGCAAATCATCCAGCCGAGATGCACGAGTCCAGACGGTTCGAATCCGATATATGCATGCGGAGACGTCTCTGTTTCAAGTAAATTCCTTAGTTCTTCTTCTGTCACAATTTCCTCTGTATTTTTTGCCAGAATTTCATAGCGGGTTCCTGCGTCCATATGGTTCAATGCGAGAAATCACTCATCCTAAAAAAACATTTGTGCTCACTCTATCCTAATTCACTTTGGCGACTTAAATTTTGACGGCATGAGTCAAGACATTTATTGACGCTATCAAGACTTCTGCTCAGATTTCCTTTTATGAACTCATAATCACTTATCGCAACTCTAATTATCTTTCTCAATTTTTTAAATGAAAAATCTCAAAAAATTGAATTAAAAATGTAACGGCGGATGGTGAAATTGAGATCATCCGCCCGCGGTTACAGGGAAGACAGAAATCACGTCCCCATCCTTGATCTCGGTCTGGAGGCCATTGATGTGTCTAATGTTCCGTCCGTTGACAAGGATGTAAATAAGGTCAGAAATCTGAGAACCCTTAGGGTAAAGGATTTTTGAAATCTTATCTCCGTATTTTTCAATGAGCGCGCCCAAGAAGTCCTGCACCGTCTTGCCGCTCGTTTCAATCTTGGCTTCAGTTGTTCCAATCGAAGACGCGATGTGTCCGAAAGTCTTGAAGATGACCCTCACCATGTCTTTCCCTTTTTTATATGTTTAGAGATTATAGCTTTTTCGCCGCATCTTCAGCTGCGAGATTAACAACATCCATGACCATGGACGTGGGCGGGCAATACGCATTCTCGAAGGCTGCGACAAATTCCTCAACTGTCGTTCCCTTTACGATGGCAGCCGTTAGCCAGTTGACCCGTCCCGTGATCTCTTCTCCACCGACAATCTGCGACCCGAGTATCTTGTGCGTATCTTTGTCGACAAGAATCTTGACTGTGAGCTTCTTTCCACCAGGATAATATCGAGCTCTCGTGAGACCGGTTGCTTTGCCCTCGACAACGTTGAGGCCATAATATTCCGCGAGTCCTTTCGACAATCCCGTTCCACCGGCTTCCAGATCGCCAATCTTACTGATGAACGCGCTCAGAACTCCGGGGTAGAAGGCATATCCTCCGGCTGCATTGATACCAGCAACCCGTCCCTGTCTTACTGCACTGGAACCTAACTGGCTCATCGTTGGGCCAGGCACGACGGCGCTTTCGACCATGATCACATCCCCAGCAAGGTAAACATCCTTGACGAGTCTACCCTTCTTGTAAGGTTGCAATGTTGGGCTTACCCTTACGGCACCGAGTGGGCCGATATCGAGTCCCATCATGTTCGGGATTTCAAGATTCGCCCTAACGCCAGTCGCCATTATCACGAAGTCGCACGGGTACTCTTTATTTCCCGCGACGACCTTTTCGACCTTACCATTACCTTTGATCCCGCCAATGGGGGTGTTAAGTACAAACTTAATACCCTGTTGTTCGCAATAGTCCTGAACGAGTTTTGCCATGTCTGCATCGAAAATTCTTGGAATCACCTGAGGGAACATTTCAATGACGGTTACGTCAAGCCCAGCATGTTTCAGAGCGATCGCCATTTCCAAGCCGATAACACCTGCGCCTGCGACGACGACCGACTTTGCGTTTTTCATCGCCTTCTGAATCGCCTTGCCATCCGCGATGTTTCTGACAGTAAACACACCAGGCAAATTAATGCCTTCCACGGGTGGGACGAATACCGTCCCTCCAGTAGCGACAACTAGGGCATCAAAGGCATATTCCTTTCCATCTGAAGTAGTGATCATCTTCTTCTCAAGATCGACGCCGGTCACCTTTGTCTTTGTATGAACAGTGATGTTTCTTTCCTTCTTGTAAAACTCCGGCGTGTGCATAACGATCGACTCAAAGTCCTTGATTTTCCCTTCCAACACAAATGGAATCGCGCAGGGAGAATAGGCGATGTATTCATCTTCTGTAAAAACGCTTATCTCGGCATCTTTGTTGTGCTCTCTTGCAGTTGAAGCCGCGGTCATCCCCGCAGCGCCGCTACCTATAACAATGATCCTCCTACCCATTGAAACCAACCCTCTTGCGGGGAGATTACACCAATTCTATTAATACATTTCCAAATCGGCGTTGAAATTTCTTCGAAAAACTCAGAAAATTTTGCATTTGAGCATGGCTGCAAAAAGTCTTCTTGTGTAATTCTTGATTTTTTCAATATTTTTCGTTTCATTTCGAAGGAATACTCTTCTGCAATGACTCCTTTTCCTAAAATCGTTCTTCACTGTGGCGTTTGTTTCTAGGGGAGTCTTTTAGCATTTTAATCTACCATTCGAGTTTCTGCAGCTCGGAAAATCATAAGATTCGCATGAAAAGTCTTATTTATGGAGGCGATATGGACACACTTGGCATAAGAAATGGCGCAAAATCGATCAAGGACACCTGTTTCAACTTGGAAAGAATGGGACATAATAGATGGAAAAAGAGTTCGAGCATTGGTTATCATTTTCAGAACATCAGGTTGCTGGTGGGCAAGAAAAGAAGGATGCCTTATGTGCGGATATAACGCTGAGAGCGATCCCTGTGTCGGACTAGCGGAAATTCGCGAACAGCTCAATTGCGTTAAAGAAGCTTATTCAAATGAAGAATTCGTGAAAATATACACGTCGGGAAGCTTCCTTGATACGCGGGAGATTCCGCGAGAGGCCAGAAATGAAATCTTTGAGACATTTCATGGAGCGAAAAGAATTTTAATTGAGACAAGACCCGAGTTTGTGACGGAGGATAACCTCTGCGACTTACCGAGGGACAAACTGGAATTAGCGATGGGACTCGAAAGTGCCTCAGATAAAACACTAGCGAAATGCGTCAGAAAGGGTTTTTTCGTTGAAGAGTACGAAAAAGCCGCAAATTTTCTTAATCACGAGGGAATCCCACTCCGCACTTACCTTCTTTTAAAACCTCCATTTTTAACAGAGAAAGATGCAATCGAAGATTGTCTGAGGTCGATTTCATTTGCGTCACGATTCTCTGAGAGCATTTCAATCAACCCAGTTAACGTTCAAAAGGGGACTGTGGTTGAGTTTCTGTGGAAAAGGGGTGATTATAGGCCTCCATGGTTGTGGTCACTCGTTGAAGTTTTGTTAAAAGCTAAAGTCGAAAAGGAAGCACGGGTTTTCTCTTCGCCCACAGGTGGTGGGTCGATGCGCGGAGCACATAATTGTTTTCGGTGCGACAGCGAGGTGCTTAGAGCCCTGGAGCGCTACACATTTTCGCAGGATAAAAGGGAATTTGATAGTTTGAGCTGTTCATGCGTGGATAGGTGGAAAACGTTCCTCGAAGTGCAGGATTTTATGGGCACAAGCGTTGATATCGACAGGTATATGAACGCAGATTGGGAATTGGAATGAGGTTGTGCGCCGAAGAAGAAATAAATCGCGATTTGCTGATATCGGCTTGAGATAAACTCAGTCTGGCAAACATCCAAAAAAGGGGTGAGTGATTGGAGTACGAATTGAAAAAGGGGAAATACAAGGATCTCGAAGGCGAGGGACTCAAGAATATCATAGAAGAAGTGTTTGGCACAGTTACGAGAGAAGGCGATTTATATGTTACATCCTACGGCGCACTTAAAAGACTCGAGGCGAAGCTTGTTGGAAAATCAGCTCTTCATGTCAGTACAGAAAGCGATACGAGTGTCCCAGAAGAAGTCGGTGTTGAAACGATCAAGAGATTCAATCAATTTCTTGAGAGAGCCACGGGATACACCGCAAAAGAACGGAAAAACAGACTTCAGAAGAAAGCGCGTGAGGAAAAGCTCTGATAACGCTGATTCCTAAGATCAATCATCGTTATCATCATTACCAATCAACGTGCATCTGGCACCGAATATATCGTTATCGATGGGAAAAACTGCTGCTTGAGGAATTCTCAATAAACAATTGTAAATATCTTATTATGTGAAGTAAGGTTCCGCCGGCGGATACCATCCTGTTGATTCCAACTCCGTTGAAGCTCCTTGTCTCATGAAAATAATTTGAGAAGACGTAATAAGCTGGAATTGCAGAGATTCGCATATGAGATATCGGTGATCGGAAGGAATTTGGCATTTGAGGAGAACCGCATAGCTTAAATATAGATATCCTTATGCAAGAATTCGCTGAACGCGATAAGGACGTTCGACCAGACACTTTGGGCAATGCAATAAGCATCCCTGATTCGCACCCTACATCTGTTCTGGGTGAAGAATATGGTGTCACGGTCGAAGGTGCGATAGTCGCGATCATGTAGAAAAGCGTAGCATAGAGAGCGGCTTCTCTCAATGCTGGAAGAGGGAGAATCATGCCAAACAAAAGACGTCCTATTCGAGGTTCGAAGGCATTTTCGCCAAGAAAGAGAGCGAAGCGGCCAGTTCCAAGACTTGACTCCTGGCCAGAAATTAGCGACGGTCCTAAAATTCAGGGATTCGCGGGATATAAGGCCGGTATGACACACGCGCTCCTTGTGGATTACAGGCCGTCAAGTAACACGTCGGGTCAGGAGGTGCAGGTTCCTATCACTGTTATTGAGGTTCCTCCGATGAAAGTTGCAGCCGTTAGGATGTATGAGAACACTGCTTACGGATTGCGAACAGCTGGTGAGGTTTGGGCTTCAACTCTTGACCCAGACCTCAGACGGAGGCTTCCAATTCCGAAAAATTACGATTCAAACAAAGCCTGGGAAAAGTATAATGCGGTCACGGTCGACGAGGTGCGAATCTTGGCTTATACGCAGCCACGCCTCGTCAGCGGTGTTCCTAAAAAAGCTTGCGACCTTATGGAGATCAGGGTTGGCGGAGGAACGATTCAGGAAAGACTTGAGTATGCGAAGTCTCTTTTAGGGAAGGAGATCAAGATCACAGATTTTGTTAAGGAAGGCGGTATGGTCGACGTTTCTGCGATTACGAAGGGCAAGGGATTCCAGGGTGCTGTCAAGCGATGGGGCATCAAACTTCTATCGCACAAAAACAGCAAGCATCGGAGACTTGTCGGAACATTAGGACCCAAGAGACCCGGGTATGTCAGGCCCACCGTACCCCAGGCCGGTCAGGTCGGCTATCATCAGAGAACGGAATTCAACAAAAGGGTTCTCAAGATCGGGGACAACGGAACTGACATCACGCCTAAGGGTGGTTTCTTGCATTACGGAAAAGTTGCAAATCCGTATATTCTTCTTCATGGCACGGTTCCTGGACCCGCAAAGAGACTTATCCGGTTAAGGGATCCAATCCGGCCAACCGGTATTGAACTCAAAGAGCCTCCAACGCTCACTTACATCTCGTTGGAATCAAAGCAGGGGGTATGACGATGGCCAATAACGGTAAGGTCAATGTCTATTCGTTAAAAGGCGAGGTCATAAAGACGATTGATCTTCCTCAGATCTTCGCCACCGAATTCAGGCCAGACCTCATCAGACGTGCCGTCTCGGCAATGGAGGCAAATAGGCGACAGCCGTATGGCGCATCACCCGAAGCGGGAATGCGGCATGCGGTATCAACCTGGGGAAAGGGACGGGGTGTCGCGAGAGTTCAGAGATTGAGCCAGGGAGCGAGAGGTGCTCAATCTCCAGGCACCGTTGGCGGTCGAAGGGCTCACCCGCCATATGCGGAGCGCGATTGGTCGAAAAAGATCAACAGACGGGAAAAGTTATTGGCAAAATTATCGGCGCTCGCCGCCCTTGCCGATCCAGATAAAGTTAGAAAGCGTGGGCACCGGTTCGCTGATGGTGTGACTCTCCCTGTTGTCGTTGAGGATGACATTGAGAAAATATCGAAGACGGGAGAGGTTCTTGAGGTTCTCGAGAGTATCGGTGTAGGTGAAGATATCAGACGGGCGATCAAAGGCATCAATATCAGGGCGGGTCGTGGCAAAATGCGGAATAGGAAATACCGTGTGCCACGCAGTTTGCTAATTGTTGTGTCTGATAAGGATGCACCGCTGATACGAAGCGCTGAGAATCTTCCTGGCGTTGAAATCTCTGATGTTAATAACCTCAGCGTAGGCGTGCTTGCCCCCGGAGGTGATCCTGGTCGACTTACTTTATTTTCAGAATCAGCACTCATCAAACTAGGAGAGTGGTCAAATGGTTAGGGATGTTCTTCTTTATCCATATGTCACCGAGAAATCGATGAATCACATGACTGGCACGCCGACTCAGGATTTCAAAGATGGGAACAAAATCGAATTCATTGTGTTGAAGAATGCGACGAAGCAGGAGATCAAAGAGGCGTTCGAAAAGCGATTTGAAGTCAAAGTTGAAAAGGTTTGGACGAGAATCAGCAAGGAAGGTAAGCATGCGATTATCAAGCTCGCTGAGGGCTATTCTGCTGAAGACATTGGTATGAGAATTGGAGTGTTCTAAGGAGGGTATAAATGGGAAAGAATCTCAGACAGCAACGACGAGGTCGTGGCGGGTCGCAGTATCGATCGCCGAGTCATCGACATCTCGGTGATATCAAATTGCCACCAATCAACGAGGGCGTAGGGAGGATTATTGATCTTATTCATGCACCTGGCCGGACAGGACCGCTCGCTGAGGTCGATTTCGAAGGTCAGGTCTTTAAAATGATCGCCTCAGAGGGTATGCAGATCGGCCAGGAGATTTTTGTTGGTAGCTCAGGCGCGATCGTGCCAGGCAACATTATGCCGTTGGCTAGCATTCCCGAAGGGACTCTTATTTATAATATTGAATCAAAGCCTGGGGATGGTGGAAAATTCGTCAGGAGTGCTGGGAATGCCGCGATGGTTGTGAGCAGGGGTGCGAAAGTCGTTGTTCAACTGCCATCTGGCGCGATGAGGACCTTTGATCCCAGATGTCGGGCGACGATTGGTGTGGTGGCTGGCGGTGGTCACAAGGAAAAGCCATTTGGAAAGGCTGGTGCAAAGTTCCATGCCTATAGATCCAAGAGTAAAGCGTATTTCAAGGTTCGGGGGGTCGCTATGAATCCCGTTGATCACCCCCACGGTGGAGGTTCCCACCAGCATGTTGGGAAGCCAAGCACTGTGAGTCGTAACGCTCCACCTGGTAGAAAGGTCGGTCGACTGTCGCCGAAGAGGAAGAAGGGGAGGAAGTGAGCGATATGGTTGAAGAGAAATTGACGGGAACGAAAGCCTCACGGAGAAGGGCAAGAAAGAAGAAAGGCGCAATCCAGGCGAGGCGCAAGAAAGAGTTCACTTACCGTGGGTATACACTTGAAGAACTCCTCAAGATGTCCTTTGATGAAGTTGTTTCAATCATGCCTGCAAGGGTTAGACGTACGCTTATAAGGGGATTTAACGAGGAGCAGAGAACGTTTATCGAAAAATTAAAATCAGGCAAGTATCCAGTGGTGAGGACGCATCGAAGAGATATTCCAATTCTGCCGGAATTTGTCGGTAGGAAAGTCGCGGTGCATAATGGAAAAGAGTTTAAGGAAATAGAAATCAAGCCTGAGATGATCGGTCATTACCTGGGCGAGTTTGCGATGACCAGGAAACCGGTAAAACACTCTGGACCTGGTGTGGGTGCGACGAGATCATCAAAGTTCTTGCCACTTAAGTAGGTGATCAGATGGTCGGGTACACTGCTGAAGCGGATCCAGATATTACATCGCGAGCGATCGGGAAGGAACTTCCGATCTCGCCAAAGCATGCTAGGGAAATTTGCAATATGCTCAAAGGAAAAACAACAGTGGAGGCCGCACAGATTTTGGAAGAGATTATTGAGCTCAAGCGACCCGTTCCGATGAAGCGTTTCAAGAAGGGCGTCTCGCACAAGAAAGGGGTCGGCCCTGGTCGTTACCCACGAAAAGCGGCAAAGGAAATCCTGAAGGTCCTTGAGGGCGCGAAGCACAACGCGGAGTACAAAGGGCTCGATCCCGAGAACATGCGGATCAAAGTGATCACCGCGAATCTCGGAAGAACCATCAAGGGATATATGCCAAGGGCGTACGGAAGGGCAACTCAATGGAATCAGCAGACGACAAATATCGAAATCATATTGGAGGAGATGAAGTAGATGGCAAGCGAAAGAAAATTCGTGACTGAGAATATCCGGAGAGTTCTCCTGAAGGAATTCCTTATGAAAGAAGTCGACAGGGCTGGATTTGGCGGTGTCGAGGTGCAGAGAACGCCGATGGGAACCAGGGTAACACTGATCACGGAGAGACCTGGTATGGTCATTGGGCGAAGGGGCGTAGCGATCAAGAATTTGACGAAGGCAATCGAAGAGCGATTCAAGTTCGACAATCCGCAAATTGAAGTTCAGGAGGCTGAAAATCCAAACTTGAATGCTCAAATCATGGCGGAAAAACTCGCATTTGCGCTGGAGCGCGGTTGGCATTTCCGCAGGGCAGGTCACTCGACCGTGAGACGGATCATGGATGCAGGAGCGAGGGGATGCCAGGTCGTTATTTCTGGCAAACTAACAGGCCAGAGACACAGGACAGAGAAGTTTAAGGAGGGTTACATCAAGTTTTGCGGTGAGCCGCGTTTGAAATTTATGAAGACTGGCTTTGCTGTCGCTAAACTCAAGCCTGGTGTCATTGGTGTTCGCGTGGAGATTATGGATCCTCAAGCAAAGTTGCCAGATGAGGTTGAGATTCTTCCGCCAGAAAAAGCCGTTGAGACCTTGCCAGAACTCGCGGATATCCTTATTGTTCATGAGGAAAAGAGGGAAGATGAAGCGACCGCGGAAACTGGCGAATCCCCAGATAATGCTGGGTCTGATAATCTAGATGATCAGAATAATGATCAAAATGAGAATGTTTCATTGTCAAATGATCAGATTGATGAAAATGATGAAAAATCGAAGGAGGTGTAGAACCGGATGGCACTTCTGAGAACTTCGGAGATACGTCAGATGAGCAAGGAAGAGCGGCTTGCAAAGCTCAAGGAATTGCAGGATGAGCTTATGCACGAAAGAGGCACGGCAGCAATGGGCGGAGCACCGGCAAATCCCGGTCGAATCCGAGCTCTCAGGAAGAACATTGCCCGGATTCTTACCGTCCAGAGGGAGGAAGAAACGTAATGGCCGAGATATGCCCGGTGTGTGGATTGCCGAAAGAATTGTGCATGTGTGAAGAGATCGCGAGAGAACAGCAAACTGTTAAAATTAGCACTGACAGCAGAAGGTACGGGAAGACGGTGACAGTCATCGAAGGCATTGACGCTAATGACATCGATCTCGAGGATCTTGCTCGAAAATTGAAGACAAAATGTGCGGCTGGCGGGACCACAAAAGATGGAAAGATCGAGTTGCAAGGAGACCACAAGAAGAAAGTGAAAGAGGTCCTGGAAGAGATGGGGTTTAAGACAGAGGTTAGATGATTCGGACATGAAAAAGAGGGATTTCATGAGAGGCGAATTTATCGGTCTGGAAGTTGAAGTCATTTCGTCTAATCATCCAGGATATATTGGGTTGAAAGGAAGAATTGTTGATGAAACAAAGAACACGCTCAGAATCGAAAAAAATGGTGTTGAGAAAATAATTCCAAAGGCTGGGAATGAGTTCATGTTCACTCTCAATAATGAAAAAATTAAGATCCGTGGCGATGAAATTCAATTCAGACCAGAGGATCGAATCAAGAAGATCAGGTGAGCTTATGGAAAGCAAAGTAAGGGATATCGGAGTTGATGTGAAGGTTCCAGAGGCGAAGTGTGATGATGTGCATTGCCCTTTCCATGGAAAGCTTTCCGTCAGAGGGCAGATACTTGATGGTGTCGTGGTTTCAACAAAGATGGACAAGACCGCGGTAGTCGAGAGAAACTACCTGCGCTATATCAAGAAATTTGAAAGATACGAGAAGAGAACAAGTCGGATCTCCGCTCATTGTCCTCCATGTTTGGGTGTGAAAGTAGGTGATAAAGTCAGAATTATGGAGTGCAGGCCGCTGAGTAAGACAGTTTCATTCGTTATTATTGAAAAGAGGTGAAAGACTTGAAGGGCATCGCAGGCAGACAGACAAGAGGTATTCAGACAGGGAGCGAGTTGGATGTCATTGATAACACAGGTGCCAAAGTTGTCTCAGTGATCGCTGTCCCAGGATACCACGGCGTGAGTCGGAGATATCCGAGGGCGGGCATAGGAGATATTGTCATAGTGTCTGTCAAGAAGGGAACGCCAGAGATGAGAAGGCAAGTACTCCATGCTGTCGTCGTGAGACAAAGGCGTCCCTACAGGAGACCCGATGGGACGATGGTGTCGTTTGAAGATAACGCAGCTGTCATTACAACTGAAACCGGTGAGACGAAGGGAACGGATATTAAAGGTCCTGTGGCGAGAGAAGCGGCAGAACGATGGCCGAGGATCGCTGCCGTGGCTTCGATGATCGTTTGAGGTGATATGGAATGATTAAGAGCAGCAAGGCCAGGAAGCAGAGAAAGGCGGTCTATAACGCACACAATGTCAAGAGAAGAAAAATGGTTTCATCACATCTCAGTGATTCATTGATGAAGGAATACAAGCGGAGGTCGCTTCCAGTGATTAAAGGAGATACCGTCCTTATAGTACGGGGAGATGAGGAGATCGTCGGGACGGAAGGTAAGGTCGTGCGTGTCGATACTAAAACGGGCAGGATCATCATCGAGGGTGTCACAATAAACAAGGCCGATGGATCGCAAGCGCCTCGACCGATTCATGCATCAAATGTAATCATCACCAAACTTGATCTCAGTGATCCATGGCGAAAGAACAAACTCATTGGTGTCCAGGAGGGTTCCTCATGAGTAGGGATATGAAACGATTGACGGCGCCAAGAAGCTGGCCGGTGCCGAGGAAGATATGGCACTGGATCACGAAGCCTTCGCCAGGTCCTCATCCAAAAGAAATGAGCATGCCGCTTCTGATCATTGTCAGAGATATGTTGGATCTTTCTGACACAGCGCACGAAGCGAGACTCATATTGGCGAACGGCGAGATTCTCGTGGATGGCAGGCCTGTTAAGAACCGGAAATTTCCTGTAGGTCTTATGGACGTGGTATCAATTCCACGACTCAATCAGCACTACAGGATGCTTCTCAACTCGAAGGGAAAATTCGAGCTGGTTAAGATTCCCGAGGGCAAAGAAAAATGGAAACTCTGCAGGATTGAGAATAAAGTGACTGTAAAAGGAGGGAAAACGCAGCTCTGCCTTCATGACGGTCGCAACATCCTGGCGGGGAATGGTAGTTACAAGACTGGTGATGTCTTGAAAATCGAAGTTCCCTCTCAGAAGATCCTCGATGTTTACAGACTTACGAAGGGAAATCTCGCGTACATCATCGGCGGAAATCACGTCGGTAGAATTGCGGTCATTGAGGATTATATCGAAACGCGCAGTCCGACTCCAAATATCGTCAAGTTCAAGGACGGAACTTCGACGGTGAAGGAAAACGTCTTCGTCGTCGGCACCAAAGTTCCTGAAATAGACCTTCCGGAGGCGAGTGCGATATGAGCGAGATCATGAGGAAGCCTAGAATCGAGAAGGTCGTCGTCAACATCGGAGTCGGAGAGGCTGGAGAGCGGCTTGTCAAGGCTCAGAAGGTTCTTGAGATGTTAACAGGTCAGAAGCCAAAAGTCACGACTGCAAAGGTGACGAACAGGGATTTGGGCGTAAGAAGGGGTATGCCCATTGGGTGCAAGGTGACATTGAGAGGCGAAAAAGCCGAGGAGTTCCTTAAGAAGGCGTTATGGATCAGGGAAAACAAGGTCGCCAGTTATTCTTTTGATCCTGAGGGCAATTTTTCGTTCGGCATTTCGGATTACACCGACTTCGAAGGCATGAAATATGATCCCGAGATTGGAATTTTCGGGATGGACATTTGTGTCTCGGTCAAACGACCAGGATATAGGGTATCAACAAGGCGGGTGATGCCAAGAAGGCTCCCCAAATCCCACCGTTTGACAAAGGAAGAAGCGATGGAATTCTTGAAGGAGCGTTTCGGGGTGGAGGTGGTCTATTGAAACCAAAGAAGGAATTCGGCAGGAAAAAAGGCTGCCTGCGATGTGGCAGGAAGCGTGGGATCATCCGCCGTTACGGTATGCATCTTTGCCGTCAATGTTTCCGCGAAATAGCGCCTCACATTGGATTTAAGAAATACTCATGAGGTGGTGAAATTATGCAGAACGATCCGCTGAATGATGCAATGGCAACGATAAAGAATGCGGCACTCGTGGGCAAGCAGGAGTGTGTGATTAGACCGTCCTCGAAGCTCATCGGCAGAGTGCTCAAGGTCATGCAGGAATCAGGGTATATCAATCAGTTTGAATTCATCGAAGATGGAAAGGCCGGGATATTCAGAGTGAAATTGCACGGAAGAATTAACAACTGCGGTGTGATTAAGCCGAGATATTCAGTGAAGAAGAATGATCTGGAAAAATTTGAAGCGAGGTATCTGCCAGCTCAGGACTTCGGCGTTCTCATTCTGACAACCACGAAAGGCGTTGTCAGTCATGTGAAGGCAAAAGAGTTGGGCATTGGGGGAAAGCTCCTCGCTTTTGTTTACTGAGGATGAGGATATGGTAGTTACTGGTGTAGTTGAAGAAGTCGTCAGCATTCCTGGCGGAGTTACGATCGAGCTCTCTGACGGAAACGTAACAGTTTCAGGTCCAAAAGGAAAGCTCACCAGGAGATTGGCTCATCCACGGGTTCAGATCACGAAATCAGATGGAGAGATCATTGTTCATTGCGAGTTTCCGCGCAAAAAGGAGCGGGCTCTCGTCGGAACCTTCGCAGCACATATTAAAAATATGGTTGAAGGGGTGCTGCATGGATTTGAATACAAGATGAAGATCGTGTATTCGCACTTTCCAATCAAGGCATATGTGAAAGGGGATAAGTTCATCATAGAAAATTTCCTCGGCGAGAGGACACCCCGCAAAGCGAATATCGTCGGCGATACGAAGATCGCTGTCAAAGGTAATGAAGTGATTTTGACTGGAATCGATATCGAAGCAGTTTCCCAGACAGCTGCAAATATCGAACGTGCTACAGCTATCAAAGGATACGATTCGAGGGTCTTCCAGGATGGCATTTACATTGTTGAAAAAGCGAGGAGGATGAGTCAATGAGCAAGCATGAAGGGGAAATCAGGGAAATTTCAGAATTACCATATTATAAAGATGAATACAAGGAAGAACTCGAAGCGATGGGAATCAGAACGCTCTCAGACCTCCTTGATGCGTTATATGATGAGGAGCGAAAGAAAGAGATAATTGACCGCCTAAAAGGCGTCGGTCCAAAGATCGCCGAGCATTGGATTGAGGTCATTGAAGAACGAGGGATTCTTGAGGAATCAGTACCCGAATCTAGGGAAGAAGAAAAGGTGCCTGAGGAAGTGGTCGTCGAGAAGACAAAAGAAGAAGAAATCGAGAAGGAAAAGGGTGCTGAGCAAGAGAATAAAGCTGAAGAGGTCATCATTGAAGAAGCAGAAGTATCGGCAAAAGAAGCGGCGATCGTCGAGAAGGGTGGTTATCTCGTCAAGGCAAAACCTGCCCTCGATCCAACAATCGCGAAATTGCTTGCGTTGAGACGTAAAATCTCAGAGAGAAGACCAGCGTTTCTTAGACAGGAATGGTTCAGGTACAAGAGACTCGGTGAAAAATGGAGGAAGCCCCGCGGTCTGCATAGCAAGATGCGGCGGCATTACAAATATAGGCCTCCTGTTGTGTCGATCGGATACCGCGGGCCGAAAAAAGTACGCGGATTGCATCCATCTGGCTTTGAAGAAGTCATGGTTTACAACCCTTCACAGCTTGAAGGAATCGATCCAAAGCGGCAGGCTGTGAGAATCGGCAGTACGGTCGGCTATAAGAAGCGAATAGAGATTGAAAGCAAGGCAGATCAGCTTGGAATCAGGATTCTCAACAGGACGGGATGATATGAACCTGAAAAATCAAAGACGGATTGCGGCAGAGATCCTTGGATGTGGGATTAACAGGGTTTGGATCGATCCGAATCGAATTGAGGATATCGCGGACGCGATCACCCGTGCCGATATCCGAACTGCGATTGATTCTGGAGCAATCGTCGCTCTTCCAAAAAGAGGAATTTCACGAGCAAGAGCAAGATACAGGGCTGCCCAAAAAGAAAAGGGAAGACGAAGGGGTCCTGGCAGTAGAAAGGGCGCTGCAGGTGCGAGAACGCCCGAAAAAAGGCAGTGGATTCAGACTATCAGACCGATCAGAAGAACGCTTAAGGAATTGAGGGATGAAGGCAAGATCAGCAGGGCTGTTTACAGAGAGTTCTATATGAAGGCTAAAGGCGGAATGTTTAAAAGCAAGACTCATTTGATCACCCATCTCAAAATGGAAGGACATCTCAAGGAGGGCAACTAATGGCTCACGGACCTCGATATAAAGTGCCATTCCGACGAAGGCGAGAAGGCAGAACAGACTATCGACAAAGGGCGAGATTGCTAAGGGCAGGGGTTCCGAGAGCTGTCGTCAGGATCTCGTTGAGAAATGCGAGTGTGCAGTTCATTGAATTCGATCCTATTGGCGATCGAGTGACCGCACAAGCGCACTCGAGGGAACTGATCAAGCTTGGCTGGAATCTCTCAACTGGAAACACACCTGCAGCTTATCTGACAGGATACCTCGCCGCACTGAGAGCAAAGAAGAAAGGAATCGATCAGGCGGTTCTAGATATTGGTTTGCGAGATCCGGCGAGGGGTGCCTCGTGTTTCGCTGCGTTGAAAGGAATTCTCGATGCGGGTATTGAGGTTCCTCATGGCGAAGAGATTCTTCCTTCGGACGAGAGAATCAAAGGTCAGCACATCGGGGAGGGCGTCGAGAAACTCGTCGAAGATATCAAAAAGAAAATGGAGGTGGAGTAAATGGAATGGACGCCGAAGACAAAACTAGGCAAGATGGTCATGAACGGCGAGATCACATCGATGAGCGATGCACTTGCAACAAAGCTCCCACTTCGCGAACCTGAAATCGTCGACGTCCTCCTTCCCGATCTGAAAGATGAGGTCATCGACGTCAACATGGTCCAGCGAATGACCGACTCGGGCAGAAGAGTGAAATTCGCGATTACTGTCGCAGTCGGTAACGGCGATGGTTTCGTAGGTGTTGGCAGGGCAAAGGGCAAAGAGGTCGGTCCTGCAATTAGGAAAGCGATTGACAACGCGAAATTGAATATCATCGAGATAAAGAGAGGATGCGGATCTTGGGAGTGCGGATGCGGCACACCTCATTCATTACCGTTTATGGTTGTCGGAAAGGCAGGGTCTGTTGAGGTGACATTCAAACCTGCTCCTAGGGGTGTTTCGCTAGCTGTAGGAGACGTCGCAAAAATCATCTTGCAACTTGCTGGTATCAAGGATGCATGGGGATTTGCGCGTGGCCATACAAAAACGACGGTCAATTATGCCCTAGCGACATTCGATGCCCTCATGAAGACATCCGTCCTCAGGATCACTGAAGAACAAGAGAAACGCTTGAAGATCATGAGTGGTCGTGTCATGGTTCATTTTCCAGAACATGATGCAAATATGGATCAACAGCGGGAAATAACAGGGCAGGAGGGATGATGTGGTGGCCTACGCTGTGATCAGAGTACGAGGACACGCTGGTGTTAAGAAGGAGATCGAGGACACGATGCGGATGCTAAATCTTACCCGCCCCAATCACTGCGTTGTTGTTCCGGAGACGGATAGCATTAAGGGAATGCTACAGAAAGCGAAGGACTATATCACATGGGGCGAAGTGAACAGTGAAACTCTTGCGAGAATGATCAAATTCAGGGGACGACTCAAGGGGGACAAGCCGATCGACGATCTATATATTCAGAATCATTCGAAATTCACATCGATCATCTCATTCGCAAAAAGCGTGGCTAAAGACGAGGTGAAATATTCGGACCTTGTTGATGTGAAACCTGTCTTTAGGCTCAATCCCCCGCGGAAGGGATACGGCGGCAACAAGAGGTCATTTACCAACGGGGGCGCTCTTGGATACCGCGGAGAGAAGATCAACGAATTGATTGAGAGAATGCTCTAGGTGATGTCCAATGCCAAGCAGGACTAAGAAATTCAGGGGAAGCCGCACACACGGACGCGGCAAGAAGGCGGGGCGCGGTGCGGGCCTCCGAGGAGGTCGCGGTAACGCGGGTCTTCACAAACATAAAGTCATGTATATGTTGAAATACGATCCAGATCATTTCGGCCGACATGGTTTCAAGAGACCTCAGAGCATCGTGGCTGCCAAGATTGCGATGAATGTCGGCGAGATCCAGGAGAATATAAACAAGTTGATCGCGGACGGTTTTGCTGAGAGAAAGGATGGGAAGGTCACGGTGAATTTGACAAAGATGGGTGTTGACAAACTCCTTGGCTCAGGGAAAATCATCGAACCGATCGATGTCATCGTGGCCGATTGTTCGGAACTTGCACGGGAGAAGATTGAAGCCGCAGGCGGCTCCGTTATTCAACCGTAGCGATGCTCTGGGATGGACATGGCTGAAGGGGAAAAAAGCAGACTGTATAAGTTGAAACCCCTCACCGATAGGTTGCCTGCTGTTTCTCGACCTGAAGGCCATGTCCATTTTAGAACGAAGATGATGTGGGTCATCATCATCCTTGTTTTTTACTTCATCATGACCAATGTCTATATCTATGGTCTAGATCAAACTCAAACGATTGACCTGTTTGCCCAGTACAGGGCAATACTCGCTGGAGCTCAGGGATCACTGATGCACCTTGGTATCGGACCGATCGTGACTGGTTCGATTATCATGCAACTCTTCGTCGGTGCGAAAATCATTAAGCTGGATCTCAGGAATGATGAGGATAAGGCGGTCTATCAGAGCACGCAGAAATTCCTCGTCCTCATCATGATCATTGTTGAAGCGGTGCCGCAGGTTTTCGGGTATCTCGTGCCTTCGGAAACATTCGTCCATAATCTGGAAGGAATCTTCGGAAGTGGCGGAATATTGAGTGGTCTTAATTTCGCGAGATTCGTCATCGTTCTTCAGCTTTTCATCGGATCCTATCTTGTCTTCCTTATGGACGAAGTCGTTTCGAAATGGGGGATTGGTAGCGGCATTTCTCTCTTTATCGCCGCTGGCGTCGCGGAAGCGATCTTCACGGGTACCGTCAACTGGCAACCGGTGGATCCGAATCTGCCAATAAGCATCAATAATCCGCCAGCAGGTACAATCCCAAAAACGATCTACATCCTTCAGAACACTTCAGCCGCAGGGCTCGCCGGAGGCGGATACGAAAGAATTCTCTTACAGAACCCGAATCCCATGGTTGCCCTGATCGGCACGATCGCGATTTTCCTTTTTGTTGCCTATGTTGAATCGACGCGTATCGAACTTCCACTTGCTCACGGGACTGCAAGGGGTGCCAGGGGCCGTTATCCGATCAAGCTCATCTACGCCTCAAACATTCCAGTCATCCTTATGGCGGCGTTGCTTGCGAACGTCAGCATGTTTTCGATGCTTCTCTGGAACAATCCATCGTTCAGAGGTCTTCCTCTGATCGGGGGGCAATGGTGGATAGGATTTTATGAGCCCGGAAGTACATACCCAGCGGGCGGGCTAGCGTGGTATCTTTCGACGCCAAGAGGGCTTGGAGACTGGTTGCTACCAATCTTGAGTCCTGAGAGATACGGACATTTAGCCGCGGGACACGATAGTTTACAAATCGCGCTGCACGTTATTGTTTATCTTGGTGTGATGGTCGTAGGCTCGATTATTTTTGCAAAGTTCTGGATCGAAACGACAAATATGGGACCTGAGGCTGTTGCGAGGCAAATCGAATCATCTGGGTTGCAGATTCCAGGTTTCAGAAGAGATCCGAGAGTGCTCCGGCGAGTACTTGAAAGATATATTCCTGTGGTGACGATTATCAGCGGTGCGCTTGTTGGGGCGCTAGCTGCGATCGCGGATCTCATCGGAACCGTCGGGAACGCAAGTGGTACCGGCGTTCTTCTCACAGTCGGAATCTTGATACAGTTCTACGAAGCTATCGGCAGAGAGCAGATGATGGAGATGCATCCCGTATTGAGACAGTTTTTCGGAGGTGAATAATGGTGCCAAATCCCTCTCAAACCCAAAGTGGCATGCCGAGGATCACAACAATTCTCGTTTTCGTACTGGCCCTTTTCATTCTATTTGATCCGAGTCTGAGAAATGGTCTCGGGCAAATTGTCGGCTACGGACTTGAGCCAATTATCGGATTCAGCGGACAATATCCTGTTGTCACACTCTTTCTTGCTGGTATCATCATGACCGGTCTTACGATCATCATCAGGCATTTCATGGTTGATTATGTGGAACAGGTGAAAAGCCAAAAGATTGTCGCCGCTTTTAACAAGGAGTTAAGGCAGGCCCGAATGGAGAACAACACGTATAAGATCAAGAAGCTTACAGAGCAGCAGCCAAAAATACTTCAAAAATCGATGGAGGTCTCAACGTCTCAATTGAAACTCCTCCCGATTACGATGATTATTGTCGTTCCCATTTTTGCATGGTTATCGGTCTTTATGATTAATATCAACAGCGCTCACTTCGCTGTACCATGGTCGTTCAATGCAGACATGAATGCCGTTTATGTTCTGCCAAGCTGGATACTTCTGTATTCGCTCATCAGCGTGCCATTCGGTCAGGTGCTCGCAAGAATACTCAGGTATTTCTCATTTAAGAAGCGCTTGAAACAGATGAAGGCCGATGCAAAATGAGAATCACGATCAGCGGCCCCCCAGGTTCCGGGAAGACAACGGTTTGCAAACTCCTCTCAGATAAGCTCGGAATCAGATATGTCGTTTCCGGCGCAGTCTTTAGAAAAATGGCTGAAGAACATGGTTTGAGTCTTGAGGAATTTGGTAAATTGGCGGAAAAGGATGCCCAATTCGATCGAATGCTCGATGAAGAAATGTTGCGGATCGCGCGTGAGAATGATAACATCATTCTTGAGGGACGATTGACTGGATATCTTCTGAATAAAAATGGAATCGATGCTTTTAAGATTTACCTGGATGCGGAACTCGATGAAAGATCGAGAAGGGCTTCGATGCGGGATGGGATCGATGGTGATGCGGCAAGAAAGAAGATCATCGAAAGGGAGAAATGTGAGGCGACGAGATATGAGCGATATTACGGATTTGATCCAGCTGATAGGAGTTTTTATGATCTCGTAATTGACACAACACACCTCTCACCTGATGAAGTGGTTTCGAAAATTATTAGGGCACTGGAGGCGAGAGGTTGGCCAGAATGCTCATAAGAGAAGAATCGTTCGTCAGCGAGAAATGGGGAAAGCCCCCATCGGCTCGATCGGTGGAAGAGCTTTTAGAAGCTGGTGTGATCAATCTCGATAAGCCGCGCGGGCCCACATCTCACCAAGTGACTGCCTGGGTTAGAGATATTCTGTTGATCAAGAAGGTCGCCCACGGAGGCACCCTTGATCCCAACGTCAGCGGGGTCCTTCCGATCGCTACAGGGAAGGCAATCCGAGCGATCGATCTGACTCTGAGATCTGATAAGGAGTACGTATGTTTGATGAAGTTGCACAGGGAAAAGAAAGAAGAAGATATTCGCAAGGTTCTTTTGAGTTTTGTAGGTGAAATTTTTCAGACTCCGCCAGTGCGATCTGCGGTGAAGCGGCAGATGCGTGTCAGAAAGATCCACGAGATCAGAATTATTGAGATCAGAGGGAGGGAGATTCTTTTCAGGGTTTCCTGCGACGCTGGAACTTATATCAGGACGCTTTGTTACGACGTCGGCGAAGCTCTAGGAACGGGAGCGCATATGGAAGAGTTGAGACGTGTACGCTCTGGAAATATGAGGGAAGAAGAGTCTTTCAGACTTCAAGATATTAAGGATGCATTCGTATTCTGGAAGGAGGAAGATGATGATTCTTTTATGAAGAAAATTCTCATGCCATTTGAGAAGCTCCTTGAGCCTCTTCCAAAGATTATCATTAAGGACAGCGCTGTTGATGCGATCTGCCATGGCGCGGATCTAGCAGTCGTTGGCATTGCGCGTCTCGATGACGAGATTATGAAGGGAAGTACGGTTGCGATTATGACGGAAAAAGGTGAAGGTGTCGCTCTCGCGACTGCTGAGATGAGCGCAGAAAGAATTCTCAACGCGAAGGAAGGCATCGCGGCGAAGACGATGCGGGTATTCATGAAACCCAGCACGTATCCGAAAATGTGGTGATCATAAAAAATCCCGTATGGTTGTCTGATTTTTAATCAATGGTCTCGAATCAATATCAAGAATTTTTTTTGATTGCTTTCGATAGTCTTCTTGATTGGCCGTGATACGTTAAAACAATAGAGGGATTGCATCGATCGATAAAGGCGATAAGTTCCTCGAAGTCTGCATGATCCGACAAGGGAAATGCTTCATCGACATCGATGCTCTTTCTAAACACTTGTCTACCGCCATGCCGGTGGCGACTGCTGTTTTTGATCGCTCATCTTTCCAATTTCTCATACGAGTTGAACCTAGATACCTCATAGGATAAATCTGGATTGATGGTTCGGATGGTGGGGTCTCTGAGAGCGTAGAATAATGGATTGATATATTGGGGATCAATCGCGTCAAATCGTCGATTGTTCTGTGGACAAATATCTGACGATCAGAAAGGATTGACATCAACTCCTGCGCCTTTCCAAACGGTTGCACAAAGAAGGTGACTGAAAATCCCCGTTTGATTGAATCTTCAGTCCAATCCCTGATCTCATGCATGATCTCCTCTGTTTTTGGAAAGATAAATCGCGGATCGCCGTAAGTTGCTTCGACGATCATCGCATCTGTTTGGACAGGAATGGCCGCGTTAAGACCGAATCTCGTTCGCGTGCTGAAATCGCCGGTGTAAAGAATTCTACGTTTGTTCTCGAGGAGGAACATCGACGCGCCAGGTACATGACCAGAGTTGAGAATTCTGACCTGGGAGCAGGTAATTGGTTTGATCTCCTTCCTTAATCTCATACTCGCTATGCTGGCAGTCAGATCTGTGCATATTGCCGTTACGCCATGAATCTCCGTAGGTAAATGATCGAGGTGTGCGTGTGAAATACAATGAATCCCAGATAATCCCAGTTTTGTGGAATCAAAGTAATACTGCGCTTCTGAGAAGATCTCGATGCCATTTCTTACTTTGATATTAATCTCATTCACTTGATCCTCTGGGGTAGTAACTATTCTTTACATCTTGTATTTCTTTTTATTTTATAGCTTAGAACATAGAACATTCCTATGACTTAATTCTTTAATTTTATAGAAAAATGAAGACTCTGTTTATCGTCATTATCTAACATTGGGTTTTGGTGTATGGAACTTGAATATTATTGTTTGCGAGCGGTAATTTTATAGTACTTTTTTGTTCAATAAAGTTATAAATATTACATTGCTGTTCGCTATCAAACATGAAACGAAGCGGGGATTTACTTTGGAAACCGAACAAAGAATTCCAATGAGTTTTCACAATTACGGCCGAAAAAACCATTGAAAGTGAGTATTGCGTTGCGCGAAGGGCCGATTGCGGATCCGGTATCGATCTTTTCATCTTTGAGAGAAGAATTTCCAGGTGAATGTTTTCTACTTGAATCCGTTGAAGGCACGAGTAGAACCGCACGGTATTCTTTCATCGGTGTGGACCCTTTGTCGGTTTTTAAGTCGAGAGATCACACGGTGGAGATCGATGGCGAGGTTTTTGAAGTGGAGAATCCTTTTCTTAATTTAAGAGAATACTTCCGTTCATTTGACTGCGGCGCCTCCGAACTGGCGCCATTTTCTGGCGGCATCGTGGGCTATCTTGGATATGAGATGGTAAGGTTTTTGGAAACCGTCAATGGATTGGACAAAAAAATCGATAATATGCCAGAGACGTACTTTATGCTCCCGAATCATCTTGTTTGCATCGATCATCTCAACAATCGAACCTTTCTCATCACCCATGGCAATCTACATGAACTTCAGAAGTCCCTGGGAGAAATTCGACACCCAGAGAAGCCGTTCGTTCGCATTGGAAATCCTGCGGCAAATATCGACAAGAATGAATATGAGCGGATCGTTGAGGACGCCAAAAGGTTCATTCTGGACGGCGATATATTTCAAGTTGTTCTCTCGCGCAGATACGAGTTTTCCGTCGAAGGTGATCCTCTCGCGATGTATATTGCGTTACGTCGAATTAATCCCTCACCATATCTCTTCTTCCTCGATTTCAATGGTGTCAAGCTTCTTGGTTCCTCACCCGAAATGCTCGTGAGACTAGAAGGAAGGAAACTTGTAACAAGGCCTTTGGCGGGTACGAGAAGAAGGGATGGAGACAGGGAAGAGGATGAGAAGCTGAAAATCGAGATGCTCCTCGACGAAAAGGAAAGAGCCGAGCATCTCATGCTTGTCGATCTTTCTAGGAATGATCTTGGAAGGGTTTCAAAATTCGGTACAGTGAAAGTCACTGAACTCATGGCCGTTGAGAAATATTCGCATGTGCAGCATATCGTTTCGAACGTTGAGGGGGAATTGCGCGATGATTGTGACGCCTTTGATGCGCTGCGCAGTTGTTTCCCTGCTGGCACCGTTTCTGGAGCACCGAAGATACGTGCCATGGAAATCATTTCGGAGCTGGAAAAAGATCCGAGAGGGCCTTATGCGGGAGCAGTCGGCTATTTTGATTTTACAGGGAATATGGATTTCGCCATAACGATCAGATCGATCACAGTTACTGATGGCAAAGCGAGGATTCAGGCGGGAGCAGGAATCGTTGCGGATTCTGTGCCGATTAACGAATTCAATGAAACAGAGCATAAAATGAAGGCGATGCTGGAAGCCATCAGATCGATTTCGGAGGAGGGTTTCCATTGACTGAGATTCTCATTGTCGATAATTACGATTCTTTTGTGTATAACATTGTACAGTATCTCGGCGAGCTCGGTGCGGCCGTCCACGTACTTAGAAATGATTCACCAGATCTTTATCGATTTTCCCAGAAGTGTGATGGGTTCGTTATTTCTCCCGGTCCCGGTCATCCTAGGGACGCAAAGGGAAGTCTGGACATCGCAGCCAACAATGGATTTGGTATGCCAACTCTCGGAGTCTGCTTGGGTCATCAAGTTATCGCCTATGTCTGCGGTGGAAATGTTGTGAGAGCAGAGCGAACATTGCACGGTAAGCTTGGGCGGGTTCGACATTTCTTTGATCCGATTTTTGATGGTGTACCCTCCGAATTCGTGGCGGTTCGATACCATTCATTGATAGTTGAACGTGACAGTCTTCCGGCCTCTCTGAAAATCCTCGCAGAAAGCGAAAATAAGGAAATCATGGCCCTTAGAGTCGGGAATAAGCCTGTCTACGGTCTGCAGTTTCATCCAGAGTCTGTGTTGACTGCCTATGGAAAACAGATTCTTTCGAACTTCCTGAGGATGTGTAGGAAATGATTCGCGAAGCGATAAAACAGGTGGTTGAGGGCTACGATCTCACTTACTCAGCAGCACGAGCGGTGATGCGTGAAATG
The DNA here is from genome assembly GCA_014361295.1 of Methanomassiliicoccales archaeon. Classification (NCBI taxonomy): domain Archaea; kingdom Methanobacteriati; phylum Thermoplasmatota; class Thermoplasmata; order Methanomassiliicoccales; species Methanomassiliicoccales archaeon. Next base: position 841,642 of record JACIVX010000001.1, on the reverse strand, counting down.
ATGCTCGGTGAAGCCACGTCAGGTCAAATCGCGGCATTCCTTACGGCGATGAAGATGAAGGGAGAAAGGGAGCATGAAATGCTCGGGTTTATCACTGAGATGCTTGACAATGCCGTCCGGATTCCATCTCCGCCTGGCGCCGTTGATGTGTGCGGGACGGGCGGGGACAATTCTGGCACATTTAACGTGAGCACAGTTGCTTCCTTTGTTGTATCGGCAGCGGGTGCACCAGTTGCGAAGCATGGAAATCGCTCAGTCTCGAGCAGATGCGGATCGGCAGATTTGTTGCGTGCAATGGGCATTCCTTTTGATCTCGATCCCCCTTACGTCGAGAGGTGTCTTTTTGAAGCTGACTTGGGATTTCTCTTTGCTCCTACCTTTCATGTGTTGATGAAAAATGTCAACTCGACGCGGAAGGAAATCGGCATTCCAACACTCTTCAATCTCCTTGGACCCCTGGCCAATCCCGCGAACCCGCCATATCGACTTATAGGGGTCTACAAACCGTCAGTCGCACAGACAGTGGCAAACATCCTTCGTTCTCTCGAGGTGCAGCATGCGCTTGTTGTCCATGGAAATGGTCTGGACGAGATCACGAATACAGGCGAAACAATAGTGGTCGAGCTAAAAGAGAATAAGATTTTCAGCTACAGTATTTCACCAGCTGAATTTGGAATTGACCTGGCAGAGCCTGACGAAATCAGGGGCGGAGGCCCCTTCGAAAATGCGAGGATCGCGTTATCTGTGTTGCGTGGCGAATCCAATCCGAAACTGGATCTCGTCCTGCTTAATGCTGGCGCCGCTCTTTATGCAGCCAACATGGCCGAAAATATCGAGGAGGGTATCAAAATCGCTCGTAAAGCGATTATCAGCGGCAAGGCACTTTCGAAGCTCAAAGGATTTCATTCATTCGTAAATAGACTTGAAGTGGAACGCCAACGAACGATGAGTATCGCCTCTCTGAGAAAAACTGTCATATGCCCCGAGTCACTTGTATACAGGTGCACGGATCTGACAGTGGAAATGGCTAAGGAAATCATGATTTCAGAACGAGGCGCTCAGTTGCTCAAAGGACTTGACGATAATCTTTTCAAATCACCAGGTGCACTAACTGTCATTATTCTGACAAAAATACTTCGCCTGCTATCCGAAAGAAAATTAAATATCCACTCGCAGTCCCGCTTCAATCGACACGCAAGACGAAAGATGTCTGATGCAATTCTCAGTGCGGAAGGTCTCGCGATTCTTGGAGAGTTCAAGAATCGCATCCCCTCGTCTAAGGATTTATACATCCCGCCAGAGCCGTCCTTAATCGCTGAGCTGTATGAGTCGTACGGACTCGACGGTATGTCGGTCATCGTCGAAGAGGACTTCTTCTTTGGCGATCCGAATCTTTTCACATTCTTCCGGGAAAAAATCGATATTCCAATGCTTTTCAAGGATTTCATCGTATCCGAAGAACAAATCAGGGTCGCGGCGGAACTCGGAGCTGATTCCATACTTATTATCTCGAAGGCGCTTAAACAGGATAGGATCGAAGCACTCATTCAAGAAAGCATCCGATTTGGTCTTGAGCCAATAATCGAAGTGCACGATGGTGGGGATGTCGAGAAGATCATCACATGTTCGAATTATGACATCATTAGACTCGTTGGCATTAATTCTAGAAACCTCCAGACGTTGAGAACTGATTTATCGATACTACCGCACGTGAAAAAAATGATCACCGGCGACAAGCTCCTGATCGCTGAGAGCGGAATAATGGGAGCGAAGGATCTCGAGGCATTGCAAGGGTTCGACGCTGCATTGATCGGTTCATCTTTCCTGACAGCCGAGAGACCTGCGGATAAGATCGCTGAAATTGTCACCGCGGCAAGGAGGATGAAGAATTGAAGGTCAAGATCTGTGGAATCACAAATGCTGAAGATGCCTGGATGTGTGAATCATTTGACCCAGATGCCCTTGGTTTCGTTCATTATCCTTCGAAGGCGCGGAGTTTACCTCTTAAAGATATCCGCGACATCACATCTACGATCGGACCTTTCACAAAAACAGTTCTCGTTTGTTTGCCTGGAAGTGTTGATGCAGCTGTGAAGATGGTGGAAGACGCAGGTGTTGACGTCATTCAACTGTATACCTTTGGTAGATCAGAAATTGAGAAAATAAAGGCATGCGGGATTCCCGTTATCAGAGCAGTGAAGCCGCTGGAAAAAGAAATCCAAGAGTTCTTTGATGTCGCCGATGCGTTACTTTTTGATGGGCCTGTCCCTGGATCAGGATTATCTCACGATTACAGGAGCATTCCTATTAAGAGTTGTCGCAGGGCGATTATTGCTGGTGGGTTGAATCTCGATAATCTGCATGTCGTGAAATCTTTGAAACCGTACGGGGTTGATGTATCGTCTGGTGTAGAGAGAACTATCGGCAAAAAGGATCCACAATTAGTTTCGGAATTCATCAGGAGGTGCAGAGTTTGACTAATGTCCGATATTTCGGACGATTTGGCGGTATGTATGTGCCAGAAATACTCATGAAAGCTCTGAAGGACCTCGAAAAAGAATACAACAGGGTGAAGAATGATAGTACGTTCAGAGAAGAACTTAACGATCTTCTTCACAATTACGCAGGAAGACCCACTCCACTATACTTTGCGAGACGGCTTTCGAAACGATGCGGAGGCGCCAGAATATTTTTGAAGCGCGAAGACCTCGCTCATACGGGGTCTCATAAGATCAACAACGCCCTCGGCCAGGCGCTTCTTGCGAAATGGATGGGCAAAGATAGAATTATCGCTGAGACTGGGGCAGGCCAGCATGGAGTAGCAACGGCTACGGCATGTGCGCTGTTGGGTATCAAGTGTGAGATTTACATGGGAGAGGTCGATGTTGAGAGGCAAAGGCTCAATTGCTTCAGAATGTCGTTGCTTGGTGCCAAGATCAATGTCGTCAAATCGGGATCGAGAACACTGAAAGATGCGATCAACGAGGCAATGAGGGATTACGCTGCAACGAGCGATCATACACATTATCTTATTGGAAGTGTCGTCGGTCCGCACCCATATCCAACGATCGTTCGTGATTTCCAGTGTGTGATTGGGGAGGAAGCGAGGGAACAGATTCTTGAGCAAGCAAAGGAAATGCCAGATGCGCTTGTCGCATGCGTTGGTGGCGGCAGCAATGCACTTGGACTCTTTCATCCTTTTCTCCCACACAGCAATGTCAGGATGTACGGAGTCGAAGCCGCTGGTGAAGGTGTTGAGACGGGCAGGCATGCCGCAAGTCTGGTGGCTGGGAGAGAAGGCGTTCTGCATGGTGCTCGAACGATGATTTTGCAGAATGAAGAGGGACAAATTTCTGAGACGCACTCCATCGCTGCTGGTCTGGATTATCCTGGCGTCGGGCCGGAACATGCCTATCTCAAATCGATTGGTCGAGTGAATTACGTCGCGGTCAGCGATCGAGATGCCCTCACGGCATTCCGGATACTATCTGAAACAGAAGGAATTATTCCCGCTCTGGAAAGCGCTCATGCGATTGCATTTGTGTTGCGTTCGGCGAAGGATCTTTTTAACGACGGAATCATCATTGTCAATCTTTCTGGTAGAGGAGACAAGGACGTGGCACAGGTTGCTGAGATGGAGGAGAAATAATGACCAGAATCTCGAATACCTTCGCATCTCTCAGACACAAGGGAATCGCTGCGTACATTCCATACGTATGTGCTGGTGATCCTTCGATCGACTTCTCAAAAAAATTGATTCATAATCTTATCAACTCTGGAGCGGATATTTTGGAAATTGGCATTCCATTCTCAGACCCAATCGCTGATGGGCCTCTTATACAAGGTGCAATGATGCGCTCTTTGGCAAACGGATTTCAGATGAGGCATCTATTCGAGTTGGTTTCTGATGTGAGAGTATTTGAAAACGATAAGCCAATCATCATTATGAGCTATCTCAATCCGATTATTCAATTCGGGATCGAGCGTTTCTGTGAATTGGCATCACAAGCGGGCGTTGATGGCTTACTCCTTGTTGATCTCCCCTTGGAGGAATCGGAGGAAATCGACAAAATCGCCAGATCAAACGGTCTTGACATTATCAGAATCATTGCCCCGACATCCGGTGATGAGCGTATCGACCGATTGCTCGAGAACAGCTCTGGTTTTGTCTACGTTGTTTCAGTAGCTGGTGTTACTGGTCCGAGAGAGAAATTGCCTCAGACTGTCTTCTCTTTTCTTAAAACTGTCAAAGCCAGAAGCCACGTTCCGGTGGTTCTTGGATTCGGAATATCAGGGCCAGATCAGGTAGCTCTTGCTGTCAAAGCTGGAGCTGACGGCATTGTTGAAGGATCCAATCTCATCAGATTATACAATTCTCTAGGAAAAAATGACTCGAGCTTACCAATCATAGCGAGTCATGTTCGTGAAATGAAAGCGGCGATGGCGATTTCTCAAACAAATGCACAGGGAATTTAATTCATATTTTTTCAATTAATTATGGTGTGACGCTATCAGAGAATTCAGAATCATAATTCTGCGAAGAAGATGATGATGGGGAGAAGCAAACAACCAGTGAGTTGCACCCTCTTGACGCCGATTAACGGTGGTAAGAGACCAAGACAGGTTGCAGCGACGAGTACAATGAACCCGATAGGTCCTGTCATTAAGAGAACAAGTGAGATTAAGAATAAAAGCACGACTAGATTGATCCTTTTTGTATCGACATTTTCAAGCTTCTTGCTGATCCTTTTTCCGAAGACGATTGTCAATGCGAACCCAATCAGCGATGCGAAAAAGATCGAGAATAGCATGAGTGAAAAGACCGGGGAGATCTGGTTCAACGACGCATCGATCTCCTGAGGTCCTATGATTTCCCTCACCGCGAGCATCGCCCCACTCCTGCCCTTACCTATCGTTGTGAGGGCAACTAGATTGAAAACGGTTGCAGAGGTTCCGAGAGCGGAAACCATTGTGATAAAATCCTTTGAAGAATCGATTGGATCAACTTTCTTCTTCGATGTAATAAAACTAGCAATAACCGCACCTGTTGTTGAAGTTACACCCGGACACCATCCTACAAGAGCGCCGATGACCGTACCTTTCATCGCATCACCGAAATTGATGCTTGCGTGTGGTTTCGATTCCTGCGGCGGGATTTTTGATCTTCCTAGTGAAAGAATCAGAGAAGGCACCCCAAAAAGACCAGACAGCAATGGAAACAGCAGGTTATCAGAAGTGCCAGGAAGGAGTGGGTTAGAAGGCAGCTTTCCGTGCAGCACGATGAAGCCAAGTATGCCTGAGCAAAGAAAGATTGCGAGCGCAATCATTTTCTTTCGAATCCTTCTTTTTTCGAATCTCCAGACACCCTCGATTGTTGCATAACCATCAGGAATGCTTCCTTTGATGCGAACTTTCCAACGACCGTTGGTAGTATTTACCACATAGGATCTCAGGAAGGCGTGTCGAATTCTCCCAGAGATCCGCACTCTTTCACCTTCTGAAGGAAATGGCGGTGATAGGATCACATATGGGGATGAAAACTCGATACTTCCCTCGCGTGCATCGATGATTGCAGTAATTCGATTATCCTCCTTTTCGGAAACGATCAGAAGAATAACTATTGCTATGAGAATAACTGGAATGAAAGGAACAAGGAGTTCATACAGTTTCAAAGGAGCCCCCATCAGTAACCGTAACGGAAATGCGAGCGTGATTGCAAGGAATGCGCCAATGAGACTCCCCTTCGCAGCGCACCCAATGGCCTCCATGCCCTTCCCGCGAAGCAGCAGTCTGTGCCCAGGGAGAACAGAAAGAATTTCGGGATCTTCTGGAGCACCAAGGAAGACAGAAGGGATGAAATCGAGGAAAGAATGGACGGTTGCTGCTGACACGATCATTGATGAGAAAAGGATTGGTATCATGGTAGGGTCTAAATCATTTGCTAATTCGATCAGAGGAGAAGTTATCGAGGGGTATGTGGTGATGAGGATGACGCACAAGGTATTGACGTGAATTCCTGGTACGAGGCCGCTAATGCATCCTAGGCATGCACCAGCAACGGTGAAGCAAAGAATTAACAGAAGGATGTGTACCTCCACGAAGCAAATTAATTTCTTACCAATTGAAATGGTGCTTCCATTACTCTTATACTATTCTCCTGTGAATTAGTTTGTTTGTGGTTCAAGATTTAATGATTGCAACAACACAGATTAATTAATGGATTCGATCAATTACCCGGCAGCATGAAAACCATCGTCAAAGCTGAAAACTTGACAAAAAGATACGATTCATTCACGGCCGTTAACAGTATCAATTTCGAGATCAAGGAAGGAGAGTGTTTCGGTTTTCTCGGCCCCAATGGAGCTGGCAAAACGACTGTAATGAAGATGATTTATTGTGCATCACCGATCACTTCTGGGAAATTGTTCGTACTGGGATTGGATGTCGAGAAGAATCTAAGAGAAATAAAGGCGCTTATCGGAGTCGCTCCTCAGGAAAATAATCTTGACCCTGATTTCACGGTTCTGAAAAATCTGACCGTTTATGCCCGCTATTTCGGGATCGAAAAGAGCGTTGCAGAGAGAAAGGCAATGGAACTTCTAGACTTCATGCAATTGAAAGAAAAAGCTAATGTCGAGATACCTGAGCTTTCCGGAGGAATGAAAAGGCGACTTATCATCGCAAGAGCTCTTATCAACGACCCCAAGATTCTCATTTTGGATGAGCCAACAACGGGTCTTGATCCTCAGGCAAGGCACCTTATCTGGGATAAGATTAGGGAACTGCGAAAATCTGGTGTTACCGTCATCATGACAACGCATTATATGGATGAAGCGGAGCGTTTGTGCGATAGGCTTGTCATCATGGATCAGGGAAAGATCCTCGTCGAAGGCCGTCCCAAGGATCTCATTGAACGACATTCTGGCCAAAGCGTACTCGAGATCATCGATCCGGCACCTGAAGTTGAGAGTTATTTACGAGCCAGTGGCCTTTTCACTGAAAAGGGATCGGATAGAATTTATGTTTACGCCGACAATCCACAACAACTTCTTCATGAAATCAATGAGAAGTTCTTTCTGCAGCACGCGGCGATCAGGAGGTCAACGCTGGAGGATGTTTTCTTAAAACTTACAGGTAGGGGGCTGAGAGATTGAGTATTTTGTCTAACATCAGCCGTCGGTCTCTAATGGTCTGGAGAAGAAACAAGGATGTCTTTTTTACGACATGGAAAACAAATTTTCTGCCCCCCTTCTTTGAACCGATTCTCTATCTTGTGGCGATGGGATTGGGGTTTGGAATCCTCATTGGAAAAGTCGAATACGAGGGACTTTTCGTTGAATATGCGATGTTCTTAGCACCTGGTCTTGTTGCAATTTCCTCGATGTATTCCGCGTTTTTCGAATGCACATATGGCTCTTATGTGCGCATGCATTACCAGAAAACTTTCGACGCGATCATCGCGACGCCATTGAGTATCGAAGATGTGATTGCTGGAGAAATGCTCTGGGGTGCAACGAAAAGTCTTTTGAATTCGACGATTGTGCTGGGGGTTGTGGTTATCGCTAGACTCGCCTGGTTCCCTGGCATGCTGTTTGTGCCTTTCATTGGGTTTTTGTCTGGGCTTATGTTTGCATCAATCGCAATGATCTTCACTGCGCTCGTTCCAAATATCGATTCGTTCAACTATCCTTTCTTTCTCCTGATCACACCGATGTTCCTCTTCAGTGGGACTTTTTTTCCTCTCAAAGTACTACCAGAATGGGGCCAATGGATGGCCGAAATCCTCCCGCTAACACATTCAACGAGATTGATTCGTGATCTCAGCTACAATATGTTCAGCTGGGTAGATGTGATAAGCTTACTATACATTGTGCTACTAACGGCAATCACCTTTGTTACAGCAATATTACTAATGAGAAAACGTTTAATCAAGTGAGAATGACGACGTGACCGTTCCGAACTTCAACTCTTACGAGAGTCTTGATGTTAACTCCCAGCTCCATTTCAATCCTTGATTTTACGTCTCCTTTTTCAACCACGACGATGACATCCTTGATGATCGCTCCGAGACTTTTGAGCGCCTTCAATATCGCTGAGAGAGTTCCCCCAGTGCTTATTACGTCATCGACGAGGACGATTCTGTCTCCTTTTTTAACGCCATTAATATAGAGTTCCCCCGTAGCGTATCCAGTGCATTGAATTACGCTTACTTCATCTGGTAGCCCGTACTTCTTCTTCCTAATCACGTTGTATGGAATTCCAAGTCTCTGGGAAAGACCGACTGCAATTGGTATTCCCATCGCCTCCGGTGTCGTGATGAGATCACAGTCGAACTCGCCGATCTGGATAATTGCATCAATCACCTCATTCAAAACTCCTGGATCCATGCTGGGAATACCATCGGTAATCGGACTGATGAAATAATCATAATCGCCCATGCGGACAACCGGAGAGGATTCGAGACTCCTTCGAAGTCGATTGAGCATCACGTCATCTATATCCATATCCACTAAGATATAGATAATGGCACATGAATCCGTGAGAGGATTCTTCTCCATCAGCCTGTCTTAACCCAGATTCTTCCCTTTCTCTTGACCCTTCCTTCCGCCTCGAGGTCTTTAAGAGTGCTGCGAATAAGATCTTCGGAAACCTCGATCTCGAATTGATTCAGGAAAGCAGCCTGTATCTCATCTTCAGTCTTTCCGTCCCCAAGAGTTTTTGGAAGCAGAGTCCGTAGATCCTCATGGAGATTCCATGGGAATATAAACCACGTCCACCGATCTTCAGGAACCTTCACCGAGTAGAAGTTTGGTTCAATTTTGGATCGCGTTATGTGCAAAAGGGTTGCAGTCTGGATCTCCTTTGGTTTCAGTTCTTCGACATGCTTGATCGCGAGTTTCAAACTTTCCCCCGTATCGGTGATATCGTCAACAATGAGAACATTTTCATTCTCAATGTTCGCGTTGAGTTCCTGAGTGAGGAGGGCTTTTCCATTCTGGTTAGCTGTGATCCCCCAATGTTCCGTCTTAACGGCGTAGAGCTTCTTGACATGGAGGTGATCGCAGAGGAGTCTTGCTGGAATCCAGCCGCCCCTGGTTAAGCCAATAATAACTGTCGGTCTCCAATTGCAATCTCTGATCTGTCTTGCAACGTCAAGCGTCCATTTGGAAATCTCTTCCCATGTCACAATCTTGCTCCTGAAGCGCTCGATTTCTGGCATCTTTTCACCGAATTACAGCCACAACTCCACAGTATTATAAACAAAAAAGCTTTTTGTTGATTGATTATTCATTTTTTATATTAATCAATGATTGGATCGACGAATTTGAATTGAGTGGAATCGAATAGACCTCTATCGCAGATCTTGAGTTCCGGGACAACGAGAAGGCTTTGGAATGAAAGCGTCATGAATGGCGCTTCCAAATCGCACCCCATTGTCCTTACAAGCTCTGTGATTTTCGTTTCTTTCTCGCAGACTGTCTCGCAGTCTTCAGTGCTCATGAGACCTGCAATGGGCAGCTCCAAAGTAACGGATTTTATGCCGTCCGTCGCACAGTAACCCCCTACCCGTGATACATGTTCGACCGCAGTGGCGATCGAATTCGCATCGACGCCCACAGCGATGATATTATGGGCGTCGTGAGCAACGCTGGACGCGATCGCTCCTTTTTTGAGTTTGAATCCCTTGATGAAACCCAGAGCTGGCTTTTTTCGTTCGTAACGGCACACGACCGAAACATAAAGCACGTCTTGTTGTAAATCCACCTGAACGACACCATCAATGACGTTCAGCTCGGCGACATCAGAATAACTGATATCTTGGTCAGGCACAACGCGAATTACCCTGACCCTCACTTTCCGCCTATCTTTATCGACACGAATTTCAAAATCGGTTGGAGAAGTGTGTTGTTCAACCATGTGGTAATCGAGATTCTCAGGCTCAACTTTGAACAGTGTTCTGCCTTTTTCTGCAACAAGTTTCCCGCCAATGTACACTTGCAGAACGTTAAAATCCTTGAGATTGTCGACAATCACAATGTCTGCCGATTCGCCTATTGCTATTGATCCGAGCGGCAGTCCATAGTGTTTCGCGGGCCACAGGGTCACAGAACGAACTGCGCGGATTGGGTCGATTCCCAAACGCACCGCTTTTCTCAATAAATCATCTATGTGCCCCCTCTTCAAATCCAACGCATGCAAATCATCCGAAACGAGGAGGAACTCATGCTCTCTTGCAAATTGTGCCAACGGTTCCAGATCCTTCGAGGTGGATCCTTCGCGTACCATGATCCTCATGCCTTTGCGATGCTTTTCCAGTGCTTCTTCGGAAGAAACACATTCATGATCTGTTGAGATTCCCGCGAAAATGTAACGGTCGAGAGCATAGCCTGAAAGACCGGGTGCGTGTCCATCGATGGGTTTTCCGAGTAATTTCGCCGCCTCGATTTTCATCATCATATCTTCTCTTTCTGCGAGCACAGCTTGAACATTCATCACCTCGCCGAGCGCTACGAACTCTGGAAGCACCAGCAATTCCTTTACTTCTTTCCAGGTGAGAACGGCGCCCGGAGTCTCCATTTCGGTTGCGGGAACGCATGAAGGGACGGTGAAGTATATCCGCATTGGTGTTTTCTTAGAATCTCTTAGCATGAATTCGATGCCTTTCATGCCAAGAACATTCGCAATTTCATGTGGGTCTGTAATGACGCAAGTTGTGCCATGGGACACGGCAGCCTCAGAAAATCTAGATGGACAAAGGAGCGACGATTCGATGTGAACATGAGAATCGATGAAACCAGGAAGAATGTATACATCAGGTGCATGTGATCGTCTCTCTATGCCAACGATTTTGTCGTCCTGGATTACGATCCTCGCAGGAATTATGGCACCGCCGGCGACATCGACGAGTTGACCTTCGATATTTTTAATATTCATGTTTATTCAATTTCACATCAGTCCCCAAAATATTTTTCCATTGATTCTACTTGCGATCAACATGGCGTTTCCAAGAGAGATCCTCAATGAACTCAAATGGCGGAAGGATAAAAATCTGGCCGAAGCCGAGATTCATTTTTTGCACAGGGGAGCGCCTAACGATATCAAGATTATTTCCGGATCTGAAATCAGAGAGCTCGGCCGATTCTTTTTCACTGTTGGCGATAATGAAATCCCGTATCATCGTATCAGAAAAATCATCTACCGTGGCGAAATCCTTTTTGATTCTCGCAGTCCTGTTAAAAAAATTAAAAAGGATTGACGACCAATCAATCAGCGTGCTTCTCCACAGTTTGGACAGGTTCGCATGAATGCAGGGTATTGAACGCCACATTTCTTACATTTGACCATTTCCGGTTGTTTTGGTTTTTCTGGTGCAGCCGCTGGTGGCGGTGTTGGTTGTTGTGGCGGTGATGGGTGAGACGGCACCTTCGCTGGTTCGGAGGGTTGTGTTGTTTGAATCTGACCGGGCGGATATGGCTGATACTGGGGCTGGAACACCTCCTGCAACCGCACAAAGGCGATGATTAGAAAGATGCCAGGGATGATACCAAAGATGATCCCCAACACTCCATAAATGAGCATATGATCGCTTGCCTCACTGAATCGCCCTTGGTCAATATGATCGAAGACCGTTGGTTTCATAATATAAAGGATGATGAAGTTCACAACCGCAGTGACGAGAAGATAAATCGTGCCTCCTCCGCTCGCGTGATCTAAAACCCACATAAAGAGTGAAATGATCCCAAAAATCGCTGATACGATCATAACGACGAAGAAAAAGACCTGACCCCAATATGCCAGTCTCCTAGCGTCAACTGCAGCCGCAGGAAGCCATGGGGGGCCCCGACTACTCGCTAAAAATGAACCGTCCATTTACAATCCCTCCCGTTCCCATAAGCGGGATTCTCGAGTCACCTGAAATGAATCATCTTCTTCTGTATTTAATCGTATTGCATCCTCAAATCACGATTTCTATTGGGTCGGTATTGATCCCTTATGGGACAAATCTTCGGAAGCAATGTTTGAATTTCTCTTTGCGACAATCATACTTGTGTAACTCTTAGTATGTTTAGCCAGGGTTCCAGTGAAAAACTGGTGTGGCGATAGTTTTAAATACAATCTACCTTACTACGACGATAAAAGCGTGAAAATAATGAGATTAAGTGAATACAGGGAAATTTACAAGTTGTTGAATTTTCCTGAAGACATTAAGATCGTCGCTGCGGAAAAAGGATTGGATGAAGAACTCCTGACGGTCATTTTTACCCAAAAAACGGTTAGAGAAACGACGAAACGATTCTATCTGGTCAAACGCAACGCTGATAAACTCCTCAGGAGTTGGAAAGATGGCAAAAGCATTTTGTCGATCGCAAGAAAATGGCATTTCTCACCCGTCTTGACAGGTTTAATCATATTTCAGGCGAACGGTTTTTCGAAAAAACAGTACTGGAACTTGGTCAAGAATCCTGAATTGATCAATGATCGCAGGACAATGAAAGAAATCATGGAGGTCGTTCGCTCAGACATTGTGTATTCTCCATGGGCGACTGAGGTGCAGTATAAGCGAGGGGAATGGGGTGAAAATCGTTTAAGGAGCTGGTTGGATTCTCAAGGAATAACCTATAAGACGGAAAGGGATCTCAGAGGGGAATTTCCAAAAACACCGGATTGTCTTTTAGAAAAACCGATTCAAGTCAATGGCTGGAAGATCAATTGGATAGAATCAAAAGCGACATTTGGTGACACGGTCGAGGTCAGAAAAAACATCCGCAGGCAGTTGAGCGCTTATACCGATCTTTTCGGAGAAGGGCTTGTCGTTTATTGGTTCGGGTATATCGACGGAATCGAATGCCCAGATGGCATTGCAATTGCAGATTCGTCCCTTCTTTCGTGCAATTGCGAGAAATCATCCGGAATTCTTCCGAGAAATGAAGCAAGCATTTAGATTCTCGTCCACAATATCTTCGTCGAAATGGCCTTTGTTTCTGCGAGCGAAGTAGAGAAGTACGCCTATTGCCCGCTGAGTTGGTGGCTCAGCAGAAATGCTGAAGTGATGACACCTGCTCTCGAGGAAGGCCGAATGGAACATGAGTCCCTTGCCGAGAATCTCAGCGAAATCATCGATCATGAATTGAAGGCTAACATCTGGGAACGGGCGATCACATGGTTTGCCGTCACAGCGACGGTACTCGCCCTCATCGGAGTCGTGTTGAAGCCCGTGGAAAATCCAGAAGAATGGAGGAAAATACTCGGTGTGCTTTCGATACCATGGATCATTGCCGGACTCATTGCGCTTTACAGTTCTGCTTCCGCCAGGGAAGAGAGGAACCGTGCCAAGTACGAGCAGATTACGATTCTCACCGCGATCATCGCGATGATTACCGCACTCAATGCCGTTACAATACTGGGAATCGAACCTCGTAGTGCGTTGATTTATGAATTCTTAGCGCTCCTTTGGTTGATCGCTGCCAATATCGCCCTGTACCTTTCTTTGAGGGCAAGTCACATCGCCGCGAGGAAAAGAAAAGAGCAGCTGATCAGAGGTAAGATCATCTACATCGGTGGCAAGGGTTCGAAATTACTCAAGTCTGAAAGATACGGTCTCGCCGGGAAACCAGATTATGTGATAGAGGTCGATGGTGAAGCAGTCCCTGTGGAGGTCAAAACTGGACGAAAGCCACGAGGCCCGCTCTTTTCTCATATACTGAGAGTAGGGGCTTATTGTCTGCTTCTCGAAGAAAACGGGGCGAAAGTATCCCATGGCATTCTGAAATACGACGACGTTGAGTATGAAATTGAGTATGATGAAGAACTAAAGAAATTAATTCTTGCAAAAATCGAAGAAATGCGAAATCTCGTAAGAACGGGCGTCGTTCATCGAAACCATCACAGGGTTGGCAAGTGCACCTCGTGTTCGAGACGAACGATTTGTCCCGAAAAATTGGCCTGATCACTCCACCGTCACACTCTTCGCGAGGTTTCGCGGTTTGTCGATCGGACACCCTCTCTTTTTTGCCGTATAATATGCCAAGAGCTGCAGAACAACTGTCAATGGAACTGGTGAAAACAGAGGATCGACTTTCGGAATTCCTATAAAGCGATCAGCGACTGCCATCAAGTCACGATCGTCCTCGTATCCGATCGCGAGAACTGGACTGTCCCTTGCGGCAACCTCAGAAATATTCGATATCATCTTTTCGTAAGTATGGTCTCGAATGCATGAGGCGACAACGGGTGTATTTTCGTCGAGAAGAGCGAGAGGGCCGTGTTTGAGTTCTCCAGCTGCATATCCTTCCGCGTGTATGTACGAGATTTCCTTGAGCTTGAGCGCCCCCTCAAGCATCGTCGGATAGTTGATATTGCGACCGATAAAGAATACATTCCTTGCATTTACAAGGAGATCCGATGCTTCCTCCACGATCTCCTTATTATCCAGAACGGCGTTGACCTGCCGAGGCATTAATCTCAATTGATCTTTCATCGACCTCAGCAATTCATGCGAAAGTGTCCTATGAACAAACCCGATTCTCATGCCTACGAGATAGAGAGCAATGAGCTGTGTGATGTAGGACTTTGTCGCTGCCACTCCGATCTCAGGACCCGCCTTTGTGTAAAAGACTTCGTCAACCTCTCGTGTAATAGTGCTGCCAACGACGTTTGTGATCGCAAATGTGCGGCATCCCCTTTTTCTTGCTTCTCTGGCTGCAGCGAGCGTGTCAGCCGTTTCACCGCTCTGAGTAATAAGAATGACCAGCGGAGTTTCTCGTGTACCATGAGAATACCTGTATTCCGATGCGAGCTCCAGCGTAACGGGAATGTGGGCGAGGGACTCGATGATATATTTTCCAACCATCGCGGCATGGTAGGATGAACCGCAGCCGACAATCTTCACCGAATCGAAATTTGCGTTTTGGAGGAATTCTCCTTCTTCGATACCATCGAGCATTCCGAGAAGAGAATTATGAATCGACGCTGGCTGCTCAAAAATTTCTTTGAGCATATAGTGTTCAAATCCGCCACGTTGGGCATCTTCAATAGTCCAAGTGACGAGACTGGGCGTTCTAGAGATCTCATTGCCCGAGCCATCGTACAGTTTCACGCCGACTGGCGATATGACTGCGTATTCCCCATCCATTACGTACATGACTTTATTGGTGTAATTCAAAAGTGCGGTCACGTCAGAGGCGACGAAATTCTCACCAACACCGAGACCCACGACCAATGGATTTTCTTTTCTTGCTGCAATGATCTCTCTTGATCCTTTCCCAATCACAGCAATGGCATAAGTTCCCTTGACTCTTTTCAGCGATTCTCTCACCGCTTTTTCCATGTTCCCATCGTAATACTTCTCTATCAAATGAACGAGAACTTCCGTGTCAGTCTCCGACGTGAAAACATGCCCTTCCGCTTCGAGCTCACGTCTCAACTCGCGGTGATTTTCGATAATGCCGTTGTGCACAAGTGCAAAATTACCAGAGCAATCGAGGAAAGGATGTGCGTTTTCTTTCGATGGTTTACCGCATGTTGCCCATCTTGTGTGGCCAATTCCAACCGTCCCGCGAAGCTTCGGGACGCTCTTTTCTAACTGTGAAATTTCCCCCTTGTCTTTCGCGATCTGGATATCATTTTCCAAGATCGCCAATCCAGCGGAATCATAACCTCTGTACTCGAGTCTCTTCAGCGCATCAAGCAGGATTTCGATAGCCTCTCTCGGGCCGGTATATCCGACGATGCCGCACATTCAAACCACGACACACCTGTTTTCCAGATTTCCAGAAACTCTTACACCGTCAGAAATCCGACAACCAGCGCCAACAATCGTTCCAGGAGCGATCGTAACGTGCGAACCGATGATCGTGTCCTCTCCAATCAATGCCCCGATATTGTCCAATTTGAAAAACTCATCATCTATTTTCGCAAATGCTTGACCGCAGACGCAGCTCAGACTCGATGCAATCCTGACTCCTTCATCAATGACAGTGTGTGAAAGATGCGAATGTGATCCGATGCATACATTATTCATAATCACTGAGTTGGAGACGTAGGTATACGCATCGATACGCACGTTATTACCGATACTCGTCGTCGGAAAAATACTCACATGTGGCCCTATTTCACAGCCTTCCCCGATGAGAACGGGTCCATTGATGTATGTGCCCGATCTAACTCTCGTTCCCGCTCCGATCACGACAGGGCCTCTGATCATTACATTATCTTCAACAATGCCCGAAATCGCTTGCCCCTCAGATGAAAGTGCCACAGCATTGACCTTGATGATATCCCATGGGTATACGACGTCGATCCATTTCCCATCGGTTTTTACCGCATAGATATCCAGTTTTCCAAGCATTTTCTGCATGGCATTTGTGATGCCGAGAGCGCCAGTACTCATTTCTATTTCGATTGCGTTAAGAATCTCATCATTGAATAGATACACCCCAGTGCTGATGATATTGCCCACCATGACTTCGGGTTTCTCGGCGATGGATGTGATCCTATTACCTTCTAATTGAACGACACCATATTTCGAAGGAATATCGCTCTCAGTCACGAGGATAGAAGGTATCCTGCCGTTATGCAAAAGGTCAGAAACGATTTTTGCATCGATGAGATTATCCCCTGCAAGAACGACGAAATTCTCATTTAACAAGTGTTTTGCAGCGATGAGGGCATGTGCTGTTCCTATTTGTTTTTCCTGAAAAGCATATGAAATTCTTGCGTCAAATCTTGCTCCATCCTGAAAATAAGACATGATCTTTTCCTTCTTGTATCCAACAACCATGATAATGTCCTTAATGTCATTTGATACAAGGGCATCGATAATGTATTCGAGAATCGGCCTATTACCAATTGGCAGCATGGGCTTTGGGCGTGAATAAGTGAACGGGCGAAGCCTCATCCCTTCCCCTGCTGCCAGAATAACTGCTTTCAAGCGTGTATCCTCCTCTGATTGCATTTCAGTTTTGCATCTTTATACTTTTTGTGCAGAAAACGTTATTCGAAAATATGATAGTATCATTCGCGAGAATCTATCGAAAAGATTTATGCGTTCTTTCCCGAATCGATTATTGATGGTGTATTACGCCGAGAATCTTTCGGGACTTGGAACAACCGAAAATTCAAGAGCAAGACTTCCGCCTGAAATACTTGCTTTCTTCATGAAAGAAGGCGGTCACTCATTGATTCTCCGAGGGAACGCTGGTACGGGTAAAACAACCTTTGCTCTTCAAATAATAGAGGAGCTGAGCGCTATAGAAAAAAGTTATTACCTTTCGACGCGCGTTTCCGATAATTCCCTTTTCTCGCAATTTCCATGGCTCAAGGAAAAGTTTCAAAGGGGAGAAACTTCCCGGCTCACGATCTCATCAAATAGAACGCTGGAGGCAAAAGATCAGAAGGACAAGCAATCGGGACTAATTGAACTGAAAGGAATTAAGAGTCTCGGCGGAAAGGAAGCGAAAATTTCGTTGACGATTGGCCGGGATTTGAGCGAGCTTGAAGCGATCTACAGGATCGTTGAGACTGACGAAAAATCAAAACAACTGATCGTGATTGACAGTATCGATGCACTGGCACAGAAATATGGCGAAACGTGCGCAAGAATCATATTGACAATTCAGAGCGATCTCGTCGAGGGTTACGGTGCAAACGTTCTATTCGTTCTGGAGAGCGCTGACCCACAGCTCGATTATCTTGGTGACGGTGTTGTTTTACTTAAATCCTTGGAATACCAAAACCGAAGGCTAAGAGAAATCGAAATAATGAAACTAAGGGGATGTGAGATCCAGCAGATGCGATATATTTTTACCCTCAGCGGCGGTAGGATTCAGAGTTTCGGCAGGACTGCGGACGCTGATATTTCTCTGTGGAAAGGCTGGTCACCGATTCCCGACGCTGGAGAGCGAGTATCATGCGGCATCGAAGATATTGATCGTATGCTAGGTGGAGGATTGGAAAAAGGTTCGATCGTCCTTTTGGAGCTTGGGCACGCGATTCCGACAAGCGTTAGCACCGCGATTGAAAACTCGATGGTTGCAAACTTCGTTGCGCAGGGGAGAGGAGTCATCTGGGTTCCGATGAGAAAGGCGAGCGCCGAGAGTCTGAGGAATCGCATGGTTGGTATCGTTAGTGAAGGCGATTTCGAGAAGAATGTCAGAATCCCAGAAAAGGCGACTCAGATCGGAACTGCGGCGAAGTATATCCTACCTGTTGAAGGCTCAACAGCCTACGACGACTTCAGCTGGCAGAATTTGGCCTTTGGGTTGCAAGCTTCATCCCAGCCATACCTCACATTAATGGGATTCGATACGATGGAATCCATCTATGGAATTCAAGTAATGGATCAGCTTGCGGATTACCTCGCCTCAGTCAGGAGGAATAAAGGAATCTTCGTTGGCATTGCACCTCCTTCCGCCGACTCGACCCAGCGGATCGCCGATCTCGCAACTATCCATCTCAAGATCGACAGAGTGGGCGGAACGGTTATACTCTACGGAGAAAAACCATTCACGGAGTGCAACGCCTTTACATTTGCTGAGAAAAAAGTTGGTGGTCACATTTCATTGGTTCCAATTCTATGAGTGAGGTGGTTATGTTAAAAATCGCACTTCCAGAAAGATCCTCGATTCTCATGATCGGAAGTCCAGGAATTGGACTTCTTGAGTTCAATGTCGGACTTGCTCAGAGCTACCTTGAAAGAGGCGATATTGTTGTTTTCGTTACAATCGATGTTCTCCCTGGCGATGTCGTCTCTCTCTTGAAAGCCTTTGGTGTTCCCGTTGATGACTTTCTGGGAAAGAAAATCTTCATCATTGATTATCATTCAAGTCTCCTGGGCTCATACGATGATCATTCATCTTTCACGGAAGAATACGTGCGGAAGGTCTCGGACATCGAAGGGATCATGTTCAATTTGACAGCGATAGCGAATGAGTACGGCCGCCCAATCAGGATTTTCCTGCACTCCCTTTCAACTCTTTTTCTTTACAACCAAACAAATGTCGTTTTGAAATTCTTTCAGATATCCTCCTCCAGGATTCGATCCGAGCTCGGCATGGCTATATTCACGGTGCACGATGGTGTGCACGAGGATAGGACAATCAATCATCTCATGGCAATGGCCGATGGTGTGATCGAACTGAAGTTCGATGAGAATCTCAATCGAAGATTGAGGATCAGGCATATGAGGGGGTACGCAACCTCAACCCAATGGATTCCATTCGAAATCAGGCAGGTTCAACAAGAATCAAAAATGACTTTGCTTGAATTCTCCGATTGAATCATCAATCATTCATCTTCGAACTCGTCCTCGAAGAGGACACCGTATATCTGACTATGCAGTGCGTTTCGCGTTTCATCCGTCGATCTCACGTAAAATTCGCACTCGGATTTCGGCCTCAAAATCTTGTCCTTCTTGATGCAATAAATGAGTTCGTTATTGACACCTAATTCGGGTCTCTCCTCGATGTAAAGGCATGAAAAGCAAAGAGCATTCTTGTTCATGTTTTTGCCTGAATTAGATAGGATACTAATTATTTTCTACTTTGCGGTCAAGCTTCTCGTTCAGTATACATATTAATGAATGTTATGAATTCTTCAACCTTGCCGATATTCGCTCTTCGCAAATTCAGCACGCAAAAAGGGCATGGTGCTAGCAGTAGATCAACGCCTGAGCGGCATGCATCTCTCATCTTACTTGCGGCCAATTTCAACGCGAGATCGGAAAAACCGGCTACAACTCCTCCACCGCCACCACAACATTTATCTGGATCTTCAAGCTCGACGATTTTGACTCTGGGAATTAATTGAAGCAGATCGTAGGCCTGATCAATAATCTGAGGGCCGATTGTTCTTTTGATGTGGCATGGGTGATGGAGTGCTACTCTGACATTATTCTTCGGGGTTTTAAACTTTAGACGGTTCTTTTTTGTCGCTTCCCAAAGTACTTCGATTGTATGAAGAGGATCTCTGTCATAATGCCGAAGGAATTGCGTTGTGCAACCTGGACACGATGTGATGATCTCTTCAAAGCTACCGAATTTTATCAAGTTCGTTTCTTTTAACGATTCCAATCGATTTGAATCGCCAATCTTTTCCAGCGGAGCTCCGCAGCAGACCCAGTTGTCAGGAATTCCAAAATTCACGCCAGCCTTTTCGAGAAGCTCTACGGTGGCATCAAAGATTGAGGTCACTCGCATTTCGCTGATGCAACCTGGAAAATAGAGGACCTCTGCCTCTCTCTTTGCATAGACTCTTCTTTCTCTTAGTTGGGGTTTGATAGATCTGCCATAGCGATCGATGTTTTCGACAATTCTTTTGTGCCCCTCGACAAGGGTCTTCTCATCAAACATCATCTCCCGCAATCTGAGAATGGAATCGGAGAGCGGCAAAGATGAGGGGCAAACCTCCTCGCATTTCCAACAGGTTGTACATTTGAAAATCTCCTGTGAGGAAATCATTCTCCCGGCAAAGAACCTGGGGAGATCGACCGCGAGATTTCTTGGCCCACTGAATCCAGATATGCCGTCGATTGAAACGACTGGACATACCATGTTGCACGCGCTGCATTTGATGCAATCACCCGTTTTAAGCGTGACACTCATTGGTCTAGCACCTCCAATGCGTTCTTAGCCGAAAGCCAAGCAGTAAGAAGGATACCTCCCAAACCGAGACCTGCGGGAAAAGAACATCCTTTAAGAACTGAGCCAGCTCCCAGTACATTTTCAAGACGTTCTCCGTTTTTCAGATAAAGATGCATCGATGAATCAGTTTTCAAACCGTAGCGAGCGATCATTTGAACCAAAGAGTGAAGTTTATGTTTGGTGTTGCTATGAATTGGGTTGGGCATTTTTTCAACTTGAAAAATGCCGAAAGCATCGACAATTTTGTTACCATTTGCGATTAAACCCCCGCCGAGCAATCCTCCAGTGCAAATAATAAGGCAATCGAACTTGACCTCCGTGTCTATGAATCTGCCTTTCAGAATTGCCGACTCCGCTCTCCGACCTACCATACGCAAGCTTGAAGCCTTCAATCCCTCGGATAATCGACATCCTTCTCTCCGAGCAACTAATCTAAGTGCTTCATGAAAACGTAATCCTGGCAATGACAATGGTGTTACGACCTCGAAAATCTCTCTTCCTGTCTCTTTCTCGAGTTCCGTCATTTTCAATTGATAATCAAGAAGGGAAAAAATCGGCGGAATTCCAATTATATCACAATCGATATCTTTTATCGCAGCTGCAAGTCCTTCTTGAAAAGTGTCATCATGCGCGAGATGCGCAACCTCGGCAGCATGCATTTCATATTGTCTTTTGAATTCTGATATTTGGGTCCAATACGCGGATATATTACTCAGATTCATTATTTTAGATATGACAATCGCTGCCAAATCAGGATCGAAATCCTTGTATCCGAGGAATCCCAGAAGCGCAACATCTTTTTCCGATGTGCTTTCAAGATCGCCCTTCGAAGCGAACATTTGCGCAAATGTACATGAATAGGGAAAGCCCGTATTCGTCAATAAGACCTGATTCTTATCAATTGATCCGTTCAACGCTAGTCCGCAGGTATTCAATCGCGGAAAAAGAAACGAGGTCATTGCACGTATCTCGGCATTTATAAACTCTGTATCCAAGTGCTCATCGAACATATACGGTATCAGCGCCTCCGAAATCGTTGTCTCTCCGTACTTGCGCTCATCGACATTTCCGTCGAAATTTCTCAGAAAAACGATGTTTCCAGTTGAAAGTGAGGTCGATGTTGCACCCTCCCCTACAATCATTACCCGTTTCCCAAATGAGGAAAGAATGGCGCCTGAAAAAAGACCAGCGGCGCCATGCCCCATTATCAGAACATCTGTCTCAACTTTCAAGGTCTTTCTCATAATCTCCCCTCGAATAGGCATCAAGGTGATAGACGCCGTTGATCAAATGTTCCTTGAAAAACTCCTCCTTGAGTTGACCTCTGAACAAAACAGGCTCAACGCCTTTTTCCCTTTCCTTGATAAACCGAACTAGCAATTCCATTGGATCCCTGTCGGAATTATCGATCATCGCGGATAATAATCCGAAAATGCAGAGACCGCCCTGGCAGTAGCCCATACCAGCTCTTGTGCGTCTCATCAAATCCGAGAGTTCCTTTACATCTTGGTGATTACACCAGTAAATCACTTCTCCCCGTAGAACCTCTTCGCAGGAACAAACGACCTCCATCCCTCTTAACTCTCCGGTGCATCTTTGAATGACTTCATCGGCGAAAAGACACGATTTTCTCACGATCCGACTAGCAATGGATGATGCGATTTTTGCGTGGATATTTTCCTTAGCCACAGACAAAAGCGGATCGATTGCTGTTCTACATGATCCCGATAGGCCAAGTTTTGAGGCAACCATATCTGATACTTTTTCGGCCATGAGTCTGTATGTCGTCAGCTTTCCGCCGATCACGCTGATAAAATTCTCAATCCCATGCTCGGAGTGATCGATTAGTTGAAAGGTTCTGCTGATTTCCCTGCCAGTTGACCTGTCACTCCCGCATAGTGGTCTGATCCCCGCGTATGCCCTTACAGCCCTGGAGATCGCGATGTTGGGGATCATCATCGCCGTTTCGCGGATCAGAAAATCAACCTCCTCCTCAGTTGCTTTATTCTCAAGAGGGGAATCGACCTGAATCGAGGTGGTGCCGATGATCGATGAAGAATAACTCGGCACAATGATATCTCCGTTCGAAGGTTTTCTCAATCTGTTGATCAATCCGTTGGTCAACCTACCATTGATGACAACCATCGAACCTTTGTCAAGTGTCATGCCGATACTGAGATTCGCGAGCGAAGCGATCTTGTTTGCCCAAGCGCCAGACGCGTTGACGACGATTTCAGGCTTGTATATTTCAACGCTCCCGTTCCTGAGATTTTCGACGATCACTCTGTCGATGACCCCGCCATCGATTTCGAATCTTCTGACGGAATGATAGTTGAGCGCAATTCCATTGGCTTCCCTTGCAGATTCAATGTTTCCGAGGGTTAGGAGAAATGGATCGACCGATGCGTCAGGAACCTCGAACGCCCTAACGATTTCCCTAGAGAGCATCGGCTCCTTTTTCAACGCTTCCTGGACTGTTATTTCCTTCGCTGCCACGCCGGTTTTCTTGCATGACGATAAGAATCGATCAGCGTAATCTAGATCATCGTTTTTCAGACTAACAAATAATCCACCAGTATCTTCAATACAGAAGTTCGCAATTCTTTTTAAGATGGTATTTTCCGCAGCGCACTCAGCTGCCGATCTAGGATCATTCACTGCGTATCTTGCTCCACTGTGGAGCATGCCATGGCATCGCCCTGTCGCACCATTTGAGAAATCAGAGCCTTCCACGAGAACAACCTCAGCACCACGGCATGCTAGATCTCTCGCGATCCCGGCACCTGTAATTCCGCCGCCAATGATGAGAACTTCTGTTCGTTGCAATAGAACACCTCAACGGTCTTTTGTCGCGACCCAGTTCATGGCTCTCTGAACAGCCTTCTTCCAATTTGCGTATCCTTCCTCTCTTTTTTCTTTGTTCATCATCGGAACAAATGTTCTATCTATAATCCAATTATTTCTCAATTCGTCGAGATCTTTCCAAAAACCGATCGCAAGGCCTGCCGCATAAGCGGCTCCAAGAGCGGTCGTTTCTTGCACCGTGGGCCTCAGAACTTGAACGCCAAGAATGTCGGCCTGAAGCTGACATAGGAAATTGTTTCTCACAGCGCCCCCATCCACCCTGAGCGTCTTGAGGGGGATGCCTGACTCCGCGTTCATGGTTTCGAGCACATCTCTCGTCTGATAGCATATTGATTCCAGCGTTGCACGAACAATGTGTTCTCGTTTTGTGCCCCCTGTGATCCCTATGATCATACCCCTTGCATAGGGATCCCAGTACGGTGCGCCGAGACCAACGAATGCTGGCACGAAATACACGCCTCCTGAATCTTGGACACATTGTGCCAGTTTCTCAGTGTCTGAAGCTCTTTCAATGATCTTCAAGCCATCTCTTAGCCATTGAATCGCGGCACCAGTCACGAAAATTGAACCCTCCAATGCGTACTGGACTGGTTTATCTGCCAATTTGAAAGCGATGGTTGTAAGCAACCCGCTCCTTGATCGCGTGATCTTTGTGCCGATGTTCATCAACATGAAACAACCGGTACCGTAAGTGTTCTTCGTTTCACCCGGATCAAAGCAGGTCTGGCCGAATAGCGCGGCTTGCTGATCTCCGAGATCTCCGCAAACTGGAATGCTCACACCCATGAATTCTGATGGTGTCGTCATTCCGTAGATCTGATGATCGCTGGAGGGTCTTACCTCTGGAAGAATGGATTCGGGTATACCTAATACCTCAAGAATTTCGGCATCCCATCGGCACTTCGATATGTCAAAAAGCATCGTGCGAGACGCATTGGAATAATCTGTTATATGTTTGCCTGTCAGTTTCCATATGAGCCAGGTATCGATGTTTCCAAAAAGAATCTCTCCCTTTTTTGCTTTCTCTGCAACTCCATTCACATTCTCCATCAACCACTTAATTTTCGTGCCAGAAAAATATGAATCGACGACAAGTCCAGTCTTTTCATGGATCATCTCTGAATATCCATCTTTTGTGAGTCGATCGCACATTTCCGCTGTCCTGCGACATTGCCAGACAATCGCGTTGTAAACTGGCTGACCTGTTTTACGATCCCAGAGGATAGTTGTTTCCCTCTGATTAGTGACGCCAATTGCTGCCACATCCCTCGCATCAATCCTGGTCTTCTCAAACACCTCCTTAACGACTTTCTTCGTTTTCTGCCATATTTCTATGGGATTGTGTTCGACCCATCCTGGCCTTGGGAAAATCTGGGTATGTTCTTCGTAAGCGGAGGCGACGAGATTGCCCGAATGATCAAATAATGCGAATCGGGTCCCCGTCGTTCCTTGATCAATGGCCCCGACAAACTTGGACATGAAATCATCCTTTGTTTGTCGTATCGTCATGATAACATATTTTCGTTTTGTTCGTTGGTTAATGGACGTTCTTTATGATATAACTGGTTATGGTTGACAAACTCGTGCTTATTAGATAGTAAAAAGTAGCGGGGGGTCGATTTGAACGACCGATCTCCGGGTTATGAGCCCGACGGGATGTCCTGGCTACCCCACCCCGCTTTGGGTAAGACTCTTAAACACCAGACCCTTAGATAAAAGTTTTGGGCGTGAGGATCGCGAGTTAAAAGAGTTTTCGAAGGTGCATCACATCTTCGAGTGATCCCTTGATGCGGATCTTCCGCAGAGCCCATGCCTTCATCGGTTTGATTCTTCCGCTGAGCACGCCTTCGAGCGTCTCCGGATCGGAAAAAACTATGATGTCTGGGTCCGCGATCTCACCGTCATTTACTGGTGAAATCCTCTTTTCTTCAAGCGAGAAATTGTATTTTTCCGTGCCGAGATCGATCAACACTTTCTTCTTAATTCCATCTAGTTCTTTCTGTAATCGAGTATCCCTAACGACCTTCTCGTTAAATTTGTCAATCGATTCATTCAACAGTTCCTTCAATGTCATCTTTATCCATCCATTCATCGATCTTTGAATTCTTGATCACGGCGAACGCTTTTTTCGCCGGAGTCCAGGAACGCCTTGTGTAAGGAGGTAATTCTCCTTTTGTGGATATCCACTCATCAAGAAAAGCTTTAGTGACCGGATCGGAGGGGTAACCGCTGCCAATCGGTCGATTCAATTCCGCTTCAATTCTCTTCATCAGAGCGTCTCTCATTGTTTTCGCAATGATCGAGGCTGCTGAAACAACAGAATAGGTCGCATCGGCCTTATGTTCGCATATCAGTTCCGTACTGCACATCAACCGTTTCGAAATCATCATTCTAAAACGTTCCAGGACCGCATCCGCGGCATCAATATATGCACGCTGTGGTCGCAGTCTGTTAATAAGCTCTGAAAATTTTTCTGCTTCGAGTTCATTGAGACAATGAATCTCGACAGCGCGATCAATTTCATCAACATCGATTACGATCGTCTCTATACGTGCTATCTTTCTGATGGCATCGGCAAGCTCTGATCGTTTCGAGGGTTTCAACTTCTTTGAATCCTTCACATTCAAATGTCGCAATAAAGAATCATCATTGACTGCAACTGCTGCGACCACCATTGGCCCGATAAGTGGACCTCTGCCTGCTTCATCGATGCCGCAGATCATCGTGTCATTCATAAGAGAGCCAGTATAAATTCATGTCGCAATTTATGCAGTGTCATAAATGATAAGAAGAAGTCACTAATTCAATGAGTTCGGGCGTCGATTGATTAATCTTTCTAGCGTCAATTTTCCTGAATGAAGCAAAAGGAACGAAGCAAGTTACCGACCGGAAAATTTAGATGAATGTATTTTTCTAGTAGGCTACAACAGTTCCGTCCCGGTTGATTCATATCGAGTGATAGGTGATCGGATATTTCACAAGGCCCAATTTAGATATTCCATTTCCTTCCTAGCGATAAAAGAGTAGAGAATCCGTCGTGTTCCGATAAACAATTTTTTGAGAATACTACCAAATTATTAGTTAAATGCTCATTTTTTTAAAAGATGTCCCTATCGAGTATCGGTGATCTTATCGCCAGAATGGATTGTCAAAATATCCGTATTCCGAACGGATTCAAGCTAACAAGAGTGGGCGTCACCGGCGTCAAGAAGCCGGTTACTGTTAAGAGAGGGAACAAGACGGTAACCCTCACATGCAATTTCGACATCTTTGTCGATTTACCATCAAGCCAGAAAGGTTCACATCTGTCGAGAAATCTCGAAGTCGTTTCAGAGATTGTTGATCAGACTATTAGAGAGCCAGTTTCTGGTCTAGAAGTTTTGAGCGCGCAGATTTGTAAATTGCTGCTGGAGCGTCATGAATACGCATCGTATTCAGAAGTCCATGTGACAGCGGATTATTTTCTCGAGAGGAAAACACCCAGCGGTAAGAGAACTCTGGAGTCATATGAGCTCATGGCAAAGGCGGTAAGCAAGCGTGACAATGGAGTCAAGAAGATGATAGGTGTTAAAGTCACAGGGATGACTGCGTGTCCGTGTGCGATGGAAACGATTCGCGATGAGCTGCTTGGAGAAAAACGTTCCAGTTGTGCCGATGTTCCAACAATCACACACAATCAGCGAAATGTCACAACAGTCATGATTGAAGTCCCTGAAGAATACGATGTCGAAGCTGACGATCTGGTCGATATTGTTGAAAGATCTTTCAGTAGCCCCACCTATGAGATCTTGAAGCGATCGGATGAAGCAAGAATAGTTCTGAAGGCACATAGCAATCCGAAATTCGTTGAAGACGTCGTGAGGGAGATATTGTCGCAGATTCTCGAAAGCTATGGGCATCTTCCAGACGATGTCGTAGTGACGGTAAGGAGCGAGAGTGAGGAATCGATTCATAAACACAACGCTTTCGCAGAGAGGATAACTACGATGAAGGAATTGAGAAACGATCAGGTTGCATGCTATTGAACTCATTGCGGAGGGAGGGAGTATTTCTATTAAAGCGATTGTCGTGGACGTCGACGGTACATTGACCGATTCGAAGAGAAAAATTCAAATCCACGGGATAGAAGCGTTGCGCCGTGTGCAAGAAAAGGGCTACACGGTGATGATTGCGAGCGGTAACGTTTTACCAGTAGCGTACGGTTTAGCTCTCTTTATTGGCATTGAGGGACCTGTTATCGCCGAGAACGGCGGGATCATCTCTTTTCGAGAAAGAATCTACAAGATCAATTCAATTGAGCAACCTCTCAGGGCTTATGAGTATTTGAAGAGCAAAATGCCAGTCGAACGACTTTTTACAGATAAATGGAGGGAAACAGAGGTTGCCTTGAAAAGATCGGCAGACCTCGAAGAAGTAAAGAAGGCATTAAAGAATTGGAATGTGACGATAGAAGCCACGGGATTTGCCATTCACATCATGGAGCCCGGACACAGTAAGATGAATGGCGTTAGAAAGGCCGCGAAAATAATTGGAATTGATACGGAGGAGATCGCCGCATTCGGCGATTCCGACAATGACGTATCAATGATCGAGAACTGCGGCATCGGAATCGCCGTTTCGAACGCTTCAGAAGCGGCCAAGCGTGCTGCCGATTATGTGTGCAGACGGCCACATGCAGATGGTGTCATAGAGGGTCTTGAGTGGTTAGGGCTTTTATAAAATGATGCCGTTGAGAAAAAACTAATCGGTATCGTTTTAAGAAGGAAAGTTGTATCGAATTAATGATGTCTGTATTGGGGCAGTGTAGCATCTGCGGCCGGTGTGCGGAGCATACGTGTGCGATCTGTGGTCAATTGGTCTGTTCAAAGCATTTTTACCCGCGAGAGTGTGTGTGCGAACGATGCTACAGGACGGCTAAGCACGAGATTGAAAGGGAAAATGAGAAGAAATTGTTTTAGCCAATACCCCTCATTTTTATTATTTGATTATGATATATCTGATTACGATAAGAGCTTCTTTGCCTTTTCCTCGTCAAGATTGATCGATTTGAGAAGATATTTCAATGACTTCTTTAGAATAAACTCCATCGTCTTGTCGTCCATGAATTTCTCGTAAACCTCGGGCGCCTTTCGATAATATTCAACTCCAAATTCAGAATAGTAATACGGCGCGTTGTCCGGATCGATTTCGGCTGCCTTATTGTACGCTGATTCGGCCTCGTTCAGTTTTCCGACATCGAGGCAAAATGAGCCCATCGAAGCAAGAAAATAGGCATTCTGCGGGTCGAGTTCGATTGCCTTTTTGTAAGACTCGAGTATTTCCTCTACACTGATCTTGGAAACACATAGTCCTGCTTCAGCCTTGCCAAAATAGGCTTCGGCATTTTTCGGATTAAGTTTAATAGCCTTCTCGAATTTCGACAACGCTTGAGCGTAATCGCCCTCGCTGAGCAATTGGAAACCTTGTTTGATGAGTTTCTCAGCTTCGTCCATGAATGCACCATCCGGAGTAAGCCTCGACATAAAGATAAACATTTTCCCCCAACGTTGTTGTCTTCGAATAGCACTGTTTTTCTCAAGGATGCGACCTTTCCTTATTATAGCTCGTACGCTTATTC
Source organism: Methanomassiliicoccales archaeon (assembly GCA_014361295.1). Lineage (NCBI taxonomy): Archaea > Methanobacteriati > Thermoplasmatota > Thermoplasmata > Methanomassiliicoccales > Methanomassiliicoccales archaeon. The sequence goes on along the minus strand of JACIVX010000001.1, from coordinate 812,521 downwards.
CTTGCGTATAACGCATTGGAAGGCGTGAGATAATCGTTATATATGCTCTGTCAATAACAGACATGCGTGTATCTTTAGTGATAATTTGGATAAGATTGTTGAAAAATCATCCTGAAGGAGCGATGAGTCATGGACAAACAGGAGGTTAACGAGATCGCAAGAATTGCGAGACTCATACTTAGTGATGAGGAGATTGAGGAATTTTCATCGGATCTGGAAGATATCCTCAATTATTTTTCGATTATGGATGAGGCACCAACCAGAGATGATTTCATGTTAAACCCCGTTATGATAGAGAATATCATGCGGGATGATGAACAATATCAGGTGATCGATCCAGAGGTTCTAAGACAATCGATGAAGGTATTCGAGGGATATGTGAGGGGGCCGCGATTGTCTTGAGCGACAAATTAAGTGTCGAATATTTAACTCGTTTAAATGAAAAATACAAAATCTTCTCGCAACTGATCAACGAAGAAGAATTTCTAAAGGCCGAAGGCCGATGCCATTTTCATTTCTCTGCAAAGGATAATTTGTGCACGATCGATTTCCAGTCACGAGCGGGTTCAAGGATTCTCGATGGATATACCCCCCCATTTGATGCAACAGCTATTCGCAAGCTTAGAGAATCTGGCGGCTTGCTCATCGGCAAGACGAATATGGATGAATTCGGATTCGGCACATTTTGTACAAACTCGGCGTATGGGGTGCCGAGAAATCCGTTCGATCCGGAAAGAAGCTGCGGGGGATCAAGCGGAGGTGCCGCGGCTGCAGTCGCGTTGCTCGACGGTCATATAGCGCTCGCTGTTTCAACAGGTGGCTCAATTTCGTGCCCCGCTTCATTCTGCGGTGTAATTGGGATGACACCGACTTATGGGCGGGTTTCGCGTTATGGTCTTATCGATTATAGCAATTCGCTGGACAAGATCGGATTGATGTGCCGTTCAGCATCGGATCTTCGAACATATCTTCCTATCATTTCCGGGCCAGATTCTTTAGATCCAACCTCATGTTCACAGCCGATACTGGCTTTATCCTCCTCAAAAATTAAGAGAATTGGTGTTCCGAAGGAGGCGATGCAAGGTATCAGCGGCGAAGTGGAAGCGGCTTTCAGGAAAGCAACTGAAATTATCGAGGAGCAGTTGAGCATCAAGGTCGAAGAGGTCAATATGCCCTCTCTTAGATTTGCCCTTCCAGCGTATTATGTTCTCGCCACCTCCGAAGCATCGACGAATCTCGCTCGGTATTCCGGGATGAGGTTTGGAATTGTGAGAGATGATGTGAATATGCATTTCAATACCTTCTTTTCAGAGGTCAGATCGGCGTTCTTCGGTAAAGAAGCCAAGAGAAGGATTTTACTTGGAACTTATTGCAGAAGAATCGGCTTCAGAGATCGGTATTACCTGAAAGCGCTTTCAGTGAGACAGATCGTGAAAGAAGAGTATCTGAGAATATTCCAGGATTTCGATCTTGTCGTCATGCCAACAATGCCATTCATTGCGCCTCGATTCAGCGATATTCAAAAGATGAAGCCACTAGACATGTACAAAGCTGATTTTCTCACCGTTCCGCCAAACCTCGTCGGCATGCCACACATTTCACTACCGTGCGGATATTATCATGGAATTCCTATCGGCTTTCAACTTGTGGCACCACATTGGGAAGAAAATCGTCTCTTGCACTTTGCGGAATGCTGGGAAAGTGTTTTCGAATATCAATTCCCGGAGGTGAAGCTTTGAAGATCGGATTGGAAATTCATCTTCAACTTCCAACGACCTCGAAACTTTTTTGCTCCTGCCCGACGTCTGCTTCTGAACCGAACGAAGCGATTTGTCCAACATGTTTGGGGTTTCCCGGCTCAAGACCTCGGCTCAACAGGAAAGCCCTTGAGATGGGACTCATGATCGCCAAAAGACTCGGATGTCGGATTCCCGACATAACATGGTTTTCAAGAAAAACGTATTTTTACCCGGATCTTCCCAAGAATTTTCAGATCACTCAATATGAATCGCCAATCGGGTTCGATGGAAAATTTCTTTTCGACGGCAAGTCTATTCGAATTTTGAGAGTCCATCTCGAAGAGGACCCGGGAAAGATCAAGAGAGTGGGAAAACTCGGTGAGGAAATTTCGCTGATTGATTATAACCGCAGTGGTGTACCGCTTGTCGAGATCGTCACTGCTCCAGATCTTTCCACGCCAAGAGAGGCAAGGGATTTCACCTCTTCTCTTTTAACAGAACTCCGTTATCTCGTTGGTATCTCGGACAAGGATGAGCAATCGGTAAGGGTCGACGCGAACATCTCGGTTGCTGAAGAGAGGGTTGAGGTGAAGAATATTCTTGGACTAAGAAATCTCGAAAAAGCGCTTGAGTTTGAATTTGTAAGGCAATCAAAAATGCTGAAAGCGGGGAAGAAAATCCCCAGAGAAACAAGGCGTTACGATGAAGAACGGAAAGTGACGCTTCCTGCAAGGGAAAAGGAATTCGAGGAGGATTATGGATACATTCTTGAACCTGATCTTGGGGTCTTCAATGTTGGGGAGATAGCCAAATTGATAGCAATTCCAGAGACGCCACTGATGCGAGTTGAACGGTTATCAAGAGAATACGGTATTGGCTTGGCAGAAGCAAAAAAGATCGTCTTTACTTCTTATGCCCTCGCCGATCTTTTTGAAGACCTTTCGTCGAAATTTCCAGCAAATAAGGTCCTGTCATGGATTCTAGATCAACTCGCCGCAAATTGGTCGACGCTTGAAAAAAGGATGACTGAGGATTTGCGTACCTCGATTTTGACGATAATTGGATCGATTCTGAGCGGATCGATTTCCGAAAGCGAAGGAAGGAAAATGCTCGTATCTATCATCAAAGGGGAAGAGTTCGTGGGTACCTCACAGGAACTGGATACCGAGGAGGTAATTGAGATCATTTGTTCGATTCTTAAGGAACATCCAGAAATCATTTCTGATTACAAGACAAACAAACGAGCAGCGAACTTCGTCATCGGTCAGGTAATGAAAGCTTTCAAAGGCCGATGCTCGTCTGATGAAGTTGCCAAATTAGTCATAAACGAGATCGAAAGAAGACTCTCTCGATGATATCATTGCTGAACCTCCTTTTTCACTTCTTCTTCTACCGAGGAAAGCGAAAGAAGTTCCAGTTCAGCGAGTTTTGATTCTTCGATTGGAGCAGGTGAGTCGTCCAGCGGTGACTGGAATCGTTTGTTTTTCGGAAAGGCGATGACCTCCCTGATGGTTTCGGAACCGACCAGAATCGAAACGAGTCTGTCGAGACCGAGCGCGATTCCTCCATGAGGTGGTGCTCCGTAACTCAGAGCCTCGAGGAAAAAGCCGAATTTCCTTTCAATCTCATCATCGGACATTCCCAGCAATCTGAAAATCTTCTTCTGCAATTCCGGATCGTGAATTCTGATTGAACCGCTTCCAATTTCACATCCATCGAGGACAAGGTCATAGGAAAGCCCTTTGAGTTCATCAATATCACTGTTCTCTTCGATGTATCCATCAACCGGCATGACGAATGGATGATGGAAAGGTTCCAGACTTCCCGTGAGGGGATCTCTAATAAATAAAGGACAATCAACAACCCACACAAATTGATGACTCTTGCCGTCGAGGAGTCCCAGATCCCTTGCGAGTTTCATCCTTAGTGCTCCCGCATATTTCCTCGCCTGCATTTTTTGCCCTGCAACGAATAGGAGGAGATCCCCGATGTCGGCATCCATTGCCCGAATCAATTTTTGCCGGATTTCGGCTGGGAAATACTTAACGATGTTAGAGCTCAGCCCCTCTGCGGTGACTCTCATCCAGGTTAGGCCTCCCATGCCCTCCTGCTTGGCCCAGTCGATGAGCCTATCGACTTCTTTCCTCCCGATCTGAGTTGTCTCTGTTGGTGAAGATGATACAAGAGAAGATCGAACATTGATGCCCAGAACAATTCCGCCCTTTCGAATTATCTTGTTGAAGATCTCATAAGAGGAATCAGCAACAATCTCAGTAACCTCAGAAATCTCAAGTCCAAATCTAATATCAGGCGCGTCAGTTCCGAATTTTTCGATCGCATTCTTGTACCTCACTCTTGGAAAAGGAATTTCTAGCTTCGACCCATAGAGCGATTTCCAGATATGTGCAAGCAATCTCTCTACGACATCATGCACATCTTTTTCCTCGACAAAGGACATTTCAAGATCGATCTGGGTAAATTCGGGCTGTCGATCAGAACGCGAATCCTCATCGCGAAAACATCTTGCTATCTGGTAATACTTATCGACGCCACCGATCATCAGCATTTGTTTATAAAGCTGAGGACTTTGAGGAAGAGCGTAAAATTTTCCGGGCATTGTCCTAGACGGTACGATAAAGTCCCTGGCCCCTTCTGGTGTGCTTCGCGTGAGAATCGGTGTCTCGACCTCAATGAATCCCTCTGAATCAAAAAACTGTCGTGCGGCAGAAACCAATCGATGCCTGAATCTAAGATTTCCAATCATTTCTGCCCTTCTAAGATCTAAATATCTGAATTTCAATCGCAAGTCCTCGTTCGGAAGAAATGACTTCTTCTGCTCCGCTATTTCGAATGGGATGGGCTTCGATCTGCTGAGAACGGTAAGATCTTCTATGAGGACCTCAACCATGCCCGTCGGATTTCGGGAATCCTCTGTTCCTGGAACTCTCTCCCTTACAATACCAGTCACTGCAATAACGGATTCCCTGCTCAGTGAATCGATCTCTTTGGAAAGCGCTCTGATATCAACACCAGGAGGCATCGCTTCGGGGTCGAGTACGACTTGAGTGATTCCATATGAATCAGCTAGATCAATAAATTTGACGCCACCGTGATCCCTTGAAAATCTCACCCAACCTGCTATCTTAACACGTTTCCCTATATCTTCTGGTCGAATTGCACCGCAGTTGTGTGTCCGAATCATTGAAATTTCCTCTGATTTATTAATCGGGCAATGGCCATTAATGAGAGGCCCATATTAAACATTTTGCCCTGTAAATCTTCGAAAACGATCAGATTTTTCAAATACTGAACGTAATTCCAACAAATTGTCAGTTAATCTGCAATTATTTAACAATTTGACAATCTGAGATATAAATTTCTATTCAACCTCTAGGTTACATGGGTCAGAAAATGATGTTTGAGATTGACTAATTCATAAGACCATCGAACGATCATTCTGATCCAAAGGTTTCTTTACCTTCGAAATCAGGCAAAAACTGATAAGGATCCTTGATCACGTTGAGAACGACATAAGTATTTGTTTTCTTGACACCTGGCATCTGTAGCATGCGCTTGATCACCCCGCTGAACTCTTCACGATCCTTACAAGCGATCCAAGCAATCGAATCACATTCACCGGTTACATCAAACACTGCGACGACATTCTTGATATCTTTGATCCTGCGCTGCACCTCCAGGAGGTCCCCCTCTACATAAACGTGCACGATCGCCATGAATTCATATCCAAGTTTAAGATAGTCGACATTTGCTCTATATCCCTTGATGATACCCTGTTCTTCCAGATTCTTCACTCTTTGAATCAGAGTGGTGGGATGAATGCCCAGGCGCTTTGCGATCTGACGATAGGATCCCTGGCTGGATCGACAGAGTTGTTCAATGATCTTCTTGTCCAGATCGTCAAGATTTATTTCGGTCAAATGCTCACCCGTCAGTCTGCTCCTGAATATGTCCATCGATTCTATGAATATATTTTCTTTTGTGCAGTAAGATGCCTTTCATCAAAGAGCTCAATTCCCGATTTTAACCTGCGTTTATGCCGGATAGAAGATCCATCGTGCTTTCTCGTGCATGAGGTCGCACGAATCTTGCCGACAAGGTTTATCAGGTTCTTTATCCTTCGAGATGAAGCGATGACTCATCGTTTGTATGAAGCTGATCCATACATCAGAAGTTTCGATGCTATTGTGGAAAAAATTGATGGCGACTGGATTTTGCTTGACCGAACTGCATTTTTCCCAGGCGGCGGAGGACAGGAATGCGACCTTGGATCGATTGAGGGACTGCAAGTTACCGAGGTCAAAGCTGAGGGAGGTCACGTATATCACAGGGTCCCCGGTCACACATTTAATCCTGGCCAAAAGGTTTACGGCGAAATCGATTGGGATCGCCGCTATGAGCTGATGAAAGGACATACAGGAGAACACATTCTTTTTTCATCGATACTTCGCGAATCTCCCGATATTGAACTCGTCAAAATCCACATATCACCATCAAAGAAAAGTCTGATAATAAAAGGGCATGTCGACTGGCCAGTCATATCAAGGGCCCAAAAAAGAGCCAATGAAATCATTCTGAAAGGGTTAGCCGTGACAGAATGCTGGCTTGAAAGAAACGAGGTGGCCGCATCTAGAATTCGAGCAAAACTCGAGAGAATCACGGAGAATAAAGTAAGAATCGTCAAAATAGATGAGTTTGATCAAGCAGCGTGCGCTGGCATTCATGTAAGAAATACGGCAGAGGTGAACATGATCTTTGTGACAAAAATCTCATCTGCCAAATCCATCGGTGATTTCGAAATTTCTTTTGAGGTTGGCACAAACGCGATGATGAAATCGATATTCTTTGGCACAATCGCATTGCATGCCTCTGAAGTGATTGGAGCGCAACCAGAGCATCTTGTTAGCGCTGTAGAAAATATGAAGCATTCGGTGACGGTTTTAAAGGATTCGCTAAAAAAACATGCTCGCGAGAGATTGAGATCGCTTGTTCCTGAGAGACACGGGCCATTCAAAATCTATTCGGGCTTATTTGAAGCACTAGATAGGAAAATGCTCATCGATGAAGCAAACCGTTTCATTCAGGAAGAGAAAACGGCTTGCATTTTTGTATCGCAGGATGAAAAAGCATTGTTTATATTAGCGGTAAACAAGGACATTGACATCGATTGTCCTGGAATCCTGAACAAGTGTTTGTCGAAGGTCGGTGGCAGAGGAGGAGGACAGAAGCACTTCGCCTCTGGTGGCCTGACTGGTTCAATTCATGTGAATGAAGTTCTCAGGAGCATACTCGACGAGGTCAAGCTCGCTCTCAGTCAAGAGGTCGCGAATAATAAATGAATGGTCTGATTGTGATGATTTTTTCATTTTCTTAATTTCTTATAGTCTATAACAGAACTTGATGGATATATAAATAAACAATAAAGAATCAATAAATTAGTCAAAAAGCTAAAATTAGAAAAATTTATTATCTAATTTGTTCATCACCCGCGCCATGACTCAGACAATTAGTGAATCGGAACTCAAAGAGAGTGTATTGAAGACGGTTAAACAGGAAGAAGTCCGTTTTGTTGAAATGCAGTTTTCGGACATTCTTGGGACCGTCAAGAGTGTCTCTATCCCGGTAGAAAGACTCGAAAAGGCCATTGACGAAGGAGTCTTCATTGATGGATCATCGATTCTCGGTTATGCGACGATCGAAGAATCCGATATGAGGGCAGTTCCGATACTCGACTCCTTCCTAATCTATCCATGGACGATTGGGAGTTGGATGAAAACGGCACGATTCATGTGCAGAATTTTCGATCACAACGGGAACAGATTCAAGGGCGACCCAAGGTACGTTCTCGAACGGATGATGGAACGGGCGAGGGAGAAGGGATATATATTCAATGTTGGCCCTGAGTTTGAATTCTTCCTTTTCAAGATTGATGAAAATCACAATCCTCGACTAGTTCCGAATGATGTGGGCGGGTATTTTGACCTCATGCCGCTGGACAAAGGAGAGGTTGTCCGTAAAGACATTATGATGAATTTCGACATGATGAAATTTAACATGGAAGCGTCGCATCATGAGGTCGCGCCGGGTCAGCATGAAGTCGATTTGCGATATGATAACGCTCTGACAATCGCTGACCGCATGATTACTTTGAAATTTGGGATCAAGACGATCGCTCTGAGACACGGACTGCACGCTACATTCATGCCCAAACCTCTGTACGGCGTCAACGGCTCAGGGATGCACGTCCATCAATCGTTGTCAACTATTGATGGCGTGAATGCATTTGACGACCCTTCAGGCCGATACGGACTCAGTGAAATTGCCCTCAAGTTCATCGGTGGCTTGCTCAAGCATGCGAGGGAAACATGTGCGATTCTTGCTTCCTACGTTAATTCATACAAACGACTCGTGCCGGGATTCGAGGCTCCATGCTATATTTCGTGGGCGAACAGGAATCGCAGCGCCCTCATCCGGGTTCCCGCAGGCAGAGGCACTAAGACGCGGATTGAGCTTAGGAATCCAGATCCAGCCGGAAATCCGTATCTGCAGTTCGCTGTCATGCTTGCCGCTGGTCTTGATGGGATTGAGAAGGGCATCGAACCGCCGGAACCTGTTGAACGTGATATCTATCATATGAGCAAAGAAGAGAGGGAACGACACAATATCGAGAGTCTTCCAGAAAGCCTTGGCGAGGCACTCAGCCTGATGAGTATGAGCAAATTGGTTAAAGAAACGCTTGGGGATCACATCTTCAGCCACTATCTGCACATCAAAGGAAAAGAGTGGGATGAGTACCGGACCCGCGTCACCGATTGGGAAATTGAAAAATTCCTGAGAGTCCTTTGATGAATTGTTTGGAAATCAAGAATCAATCGTGGCACAGAGAGACTCAAAAGATTTAACTTCCGGACACCAATCACTTGATCAGAAAATATGATGCCCGGTATTGGTCGAGTGAATCCGCGCCAGGTCAAACAAGCGATGAAACGTCTTGGTATCAAGGCAGAAGAGATTGAGGACGTTGAAGAGGTCATCATTCGCACGAAGACGAAGGAGTATGTCATCAAAGAAGCTGCAGTAACGCTGATGGAAGTTCAGGGGCAAAAATCATTTCAGATCCTCGGCGAGCCCGAAATCCTCGAAAGAAAATCGATTGCCAAAGACGAGGAAAAGAAAATCCCTGACGAGGATGTGAAGCTCGTGATGGAGCAGACAGGTTGCACTGAGGAAGAAGCTATTCGTGCTCTCACTGAGTGCGACGGTCAGCCTGCGGAAGCGATATTGAAAATCATGTCATCGCGATGAGATGAAAACATGTGCCTTGCAATCCCAGGAAAAATCGTTTTCGTCGAAGGAAATCTAGCTGATGTCGATTTTGGCGGTGTTTTGAGGAAAGTCAACGTCTCGCTGGTAGACGCAAAAATTGGCGATTGGGTCATGGTTCATGCCGGATTTGCCATTCAGACAATCGACGAAGAAGAAGCGAAAGAAACGCTTCGACTCTGGGAAGAATTGCTCGCTCAATCGTGAAAGAATTCTCGAGTCGATGTCATTTATGTTCATTCAAATTTCTTTTTTTTCAGCTTCCAGACAAACAAATCCGCCATTGGCGATACCCTCTATGGGTCGTTCGAGAATCGGCTCACCTTCAGGACTGAATCGAAGCGTCGAAACGATCTTCTTAATCACGAAACCAGGAGTCTCCAATAACTCAATGATTTCACCAAAGCTAAGAAATCGCGCATGACGGTAAATTCGATGTCCCTGCTCTCCTTTTTCAATGTAATATCTCCCCCATGCTGAATCCCTCGGAATAAAGCAGACGGCTGCCTTTCCTTTTCTTTTCAAAACCCTGTGAACCTCTTTCATCAAGGATATCCGATCGCCGACAAAGCAGAGTGTTGTCGAAATAAGAACAAAATCGAAGATTTCGTTTTTGAACGGCAATATTTCCCCGAAGCCACGAACAACATCGATTCCCTTTTCTTTCGCAAGGAATAGCATCGGAAGAGAAGGATCAATACCGAGTTTAATTCCAAGTTCACTCGCAATTGATCCGGTTCCGATACCTACCTCCAGGCCCAAGCCTTGCAAACTGAGTTTCTTTATGGCCTCCTTTTCACATAAAAAAATTTTGTAATGCGTTTCGTACCAGTTATCATATTCTTTCGCGACTTCATCGAAAATCTTGTCGTACATACTTTGGTTTTAATAACTCAATTCTATCTCTTACAGTTTATGCCTAACAGTCTATCTTTGAATTGATTAGCTAACTTGGTATATTTCAGAAGTCATTATAATAGAGAGGCTCTGTTGACGTCGATGACGAAGTGACGGTATGCGGAGTGTTTACGGACCAGTGAGATCGTGGAGGTTTGGCCGATCACTCGGAATCGATCCGATTGGCGTTGAACCGAAAATATGCAGTTTCAACTGCCTTTACTGCCAGCTCGGAAACAAAGGAGTTCTTACAAGCAAACGAAGCGAATTCGTATCCTCCGAAATCGTTAAGGAGGAATTGGAGCTTGCCCTTGCAAAATTTCCAGTTATAGATATCATTACGTTTTCCGGAACAGGGGAGCCGACCTTGGCTTCGAACTTTGGCGAGCTTGTCGATACGGTGAGATCGGTGGCGACCGTAAGAATTGGTGTCCTCACGAATTCATCGCTACTTTTCGATTCAGAAGTGAGACGCGACGTGATGAAAACTGATGTGATTGTGGCAAAGCTCGATGCCGCAACAGAATCTTCGTTTCGTGCTGTGAATCGCCCTCATGAGGACATCGAATTCGCCGATGTCATTCATGGAATCGAAATGACGAGAAAGGAATTCGGGGGGAGTTTCCAGTTAGAGATCATGTTCGTCGAAGAGAACATGCACGAGGCATCAAGAATCGCTGAGATTTGCAAGAGAGTTAGCCCTGATATTTTGTATTTGAACACGCCCCTACGTCCCTGCGCCAAAAAACCCCTTGGAAAAAGAGAGATGAAAATATTGGGTAAATATTTTGAGGGACTTGCGGCGAAGATGGTGTACAATGAAGATAGACAATTATAATAATTCTGACGACTGACGAACGCACGAAATTTAGGTTTCTTTCCAATTCGATATAAAAACAACACAAATAAAAAAATGAAAAAGAATAAGGCGAAGGGAGATTGGTAGGGAAACGCTCATTCTTCACAGTATTTCTTGAGCTGCTCCCATTTCCTGTCAACTTCAGCCTGGATTTCATCGGCGACGTGTTTCCATTTTTCCGTCAAGAGATGCCTAAATCTGCCCTGCGACTTCAACCAGTCAGTGATCGGCCTCTTTTCTTTCTTTCCCTCCGCAATTCTCTTGCTGTCACCAGTCAGTCTCCAGATTCCATTCTCGTATTCATAGAGTGGCCAGATGCATGTTTCAACAGCGAGCCTTGCAATTTGAATCGTCTGGGAAGAATCGAATCTCCAACCTCTGGGACATGGAGCGACGACGTTAATGAATGCGGGACCATTTGCCTCGAACGCCTTAGCCGCCTTTTCCATCAAATCCTTCCAGTTATGGGGTGACGCTTGTGCTGCGTATGGAAGTTCATGAGCAATGATGATTTTTGTTAGATCCTTTGGAAACTCTTTCTTACCTGGGATGCAGGTGCCTGCGGGGCAAGTTGTCGTGCTCGCTCCCTTCCATGTGGCACCAGATCTCTGAATGCCTGTGTTCATGTAAGCTTCGTTATTTAAGCATACATAGACAAATCGATGCCCTCTTTCAATCGCTCCTGAAAGTGATTGAAATCCGATGTCATATGTACCGCCATCTCCTCCGAAGGCGATAAACCTGATTTCATCCTTGATGACGCCTTTTCTCACGAGTGCCTTATACGCACTTTCCACACCAGTAATCGTCGCTGCTGCATTTTCAAAAGCACTGTGAATCCACGGAACTGCCCAGGCAGAGTAAGGATAGACAGTTGTGGAAACTTCAAGGCATCCTGTCGCGTTGCCGACCACAACGGGTTTATCGCTCGCCATCAGAATCTGTCTGACGATGATCGGTTCAGCACAACCAGCACACAGTCTGTGACCTTCAGTGATCGCAGATGGTTTCTTCGCAAGTTCTTTCAGATTCAGATTCTCACCCCCAGATAATTGACCCTATCACACTCGCCAGTCATCAGTCTATTGTAAACAGACTTTAATTCTTCGATTGAAACATCCCTGCCACCAAGACCGTATATGTAGTTGACGACTTTCGGCTTCTCATCGACATCGTAGAGTGCTGATCGCACTTCGGGGAAGATGGGTCCTGTTGCGCCAAAGCTTATGGATCTATCAAGGACGGCAACGGCCTTCTTACCCTCGAGCGCTTCGACGATCTCTTTATCGGGGAATGGGCGGAAAACACGGAGCTTGAGGCTTCCCACTTTCTTCCCTTCAGCTCGGAGTTCGTCCACAACGCTTCTCAGTGTTCCCGCCGTTGATCCCGCGGCAATTGCGACAAAATCAGCATCCTCGACTTGATACGACTCGACGACATCATAGGATCGACCGCTGATTTTTGCGTATTCTTCAGCAACCTTTTTGATAATCGGCAGTGCGCGACTCATCGCTTCCACCTGCTGGTACTTGTGTTCGAAGTAAAAGTCTGGTGGATCGAACGGTCCATAGGTCACGGGATTTCTGTAATCTAACAGGGGTCTGATCGCTTTGAATTCTCCGACGAATTTCTTCACTTCTTCATCCTGTAACAGGCTGAGGTTTTCCAGTGAATGACTCGTGATAAAGCCATCTATATTTGTCATCACTGGAAGTCGGAGATTAAGGTGCTCACCGATCCTGAAAGCCATGATTGAATTGTCATAGGCTTCCTGGGCATTTTCCCCATAGATCTGAATCCATCCAGAATCTCGCGCCCCCATTGTATCGCTGTGATCGCAATGGATGTTGATGGGGCCACTCAGTGCTCTGTTGGCGACGGCCATAACGATCGGTAATCTCATTGAGGCCGCAATGTAAAGCATCTCCCACATGAATGCGAGTCCTGCTGATGCAGTCGCGGTGCATGTCCTTGCGCCACCTGCCGCGGCGCCGATACACAGGCTCATCGCGCTGTGCTCGGACTCGGCGCACACGAACTCTGTATCGACGAGACCATCTGCCACGTATTCTGAAAACGCCTCAACGATGATCGTCTGAGGCGTAATCGGATAAGCGGCAACAACATCAGGGTTAACCTGTTTCCAGGCATACGCGATTGCCTGATCCCCGTTCATTGCAATCGGTTGCATTTAGTTTCCCTCCTTCTTCATCGTTATCGCCTTTTTTGGGCATTCAGCGGCGCATATTCCGCAACCCTTGCAGTGTGAATATCGAAAACCAACCATTTTCCCCTCTTCAACGAGGACAGAGTTATCTGGGCAATAGACCCAACACCAAAGGCAATTGATACACTTTTCCTTGTCAACTTCGGGCTTCTGCGAACGCCAATCGCCTGTCTTGTATTTCCGGGCGCTTCCCGCCTCATCGATTACTCCACCCTCAGGATAATCCTTGGACTTCTTTTGTGGATCGCCCATCACATCACCTCGTCGTATGCCCTCTCGACACTTCTCACATTTTTCGCAGTAACATCAGCCGTGAATTTTCCCGCGAATTTTCTTTCAAGCTCCTTTACAACGCTTTCAAGGGTCACTACGCCTGATATCTTCGCGAGGGCACCGAGCATTGCGGTGTTCGTCAGCGGTCTACCGATCTCCTCGAGGGCGATCTTCGTTGCGTTAACGGTATGCACTTCAAATTTGTCGCCGATAATCGACCTTAGTTTTTCTGGTACATCTGGATAGTTTGCTATGACGGCACCATTTGATTTTAATCCTTCTGTGACATCGATCTGTCCCAGTAACGTCGAATCCACTATAACGACATAATCAGGATAATAGACTTGGCTGTGCACTGTAATCGGTTTGTCAGAAATCCTGGCGAACGCTCTGATCGGTGCCCCCATTCTCTCTGGTCCAAACTCCGGAAATGCTTTGATGAACTTCCCTTCGCGGAGAGCGGCACCGGCCAAGATTTCGTTTGCCGTAACAACTCCTTGGCCACCTCTCCCGTGCCAACGAATCTCAACGGTTCTTGATCGACTTGCGCTATTCAAGGTATGCACCCTTGCGCGTCATCGTAATTCAATATATTATTATATTCTCCCGAAAAATCAGAAAATTAGCTAATATCTCGTCTAAAAAAGTGTTTCATCTATTACAATTTCGAAAAACTTTCATGAATTTAAAAGAAATTGAGCGAATCGAATGTCAATTTATGAAAACGATAATATTGATTTTGGAGTTTGCTTAGAATTATTCGGCCAACCATCACTTCAAATTCGAAATTCTACTTTCCGAATTATCACCTGGCTGCAAGTTCAGTTTGTATTTTATTGCGAAAACTGTTGGACTTTCGTAATTTAGATTCGATATATCTAATTTATGATAATTATTAACGCGATTTGAATGAGTAAGGAACCATAGGATTTAAACGAGATGATTTGATATGTGGTAACAAGGACCGATTCGTGAGGTCTATCGAGAGATCGATTTGGAAGGGGTAAGATGACTGAGAGAGTAGTGGAAATCTCCGATCTGACAGCAAAGGATATATCAATCGCCGGTGGGAAGGCTGCCAATCTTGGAGAACTGGCGAATGCAGGATTTAATGTTCCACCGGGATTTGTGCTTACGACTGTTGCTTTCGATTACTTTGTCAAAAAGAATCATCTACTGGATGTTATCGAGTCAGCACTTTCAAATTTGGATGTCTCTAACGATAGACTTCTTCAAGATGTCTCTCAATCGATAAGAAAAGCATTTGATGAAAGTGCAATCCCAAAGGATCTCGCGGATGAAATTCTGGAAGCGTACAGAAATCTTTTGAGAAAAGAAGGGTCCGATTGCCTTGTCGCCGTCAGGTCGAGTGCGACGGCCGAGGATCTTCCTACGGCGAGCTTCGCAGGCCAGCAGGATACCTTCCTGAATGTAAGCAAGGCCGAGGAACTACTTGAGAAAATCAAAAAATGCTGGTCATCACTTTTTACACCTCGAGCCATCGCATACAGGGCGAGCAAAGGTTTCGGGCATGACCAAGTGAAACTCGCGGTCGTCGTTCAGAAAATGGTCAACTCAGAGGTCTCAGGCATCATGTTTACCGTCGATCCCAACTCCGAACTTCCGCACATTATTATCGAGGCCGGCTACGGGCTGGGAGAGGCGATGGTCGGCGGCAAGGTAACCCCTGATACATACGTCGTCGATAAATTCCACAAGAAGATCCTCAACAAGAGAGTGGCCAAGCAAACATGGAAATTGGTCAAAGGCGATAATGGTGAGAGTAAAAAAGAGAATGTTGATGATGCGAGTGCGAGCGCGCAGAAACTAACAGATGAACAGATACTCGCTCTTGCAGAGATTGGAAGGGAAATCGAATTGCATTACGATAAACCAATGGATATTGAATGGTGTATGGAAAATGGGGAAATCTATGTTGTTCAAGCGAGACCTGTTACCACACTCGCTACGCGCAAGAAAGCGAATGAGAAAGATGTAGGGGGAATGGATTCAATGCAGGAAGCGACGCATGAAACAAGAACTGAGCAGAAAGTTCTGGTCAAGGGGCTCGCAGCAAGTCCCGGTCTAGCGCAAGGGCCTGTGAAAATCTACGAAGAAACGATGAGTCTCGATGTCGTAAAACCTGGTGATGTTCTCGTGACTGTCATGACAACTCCTGATATGGTCCCCGCAATGACGAGAGCTTCTGCAATCGTGACCGATGAAGGCGGCATGACATGTCATGCCGCGATTGTCGCAAGAGAACTGGGCATACCGTGTATTGTTGGTGCAACGAACGCGACGAAAATACTCAGAAATGGGATGTTCGTCACGGTCGATGGTAAAATGGGCATCGTGTACGAGGGTGGTATTATCCCAAAGAAAGAAGAGCAAGTCGTTATCGCCGCACCCGCTGCAAGATCTGTTCCGATCACTGGTACGAAGATCCTCGTTAATATTGGTGTACCACAAAAAGCCGAAGAATACGCAAAGCTCCCCGTCCAAGGGGTCGGATTAATGAGAATTGAATTCCTCTTCACCAGCTATGTCGCTGAACATCCTCTTGCGCTCATGGAGCAGGGGCGAGCTAATGAGCTCATTGAAAAACTCGCAGAGGGAATAGGAATCGTTGGCCGTGCGTTTTATCCGCGACCTGTTCTTGTGAGAACCTCTGACTTTAAGACAAACGAATACAGGGAGATGAAAGGCGGAGAGAAGTTTGAACCGCACGAATCGAATCCAATGATTGGCTGGAGGGGTTGTTCAAGGTACATTTCCGACCAGTACAGAGAAGCGTTCAAATTGGAACTGCTTGCAGTCAAGAAAGTCAGAGAGGAAATGGGGCTGAAGAACATTTGGGTCATGCTGCCATTCGTGAGGACGGTCGAAGAGCTGAAGAAAATCACCGAGATGATGGAGGAAGTCGGACTGCACCGCGGAAAGGATTTCAAGCTCTACCTAATGGCCGAAGTGCCTTGTAACATCTTCATGGCCGATGAATTTGCTGATTATTGCGACGGGTTTTCGATCGGGAGCAACGATCTGACGCAGCTCATCATGGGTGCTGATAGGGACTCTGACATTCTTGCGAAGATGGGCTATTTCGATGAGAGAAATGAAGCGATCAAGAGAGCAATAGCGCATCTAATCGACGCTGCGCATAAGAAAGGAAAGGTCGTTTCGATTTGCGGCCAGGCTCCGTCGGTTTACCCCGAATTCACTGAGTTCCTTGTCAGGCACGGCATCGATAGTATCAGTCTCAATCCAGATACGGTCATCGAGACGATCAATCTCGTCGCTCAGGTCGAACAAAAGATCATACTGGAGTCGATCAAAAAGAATTGATCTTCTAGATTCCTTGTCCTCAAACCCCGAGAAGTCAGGACTCTTCCTTGATCAGCCTAGTCGTCACTTCGACCAGTGGATGGTGAGACCCCTCAATGATTCTCACATCATCCATTGTGAGTAATCCTCTTTCCTTTGCCGTCTTTTCCAGACCCAATTCCACGTCGATATTAGGTTCAAGCACAAAAGCTGAAAACTGCCTGACGCCCATCGCTCTGGCCGCAAGCACCCGGTGATGGCCATCAATTAGCAGGTAATAATCTCTTTTCTGCACCACGATGATCGGCTCAACAAGTCCTCTCCTGATTTCGAATTGTCTCCCGCGAAGCTCATCCGCGTACACCTCATGTTGAGTTGGTCTCAATGCCTCAATTGGTATGATTCGTCTCTTAACTGTGATTTTAATCTTGTGTTTTGATTCGAGAAAGGTCTTAATCATCAGTACTTTATTCGGGGTTGCGCGCTCGATGTGCGATCTCACAATGTCGATATTTGAAATCATGCCAACTAGTTTGCCCTCTTTGTCGACAACTGGAAGGTTTCTAAGACCATACCTGAAAAGAATCCTTGCGGCATCGTCGATGTCCATTTCTGGATTGACGCTGATCGTACCTCTTCTGATGATATCTTTAATCTTCGCTTGCGGTCTCGAAGCGGCTCTGAGAAGCTCTTTTGCTGTTACGAAACCGATGAGCCTTCCGTTTTCTGCAACTGGTAATCCATGGAATTCTGTCGAGATCAGCCTCTTTGTAGCTTCTTCCACTGTGAAATCTGGCGGGACGGAAACAACATTCTTGACCATATAGTCTTCGACTCTGATTTTTTTTGTCCATCTTTATCTATCACACTAATTAAGCCATAGCTTCATAAAACTAGTGACATTGATCTGAGAGAAATTTCATCATCATTCTCGTTTCCCATCGAAACGAAGCTGGCCACGAAGACCTAAGGAATAAATATATCATACTTGTTGAAGGTTTCCTGTCGCAATGCCCCGGTAGTGTAGTGGCCTATCATCCGGGCCTGTCGTTTCCTTCGAGGAAACAGAGAGCCCGGGACTCGGGTTCAAATCCCGACCGGGGCGCTCTCTTTTTCATTTGATTAAGATGAAGTCGATTCTTTCAACCCTTTAGATCCAACGAAATGAAATCTTAAGAAAAGAATCGATTTAGCTAGCCTCATCGAAAAGGTCGGCAAAGATCATGATTTTTCCTTGTTCTTGAACAAAAATGCTAATATCTATTGGAAGAGAATCAAGAAACCACGACGCCTTTGATAATTTGAACTAGTCTCTCATTGCCAAGTAACTCCCCCTCAATGTTTACTCTTCAAGAAAAAAATCGATAATTGTTCCGTTTTTGATTCTTTCAATTCGATCATTCGATTCTCTCAAGTTAGATATGCCATGAAATTTTATATCTCCACGTAGCCGTTCAATTGACATTTGAGATCATTCTTAGCGATGGAACAACGCGAGTCAGAGAATCACCAATTTATGGATGCATGAAATGAATGAAACTGAAGTAAAAAGTTACCGAGGTTTTTGATCAAGATTATGAAACTCAAATTTCCCTAGCGTTTGGAACCTCAGGAGGCACACCAATAAATGAAGAAATCTTTCATGTTCGAGAGCAAAATAATGATCATTTCATTGTGCGAAAGCAATATGCGTAGCAGTCATCACTGACACTCAAGCACACCAAATTGATGCTACGGATATCCAAAGGACAACATTAGTAAGAACATAACTTTCAAGCATCTTTGCAGTCATAATGTTCTTTCTCCTGGATTTAATAATAAGCTCAGCCGACAAAGATTAATTACCGGCCTACTACTCAATGAAATGAATACAGATAGACGGTCTTGTCCTCACAAGATCCTTTGAGATCATTCCCAGTTCCAGCCAACAGGCATTGAATACACCAGTAGATATGAGGCACGTAGGAGTCAAACGAGCTTCGATGGCGAGTCAAGTATCCTCGATCCTCTTGTCTCGCAGAGATCGCTCATTGTGACCTCGGTGAGCAGTTTTACGCAATCGTCAACGTGATTACATGAAGATCTGATGTTCACACGAACAGTTCTGTCGTTGTTATCCTTTGTTTCGATCGTCGTCTCGTGCGAGCAGAGAGCCATATCAATTGAGATCTTGAAGCCAAACGATCACGCCTCGAAATTGGAATAAATAATGATTAATACAAGACTTCTTACGGAGTTTAATTCGCCGATGTCGATGTCATCAATCCATCAAAGGTTTTGGTCATGATCGTAGCACCGTTTCGAACCCATAATTATTGATTTTGTGATCAATGGAATTCTTATGGGTTTAGGGAAAGATTATTGAACCTCGTTTCTTAATCATCCCCCGTGCGAGAACTCCTGCATGCAAAAATACACAGAGCAACAGTGACACATGTCAAACCGGATTACATCGGAAGCATTGGGATCGATAAAGCTCTCCTTGAAAAAGCTGACATCTGGATAGGGGAGAAAGTTCTAGTCTCGGATCTCAACAACGGTGCGAGGTTCGAGACTTACGTGGTCGAAGAAGAAGCTGATTCTGGGATCGTTGCGGTGAACGGAGCCGCGGCACGTCTTGTAAAAAAAGGAGATAAAATCATCATTATGGCTTTCGAACTTTCCCAATCTCCATCGAAAGCGAGAATCGTGCTCGTCGATGATAGGAACCGATTCGTGAAATACCTTTAGCCCTTTTGATTTCTTGAAATCTCTGAAGACTTATATGGCTGAAAAGCGTTTTCCATTCGTTTCATGAAGGAAAATTGTTCAAGGCGTAAAATCGCCTTTGCTGAATTTGCGGAGGGAGACGATTCACCTATTTATTTATACTGATGGAGGCTCAAGGCGTAACCCGGGACCTGCGGCTTATGCGGTGATCATCGCGGATGAAAAAGGAACGATTGTCAAAGAGTTCTCGCGATTCATTCACACCGCGACGAATAACGAGGTGGAGTATCATGGCTTGATTGCCGCTCTAGAGGAAGCGAGCAGACTGGGAGCAGATGAAGTGGACATCTTCATGGATAGCCAGCTCGTTGTTAATCAGATAAACCAAAAGTACGCAATTAGAGCTTCAAATTTGTATCCCCTGGCTAAAGAGGTTTTTTCAAAATTAAGGAATTTCAAGAGGTATTCACTTCGCCATGTTAACCGCCAGAATCCGATGATTCGTCGGGCTGATGCGCTCGTTAATTCAGAACTTGATAATCATGCCAAAAACTGAATTAGCGTACGAAGTGACGATTACGACGTATTTTTGATTTGAAAAAGTGCTCTTTATGAATCTGAATCGCTTTTTTATTAATAAAATGACAAAATCACCTCATCAATGAGGGTATAGATTAATATAGAGGCGCTCGTGTTCGGAAAACAGGCGTCTGAGGGGCGGCTCAACTTTCCTCCTAAGCGATTTTTGTATCCCCACCAGCAGCCTCAGGCGCTATTTCCCCTTGCACCTGCGAGCCATTCTGGGAGTTCTGTGATTGCTATTGGAACCTGTTCGCCAGTGTCCATATTTCTCAATAAAACGATGTTCTTTTCCACCTCTCTCACACCGAGAATGATCGCATAGCGCACCCCAATTGATGCAGCGTATTTCAAATTCTTCTGAAGACTTCTCCTCATTAGGTCGATATCTGCAGAGATTTCCTTGCTCCGCAACCTAGCGATGATTTCAAACGCTTTCCTGCGTAGCCCATCGGTCAGCGGGATGACGTAAACATCAACTCTTTTCTTCGGAACCTCGATTTTTTGCTTTTCAAGGGCAATAAGCGTGCGATCGAATCCGATCGCGAATCCCGTTGAGAAGACTTTTTCGCCGCCGAATAATTCGGCAAGCGAATAAGAACCCCCTCCACAAACCTGCTTCTCAGCTCCGAGGCTTGGCACCTCAATCTCAAAAACCACACCAGTATAGTAATCCAGTCCTCTTACCACCCCAAGATCCACGAGCAAATTCTCAATTCCCAAAATTTCAAGGATTTCGATTACATCATGCAGATATTCCCTCGCTTCCCCCTCAAAGCTCTGCAATTCCTGAAGCACAGACCGCTGTCCCGAAATCTTGGTGATCCCGATGATCTCCTCTATCGATGCTTGACTCATACCTTTCTCTTCCATCAATACACGTGCTTCGTCGTACATTTTCTTGTCAAGTTTCTGAAGGATGAGAGATGCATTCTCACCTTCGATTCCTTCTTTCCTCAGAATGTCCCTCAAAATGCCGATGTGGCCGATCCGGACTTTGTAGTCCCTGAGACCAATTTTTTTCATGATGGACGAGGCGAGTGAGATGATTTCAGCATCTGATTCAGGATTCTTCGCGCCGATCAGCTCAGCGCCGAATTGGTAGAACTCTCGAAATCTTCCGCTCTGAGGTCTTTCGTATCTGAAACAGGGTCCCATGTAATACAGTTTTAAAGGCCTGGGCATATCTGTGAGCTCGTTGACGAAGAATCTCATGACAGGCGCGGTGAGTTCGGGGCGGAGCGTAAGTTCACGCCCTCCCTTGTCCTTAAAAGCGTACATCTCTTCAAGGATACCAGGACCTGACTTTATTGTGAACAATTCAGCGTGCTCAAAAATAGGGGTCGCAATCTCCCTGAAACCGAAAATCTCGGCTTCTTTCCTCATGAGGCTCTCGATGTAGCGCCTCTTTTCCATTTCATCGGGTGTGAAATCCCTTGTACCTCTAGGACGCTGAATCATCTGGTCCACATTGAAAAGGCATTAAATAATGCTTTCTCATCGTTGTCATTCGTTCTATCATACCTTCTGAAGCGCTTGATCTAGGTCAACGATTAGGTCCTCAGGGTCTTCGATACCAATTGATAGGCGAATGAGCGAGTCCTTGATACCGAGTTGCTCTCTCTCCGATTTTGACAATGCGGCATGGGAGGTATTCGCTGGCATGCTTGCAAGTGACTCCACACCACCAAGGCTCGTCGCCCTCTTTATTAAGCGAAGGGATTTCAACACGGTTTCTGCCTCTTTCCGCCCACCAGAAACTTCGAAACTAACCATCCCACTGAATCCACGCATAAGGCTTTTCGCAAGTACATGTTGCGGGTGTGACTCTAAACCAGGATAATACACTCTTTCAACTTTTCTATGCGCTTCAAGATATTGCGCGATTGCATTACCATTTTCATTATGTTTCTTCATTCTTACAACTAGCGTTTTCAATCCTCTCAAAAGGAGAAATGCACCGATCGGATCAAGAACACCACCCATGACGATTCGCTTTTTTGCAATCTCATTGATGAAAGATTCCCTTCCAACGACAGCCCCCGCGATAAGGTCTGAATGGCCATTGAGGTACTTCGTGCAACTGTGGATCACGATATCAACACCCATACCAATCGGATTTTGATTGACTGGTGTGGCGAATGTGTTGTCCGCGATCACTATCGCTCCGGTTTTATGAGCTGCGTCGGCAATCTTCGGAATGTCCACAATCTTAAGCATCGGGTTTGTTGGCGACTCAATGTAAACGATCTTCGGCGATTCATTGATCGCCTCAAGAATCTCCGTAGTATTTGAAGAATCGACGAATCGAACAGAAATGCCCATTCTCGGCAATTCATTCTTCATGAAAGAAAAAGTTCCGCCATAAATGTCTCTAATTGAAACGACATGATCACCCTTCTTGAGAAAAGTCAGTAATGTCGTTGTAATGGCAGCCATTCCAGACGAAAAGGCTAGACCTTTTTCAGCACCTTCGAGTGCTGCGATCTTGTCCTCCGCTGCTCTGATTGTCGGATTCCCATATCTTGTGTAAATGTATGACCCATCCGGCACTTGCCCTTCCCATGTTCTCTCATCGTCCGTAGGAAAATAGAAGGTGGATGTCTGGAAAATAGGAGTAGTTACCGCACCGTGAGTTTCGTTCATTCGCTCGCCTGCATGAACGGCGACCGTTGAAAGTCCAATTCGCATTTCTCTTCGCTTTCCCATTCTTGATCACGCACCTGTCTACTAAAATTGAAAGATTTTCATTTATTTGGAATCTCGTTCTTTCGTTCTCACGATAACAATCGAAAGAATATCTTCGTCCTCAAGCTTATGATCGAGACCGACCATCTGTCCTGGGAATTTAGCACTCTTACCCCAGACATTTGCATACCTGAAATTCTTTCGAAATGTCCGGTGAATGTGATCACAAACATCGCCAACTGTGCTCCCCCGTCTTATCACGAGTGGCTCATCCAGATCTGGCTCTCCTCCCTGTGGTTTGAGGTAAATTCGGATAAGATCGAGGCTTTCAAATATTTTGTCCTTCAGTTCCTCGAGTCCCAGGCCCTTTTCCGCAGAAATGAACACTGGCGAAAGTGAGGAAAGTCTTCTTCTGATGTTCTCGAGTTCGTCTTTCATCGCGAGATCGATCTTGTTTACGGCGGCGATCGCCTTCACATATACTCTATTACCCGCAAGGACGTCAATGAGCTGATCCGCTGTTATGTCCTCTCTGATAATCACCTCAGCATTAACATACCCATATTCCGATACAATCGCTCTCGCTGTTCCTTCGTCAATGCTCTTCAGTTTCACTGTCGACTTTACGGAAATTCCACCCTTATCGAGTTTCGTGACGACAACATCAGGTGGCTTTTGATTGAGTCTAATACCAGCATTCTCTAATTCCCTGATCAGTATCTCCACTTGCGTTTCATAAATATCCAGTAACAAAAGGATGAGGTCTGCAGATCGCACAACTGAGAGGACTTCTCTACCTCTGCCCTTTCCTTTTGATGCATCTTTAATCAGGCCAGGAAGATCGAGAATTTGGATCTTTGCGCCTCTGTGATACAGCATCCCTGGAACAACATCGAGCGTTGTGAAATGATAATCTCCGATCTCGCTCCTTGCGTTTGTCAATTTGTTGAGGAGAGTCGACTTTCCCACGCTCGGAAATCCAATGAGCGCTACCGTCGCATTTCCGGATTTCCGCACACCATATCCTTGCCCCCCAGTTACCTTCGATCTGCGCTTTTCCAGTTCAGCTTTAAGCCTTGCAAGCTTGGCTTTTAATCGCCCAATGTGTTGCTGCGTTGCCTTATTATAATCAGTTGAGGCGATCTCTTCCTCAATCGCCTTGATCTGCTCTTCAATCGTGCTAGCCATAGACCATCACCGACCAGCGTAAATCCTTGTGCCAGCTTTTCCAGAAAGCGCTTTCTCAATAAGATCGGGTGATGTGATGACCACCGATTTCCCGCCGGATTTCAGGAAATCGATCGAGGCCTCGATTTTCGGCCCCATCGTTCCGGGAGGGAACTGTTTTTCTTCGACATATTCTTCGATTTCTTCAAGAGTCACTTTTTCAAGAGGACGCGCCCGATCGGTTCCGAAGTCTACATAAACATGGTCGATGTCCGTAAGGAAAATCAATGTTTTCTCTCCGATGTCTCGCGCGAGAACTGATGCGGCAAAATCTTTATCAACGACAGCTTCCACTCCCTCATATCCATAACTCTTCTTGATGACTGGTATTCCACCTCCGCCAGCGGCGACGACGATCTCTTTTTGTCCCTTTTCCCCAAAAACGAGTTTCCTGATTGCACTAGCTTCGAGAATCGAAATCGGACGGGGGGATGGAACGACTCTTCGATAGCCTCCTCTCTTGATGTCTTCTACGAGCGTCCAGCCTCTTTCAACTCTCAGGTCTTCTGCCTCTTCCTGAGAATAGTACGGGCCGATCGGCTTCGTTGGCTTCTCAAATGCGGGATCTTTTGGATCTACAAGCACACGCGTGACTATGCATGTCACAGTTTTTTCAGTATTCTGTTTTGCCAGAGCGGCGGTCAGCGAGTGTTGGATGAGGTAGCCAAGAAGTCCCTGAGATTCCGCAACGCAAACATCGAGAGGCATCGATGGAATCTCTGTCTTGCAGAGCTCGTTTTGCAACAATATGTTGCCAACTTGAGGCCCGTTTCCATGAATTATTACGAGATCATATCCGTTTTTGATCATTCTGGCCAAGTGTGAGCACGTCATATCAAGGTTTCTCAGCTGATTTTCTAATGTTGCCTCCTCGCCGGCTTTCAGAATCGCATTTCCTCCGATCGCTACGACCGCCGTTTTCATAAGTTCCCTCAATTAAAAGAGAGTTTTCGCATCACTCACTCTTTATATATTACTTATCTGCGCCTACCGCATCAAACAACCTTTCCGCCGAATGAGATGAGGATTTTTTCGAATGAACTGCGAGATACGTTCGATATGGCAGATTTATCCCTTTCTAACGATTATATTGAAAACCATTTGCCAAAGAATGTTGATCCCTATAATGAGGTTTGCCGATCGGCTCCAAAAATCGCTGGTCTTATTTCATACAAAATACAATAGCATGATCTGCCGCAGCGTAAACGAAAATGATTTGGAAGTGAGTTCATTCTGTTCGCCATTTTTGATAATTTGAGCATTAAGCAGATTCTTATTGACTGGTTTGTCGTAAAAAATGTGTGCTGCCCGGATGGTAATATGTAGAACGGCAAATGCATCTTTTATATACCATCAGGAAACCTAAAATAGCGTTATTCATTATCCGGAAGCAATGAGTTTTACGGAAGAACTAAAAAAACAACTTGCGGCTTTTAAGAAAAAGAAGTATGCACTTCCTATGGTCATCGTTTTGACATTTATTGTATCAGCTGTACTTCTTTTATTCCTATGGTATTATCTCTGCTTTATTTCAATCGCAATCGCGCTGATCGCCTACGGTCTTCCCAAGTATTTTGGATTGACCAATCGCAAGAAGCTGGCAATTTTCGGAATCGTCTTATTTTTGGTTCTTGGAATTTCTTTCGGTATTAAGAGTTATTATGATTTCACCGGATATGGAGGAGATGTCGTAAGTTCCGAAAATGGATTTCTTGTGAATGGGACTGTGACGCCATACCGCGGAAATGCATCAACAGTTTATCATTTCGAGGTCACTCTAATCAATGGAACAAACGAAAGTAGTGTGCAAGTTAACATCACAGATCTTTGGACATATACTTCGCCTCTAATCATTAACATGACACCGTTACAAGAGGTCGACAATGGATATGTTTTTTCGACGGATGTTGCACTCTGGGAAGGGGTCTTTGAGTATCAATTCTCTTCGAATGGAACCAAGACTTACTGGGGTTTCGGTCCTCTTAGCATTCCTGATGATATTTTGTTTCAGCAACTTCTTTACACTCGTCTTCTGATCGTTTTCCTTCAGATTGGTGTTCTTTTCTACCTGATTCTCGCCTTATCATGGTGGATGGATACCTCAAAAGCGAGAAGGGAACAAATCAGAAAAGAGAGAGAAGAAAAAGGGAAGATTGATGACAAAAAGGCTTTAGATAAGGAAAGAGAAACAGGGAAAGCTAGCAAAGGAAAAACGGTGGAAAAATTCGTTTGTTCTGAATGTGGTGCTGAAGTCCCTCCCGATGCAAAGAAATGTCCTCAGTGCGGAGAGCCTTTCGAGGATGAGGAAGATGAAATGATATGCGCTGATTGCGGAGCAAAAGTTAAGCAGTCAGACAAGAAATGCTGGAATTGCGGCAAGGAATTCAAGGATTGACTAATTTTGATCTCCCCTAGGTAATCTTTATTTATGACTTCAAGAATAATACAGCTGGGATGCACCAAACGAATCTTTAGAGATTTAAGGGATTTAGTATGGCCTCTATTGCTGAGCAGCTCGCAAAGAAACAAAGGGAAATATCGGTTTCGGAATTCTTCGAGAGGAATCGCCAGATCCTTGGCTTTGATTCGCCGACGAAATCATTGTTAATGGCTGTGAAAGAGGCCGTGGATAATTCACTCGATGCCTGCGAAGAGGCGTCAATACTCCCTGAGATTATAGTTGATATAAGGAGAACGGGTCAAAATGAATTCAAAATTACCGTCGAGGATAATGGACCAGGCATCGTTCCGAAGGTTATTCCCAATGTCTTCGGCAAGCTTTTGTACGGCTCGCGTTTCCACTCACTTCGCCAGGCACGGGGCCAACAAGGCATTGGGATCTCCGCAGCGGTCTTGTATAGTCAGATGACAACTGGAAGGCCAGCCATTATCACCTCAAAAACCGAAAAAGATGAGCCCGCGGCGAAAATGGAGATCAAAATCAATACAAGAAAGAATGAGCCAGATGTTCTCAGTAGAGAATTCATCATTTGGGACGAGAAGGAGCATGGAACAAGGATCGAAATGTGGCTGGAAGGACGCTATGTCTCGGGGAAACAATCCGTGCTCGAGTATCTGAGACAAACGGCTATCGTTAATCCCCATGCAACGATTATTTTCAACGATCCTGATGGTAAAAAATATATTTTTCAAAGGGCGACCGACAAGCTCCCACCGCCAACGCGTGAAATTCGACCGCATCCATATGGTATTGAATTGGGTATGCTCATCAACATGGCAAAATCGACGAAGGAAACTAAGCTCCTCGGTTTCCTGAAGAATGAGTTCAACAGGATAAGTGATCGTGTTGCGAAGGAGATCTGTGAGAAGGCGTGGTTGAGTGGGGATTCAAAACCCCAGGAACTGACGCTCGAGCAGTACAAACAGCTTCTTGATGCGATGTCCCAAGTGCGAATTCAATCTCCTCCGACAGACTGCCTTTCTCCAATCGGTGAAACTCTGATTCGAAAAGGACTCAAAAATGTTCTCGAGGAGTATAAACCGGAATTCTACGCTCCGCCAGTGACTAGACAGCCTCGAGTTTACTCTGGGAATCCCTTTGTCGTTGAGGCAGGAATCGTTTACGGTGGGAATTTACCATGTGATCAACCGGTCACAATTTTGAGGTTCGCAAATAGAGTTCCGCTTCTTTACCAGCAGGGCGCGTGTGTAATCACAAAGGCCATCGAGACGATGGACTGGAGAAGATACGGTTTTGAACAACGGGGAGGCGAAGGTATTCCATACGGACCAGCCATCATCCTTGTTCACGTCGCATCCACAAAAATTCCATTCACCTCTGAAGCAAAGGAAGCGATTGCGAATATTCCGGAATTTCTCGAAGAAATTCAACTTGCATTAAAAGCCTGTGCAAGGAAACTGAAGACTCACCTGCATAAGAAAGAAATGAAGGGGAAGACGCGCGCCAAATTTGAGATCGTCCAGGAGATTCTCCCGCTGATTGCCGAGAAATGTTCGAAAATCGTTGGAAAAGAAGTGCCGTCATTGAAAGGAACGATTACTAAAATTATGAATGTTGTCTGGATAGAAGACTCCGTGACTTATGAAAACAACCGACATAGGGTGAAGATTACTGTCTATAACTACACACCGAAAACACAGAGTCTGCTTCTCCACGTTGTCGTTCCCGCTGAGTCGTTGGATACGAACAGCATCCTGCCCAAACCGTCCGAGATTAGAGAAAACAGCAAATTGACCTGGAAGCTCGACCGCATACCGTCAACTGATCAGGTTGAGATCTCGTTCGAACTGGTTGGACTGGATGCCGATAGTTATGATGAGAATGAGATCTATGTGAGCGGTATCAATCCGGTTCTTGTCATTGGGGCCGATCCTTTGCCAGGCGACTGGGATCTTGAGGACATGAAGATCGAAGAGATCGATGTATGTGCTGAGAGCGGGACCGAACAGGAAGAGGAAGAAGAGATTGATTACGATGAAGAGGGGGAGGTGTTAAGTGACGAGTAGTGAGAGGCATGGGGAAGCCTTAGACAGATTATACGAGATTGCGAATTCGATTTACGATCAGATCAGTGAGGGGAAGGTTCCGAAGATGCTGATTCCTTTGAGAACTAAAGGGAATATCAAATTCGATCCCAAACTCGGCGTTTGGAAATACGGTAAAGCGATGGGTGCGCGGACAGCAAAGAAAACGAGAGGTGCCCAGATGCTTCTCCGCACGATGTTTGTTCTTGAATTCATCGAGGACATGATCGCAAATAACAAGTCTTCAACTCTGAGAGAGATGTATTATATCTCGGAAGGATGGGGGAAAGCAAAGTTTTCATCACAGGATGAATCAAATTTACTGGCAGAGGATCTGGAAATTGTCACCAAATGCCTAAGAGAGGATTTCAAACTGAGACCCGAAGAAAACGGCGCGAGTGTCATCGGAGACTTGACGATCACAGAAGTCGACAGAAAGGGCAAGCTAAAACGTATTAACTGCAGAGATGATGTTGGGGATTCTGGTTACAGTATCCCGTATAATGTAGAAAAAGAAAAAATAGAATTAATCGAAACGAGCGCGAAATTCGTCATAGCGATTGAAACTGGCGGTATGTTTGACCGCCTGGTAGAAAACGGCTTTGATGAAAAGTTCGACGCACTCCTTGTCCATCTTAAAGGGCAACCTGCAAGAAGTACAAGACGATTCATCAAACGGCTCAATGAAGAGCTACAATTGCCTGTCGTTGTATTCACCGATGGAGATCCCTGGTCCTTCAGGATTTTCGCATCAGTCGCCTACGGTGCGATCAAGACCGCCCATATTTCCGAGTATCTTGCAACGCCCACCGCTGAGTTCATTGGCATCACTGCATCAGACATCATCAATTATGATCTGCCAACGGACAAATTGACAGATATGGATATCCGCGCATTGAATGCTGAGCTCAATGATCCGAGATTCAATGACGAATTCTGGCGAAATGAAATCGAGACGATGCTTGAAATCGGAAAGAAGGCGGAGCAGCAGGCGCTAGCAAAATACGGCCTGGATTATGTAACAGATACGTACTTGCCAGAAAAGCTGACGGAACTTGGTATCATTTGATTGAAACTTCTTGATCTTTCCTGTTTTGGGTCTGTATACCATTGGTTATCGTGCATGCAAAACGCTTTCAATTCTTGCGAGCACAAATTTCTTATCGAGTGTCGAAAAGAAGTAGCCTAGTCGCGGTCCCGACATTCTGTTGATGAAGATCTGGTAGAGGAGTTGGAATGCCTTTGCTGCACTCAGTCCGCTCGTTTTAGCGCAGCCATATATGCTGTTATGTATTGTATCTGCCTCCCAATCGATGTCTCTTAACGCTGCATTGAGACAATTGAGAAAAGCGCTTTCCACCTCGTCCAATTTTATTATTGGCGTTTCCATCGCCAGCGAAAATTTTACCTCATCGGGCGCAAAGTGCTGAAGCCAATATTTCACGCATTGCACTCTTTCCCATAATACTTCTGCATCAAGCTGTGAGATCTCGGAGATGTGTTCAGTCCTTTTTAGAATCTCGATCACACCTTCGAATGAGTCGGTGATCTGAACTACGTTGACGAGATGTCGATACGGTACCTGAAGTGGCATCTGAGTTCTGATGAATTTCGGTTGGGAGAGTTCGTAAGCGCGGAGTAAATCCAGTTCCTTCTCCTCCGCGCCGCCTTTGTAATATAGCCTTTCAATTCTATCGTATTCATCAACCATTTCTAGAATCCCAAGACCAGGATCATAATCGATATGACGATCTGGATTGTATCGGAGGATTGTGAAACTTAGGACGGGTGCGGGTGTGATTTTAAGGGCGTCAATTCCCGTAATTACGGAACCTGTAGACTTGTGCATCTGCCCTTTACCCTTAAGCTGTACAAATTCGTACGGCACGGGAAACGGCGGCTTGATTCCGAAAATCTCCCGAGCGAATCTCACGCCGGTGTCGTATGATCCGCCTGCGGCCGCGTGATCCTTGCCAAATGGCTCACAGGTAACGCCGAAAATTTTCCATTTTGCTGCCCATTCGATCCGCCAGGGAAGCTTCCCATCATCCTTCCTAATGTCTGCTTTACCATTATTCCCACATCTACACCGATAGTAAACGAATGGGCGCTCATATCGAAGAATTTCGACATCAGCAAATTTCCCGCACGAGCTGCATCGTGGATTATATGGAAAATAGTCATCCGAGATTTCTCTTTTTGTGACTTCCCGCAAAATCTCGACAATCTTCATCTTGGCATTGATGACCGTATCGATTGCATCAGCGAATATGCCTTTCGCATACAGCTCATGAGTCCAATATATCTCAGGTTTTATTCCAAGGATGTCCAGAGCTTCCAAGAATGGCTGAATGAAATGATGGGCGTAGTTCTTGTGGGATCCACACGGACACCTCACATGACTGAGTGGCCTGCCCACCTCATCCTCGAAATCCTCAGGGAGAAAGGGATATCTTTTTCGCAGGGGATCGAAGGAATCGATGAGATAGATAAGTCTTGCCTTCGCTCCAAGACCTGTGAGTGCCTTCTGAATCGCGCCTGCAGTAATTGCCTCTCTCAAGCTACCAACATGAATAAAACCAGAGGGACTTATCCCTGTGGAAATAAGATGGTTGTCTGTCGTTGAGGTCAGGGATCTCGCAATAACGTCTGCCCAATGCATCGTACCGAGACGGAAGAATCTGTAGTTAAAATATAAATCTATGGACAGAGCGACCTTGAATCAATCTATCTTTTTGTCCTCAATCGCACAAGTTGCACGGTGAGCTGATTGATAATCTATAAATACGACGATGAAAAATCAGAGTGATGTATGCCCAAGAAAAAGAGTGAGGGTTTTCAATCGGCAGCAGGATTAATAAGATATTTTGAATCGGAAGATGAAAAAGCGATAAAGATCAATCCCTGGTTTGTCATCGGAATGGCGATCGCTCTTGTCGTTCTGGTCGAACTTCTTAGAAATCTCTTTCCAACATGATTTTTTATGATTTCGTGATGGTGATATCGTTTGTTGGGCCGGAGTTGGATTCCAATCCTTATTAGGTTATGTCTTAAAGTCTTCTCTTGGTGGTGAAAAGACGTCAATAGCGATCGAATCTTCGAGAACCTCGACTTCATGTTCCACATTTGGCTCGATCCAGTATCCATCTCCCTGAGTTAAAATGCTGATCTGGCCGTCGATTAACATCTTGAGTTTTCCTTTCTGCACATAACCAATCTGCTCATGAGGATGTCTGTGCGCAGGTATCACTGCACCCTTCTCCAGCACAAACTCAATGATCTGACATTTCTGCCCACACACGACCATTCTTCTTGTTATTTTATTGGTGACTTTTACAGTTTTTGTATCTACCGCACGCGTAATCATAGTGATTCACCGGCTGAGATATCGGGAAACATGGTTTTCTAATCTTCGAAATTATTTATTTGAACAGGAGTGTCGATGCGAATTACAGGATTACGCGGACGAGAAGCAATCTTCATTTATTAAATCAAATCGCACATTGAGAAATATTCATTAGAGGATAGACTCGTTTACTCATTGTCGTGTTATCGAGATGATCGTTATGATGAACGGAAAACAATATCTGGATAGCCTGCGCAGGATGAAGACGGAAGCATATGTTTTCGGAGAAAGAATAGAGAACGTGGCTGATCATCCATTTACATGGGAACATGCCAACGCAGTTGCAATGACTTATGAGCTAGCTCATGATCCCCAGTATTCAGACCTGATGACTGCTAAATCCCATCTGACGGGAAAAACGATCAATCGTTTCACGCATATTCATCAAAGTACCGAAGACCTCGTCAAGAAAGTCAAAATGTTGCGGCTTCTTGGGAGAAAAACTGGCTCGTGTTTCCAAAGATGCGTTGGCTTGGACGCGATGAACGCCTTGTACACAACGACATACGAAATGGATCAGAAACTCGGAACCAATTATTTTGAGAGATTGAAACGGTTTGTCTTAAAAGTTCAGGAAGAAGACCTCATGATTGGAGGAGCAATGACAGACGTAAAAGGGAATCGAGGGCTGCGACCATCCCAGCAAGCTGATCCAGATATGTTCGTCCATATCGTTGAGAGGAGAGAGGACGGAATCGTCGTTAGAGGAGCAAAGGCCCATCAAACGGGCTCCGTCAATTCGCACATGATGCTCATCATGCCAACACTCAATATGACCGCTGATGATGCTGATTATGCAGTTTCTTTCGCGGTCCCTTCTGATGAAAAAGGAGTTATTCACATTTTGGGGCGACAAACCAATGATACAAGGAAATTCGAGAGAACTCTTGATCGAGGGAATATCGGATATGGCATTGTCGGTGGAGAAGCGCTTGTCATCTTCGATGATGTTTTCATTCCGAATGAGAGAGTTTTCATGGCTGGAGAATTCGAGTTTTCTGGCATGTTGGTGGAAAGATTCGCCTCCTACCACAGACAGAATTACGGTGGGTGTAAGGCTGGTGTTAGCGATGTGATCATTGGCGCGAGCGCCGCCCTCGCCGATGCTCACGGAATTCAAGATGCTTCCCATGTTAGAGATAAGCTCACGGAAATGATCCATCTAACGGAGACGCTTTATTGCTGCTCTATCGCCTGTTCTAGTGAGGGGTTCAAAACGAAGTCTGGGGCATATTTGGTTGATCCCTTGCTAGCAAATGTCACGAAGCAAAATGTAACCCGGTTTATTTACGAAATAGGAAGACTCGCTCAGGATCTGGCAGGCGGGATTGTCGCAACACTGCCATCGCAGAAGGATTTCCAGAATCCAAAGGTGAATAAGTATCTTCAGAAGTATCTCAAAGCAAAAGAGGGTGTATCGGCGGAAGAGAGAGCGAGGCTAATACGGTTGATAGAAAACATCTCAACGGGGACTGCCCTCATCGAATCAATGCATGGCGCTGGCTCTCCACAGGCGCAGAGGATCATGATCCTAAGGCAGGGAAATCTCGCGGCGAAAGCGGAATACGCACGTGTACTTTCGGGCATCAGGGAAGATGAGGTTTTGAAGAGAATCAGAGGATGAAAGGAATTTCGTAAAAACCTTTCTTGAGAATGGAGGCAGACGATCTTTGTCTGCCCGAAACCCTTATATGTCGTCTTTTTGATTCCTGCCCCCATGTGCGCTTTTATGTCGATGCATTTGGAAGATGAAGCAGAAAGGAAGATCCTTGGATTTATCATGAAGGCTGAGTTTCCGATCGATATTGTTCAGAAGAAATGGAGCAGGGTACCTGAGCAGCACAAGGAATGGCTGTGGGGTAAGATTTCTTCAAAAATCGAGAGTGATCCTAACCTTACACCAGAACAGAAAGCAAGATACGAGGAAGTTAAAAAAGCGTTGAAGATGTAAGAGACTCAAGTTCTTTCCATCGAATTATCCCTTGTTTTTCTTTTTTATACCATTCACCCCTGGATTTTTCATGAGAGATGTTTATTTCTTGTGATTTCTCATTCTCGAAAACATTCGTTGGATTTTCAAAAAATGAAGTTCAAATTTCAAACGATTTAAAAAATGATAGAAAGAAGCAGTGGATCTTCAAATCCACTGCCTTAAGATCCTTCTAAGGCCTTACTGCAATCTTACCTGGAGATAGCTTCTTCTCCTGCCTTATGATCTGGTTTGGCAAATCCTCTAGCGGTGCGATCTCGGCACAAATCTCTCCGAATGGGATACCCATCTTCTTTGCCTTCATCATGACAGCAATGGCCGTTCTGTATTCAAACTTGGAGTATCCCCAGCTGCCGAAGACATTGACTTCTTTGTTGCAGAAGTCGACATGCGGGTTCACAGTGGTTTCTCCGGTGTTTGTGAAGTGCCCCATTTCAACGATCGTTCCACCGCGGCGGACAAGCTTGAACGACTCCGAGAATGCCGCAGGTACACCAGTTGCCTCAATAACGACATCTGCACCAATTCCGTTTGTCAGCTCCATAATCTTCTCAACACGATCTTCAACTGTCGGGTAATCCTTCATGTTGATGACTTCTGTCGCACCCATCTTCTTTGCCTGCTCGAGCCTGCTCGGGACAATGTCGATACCGATGATGTTTGTCATGCCGTATACATTGTTGACAACTGTGTGGCACTGGCCGATCGGACCAAGACCCTGGATGACAACGGTCTGGGATGGGTCAACTCCTTCACCTGCATACGCACAGTCCGTTCCACCAGACTGCGCCCTCTTGAAGGATCTGGTCGCTACAGCCATGGGCTCAACCAATACCATTTCCTTCTCGGTCAAACCTGGCGGGAACTTGAACACTGGGATGTGCGATGGAATGTAGACGTGCTCAGCGAAAGCGCCCCAGAAGTGTGGTGGGTCCGTCGCCTTATGAGTGCTGATACCGACGACATCCATATTCATGCACAGGCTCTCTCTTCCTGGCAGGTTGTGGCAGTACCAGCAGTTGTTGCATTTCGCGAGACATGTCGCAATATAGTCGCCTTCTTCCAGCGGCTTTCCTGTGTAATCCACCTTGACACCCTTTCCAAGTTCGCGCACAGTTCCGAACCATTCGTGTCCTAGAATATGCGGCATTGGTACTGGTAGTCTCCCGTAAATAATATGGGTATCCGTTCCGCAGACACCGCACAATTTGACATCAGCAACGATGTCTCCAGGCTTTGCCTTTGGAGTCGGGAAGTCCATCATCTTGAGGTTTTCGGGGCCTCCCGCCTTTGTTAAAACAAATGCTTTGGCCATATTTTACCCCCTGTTTACCCTATCCGATTAGACGCTTATGAATGTTTCGAAGTTCTCCGTAATTGCTCTCAACCGCGACTTCGAATTACGAATGTAAATTACCATATTGCACTCAAAAAAAGAATTGCGGTGAAAAATCTGGGATTATCAAATTATGATCGGAACTAACAATGTCCTAATTTCGTATGATTACTAGTGTAAGGCGGATCGTCGATCAGCGTGTTTTCTTTTTGATCTTCGAAGCAACATATTCCGCAAAGTCTACAACAGGTATACAATCCGATGAATCACTGAGATTCGTTTTGCAAAAGGGACATGGCGTGACAACTTTCTGTGCACCGCTCGCTTTCGCCTCGGCCATACGCTTTGCACCAATGCCAATTGCTATCTCCCCATAAGCAGCTTTGACCCCACCACCGGCCCCGCAGCACATCGAATTCTCACGGCAATGTTCCATTTCGACAAGAGTCGCCAATCTTTTCAGTACTCTTCTTGGCGCGTCATATATGCCCATGTGTTTTCCGAGATGACATGGGTCATGATATGTGATTTTTTCGCGACTCTTTTTCACTTGTAATTTACCTTCCTGGATCAATCGGTCAACGAACTCAGTAATATGCAGGACCTCAATTCCCTCCATATGATATTCTTTTTTGAGCGTTCTGTAACAACCGGCGCATGAGGTTACGATTGTTTTTATGCCGTTCCCTTTGAAAGCTTGTATGTTATGTTCCTTTAATCGCTCGGCCTCATCAATAAAACCTGTCCTCCTTAAAACAGATCCACAACACCATTCATCCTCGCCAAGCACTCTGTACTTAACACCGGCAGCATCAAGAATGTCCATTGTCGCGATAACCGTGTCGGGACTCCTAAACGCCGCTGTGCATCCAATGAAATAGAGGATATCCGCGTTCTCAGGCAAACGTCTGAATTTGTTCTTTGCCACGTTTTTCTCTCCGTATGGATTGTGTTCAGCGCGCATCCTTTCCACGAGCTTCTTGTGTTTCTCAGGTGATAGACCGCGTTTCGCGAATTCTTCTCTGGCAGCCTCGATAATTTCTACCGTCTTCACGCCTGGAGGACATCGCTGTTCGCAGTCGCCGCAGGTGGTACAGGTGAAAAGACGCTTTGCCATTTCCTCCTCGATCTTGATATCTCCGTTCAGAACCGCTTTTATGAATGTCATTCTTCCTCTTGCCGTTGCGGAATCCCAACCAATCTGTCCAAAGGAAGGGCAATTCGCCTTGCAAAATCCGCACCTGATGCAGTATTCTAGCGCATCTCTGTATTTCTCCAGCGATGATATCTCCGACATTGCTCACACCTCGAAGATCTTGTCAGGATTCATGATACCTTTTGGATCGATGGCTTTTTTGATGCGTCTCATAATATCCAATCCGACTTCTCCGTGCTCTTCAACGATTAGCGATTTCTTTTCGAGTCCTATCCCATGTTCGCCCGTGATCGTCCCGCCGAGGGCGATTGCCATTCTGTTGATTTCGTCATGAGCTTTGTGCGCTCTCTCAGATTCACCGGGAACTCTCAGATCCGCGAGGAGAAGCGAGTGAACATTGCCATCACCAGCATGCCCATAGGTTGTAATCTTGATGTCGTATTTCTCCGAAATTTCACGAATCTTCTTAATAGCCGTTGGGATCTGAGAAAGAGGAACAACGATATCCGTTGCAATGGGGGATGGTTTCAATCGAGTCAGCGTCGCAAATAATCTTTTTCTCGCCGCCCATAACTTCTCCATTTCGTCTGGATCGGTTGCAATTTTGAGTTCCCTACATTTTTCTTCCATCGCGATTTTCTTGAATCGGTTAAAAGTCTTCTGCACTTCGGCTCTATCCTCACCGTGAAACTCTAAGAAGAGCATAGCCCCGACATCAGGCAGAGGAAGATGGGCTTCTTCGCGCATGACTTGAAGGGCGATTGAATCAAGAATCTCGATAGCCGCGGGAATAACGCCAGACGCGATCGTCCTGGCTACAGTTCTCCCAGCATCTTCTGGTTCGTCGAATTCCGCCACGGCGCTCATGATAAAATTCGGCAGCGGCCTGAGTTTTAAAGTGATCTCGACGATGATTCCCAGCGTCCCCTCCGACCTGTTAAAAAGATGAATAAGGTCGTATCCAGAAGCAGTCTTTCTCGCTGAACCACCAGTTTTCAACAGTCTGCCATCTGGAAGCACGACTTTTAAACCTGTCACATAATCAGCTGTGACCCCATATTTAACTGCCCTCATACCAGAAGCATTTGCTGCAACCATTCCTCCGATCGTGCAGATTTCACCACTCGCCGGGTCTGGAGGGAAAAAGAGATTGTATTTCTTCAAATAAGCGTTGAGTTGGGCGAAGACGACACCAGGTTCAACAGTAACCGACAAATCATCTTTTTTCACCTCAAGGATTCTGTTCATTCTTTGCAAGTCAACAACAATGCCGCCCCTCGTTGGCACGCATCCGCCTGTAAGGCACGAACCACCAGCGCGAGGAACCACTGGGATGGCATATAAATCGGCAATTCTCATTATCTCTTGGACTTCCGAAATATTGCCTGGCCGAACGACGATGTCAGGCATTGTGCCATGTTTGATTGCATAACAATCTACAGAATAGCAGACTAAATCCACAGGGTTGATTGAAGCGTTATCTTTCCCGACGATATTGATTAATCGATCAATGATTTCTTTATCCAATGATTTCACCCTCCGAGGGACGATGCCGGGATTGATGGGAATATATATCTTATTTCCCCCAATCTCAAGCGGATAACTTCTGAGTTTTTGTGAACAGCGCATTACTTATTTCATTTTTCGAATTTGGAGAGTAACTGTATTGTGCTCTTTATTTCTCAAGAATTTCTTCAGCCCATTCAATCTTAAACAGGGAGCACATGTTAGAGGAATTACACTCTTCAAAAATAGCAAAGATCTAAAATTGCTGTCGTGTCAGAAATACTCTATAGCTATCGTTTAAAACTACAAAAATGAAAGAAATATATAAAAAGAGAAGAAAAATGGTTTATATTGTTTACCTTCGCATGAACTTGTCGCGATATGCCCTACCGAGCGCGTCAGTCGCCTTGAGTGCATCGATGCATCTGTCAGGCGTCATTGGGAACGGCTCGTTGTGAGCATACGGGTGATTCGGGTTGCACGTAATTTCCATGCAGTGCGGCAGGTCGTCAAATGTTGCACCGATCTCCTCAAGCGTCACAGGCAGGCCCACCGTGAGGCAGAAGTTTATGACTTCCTCGATGAGCGCTTTCGGCCTGTTCTCCATGATAAGCTGTGCAATCGTACCGATCGCGACCAGGTCACCATGTTCGGGTTTCGGAGCCTTCATTCTGCCAGGTGCTGCAGTGAGACCATCATGGATGGCATGGGCAGCAGCGAGACCACCGCTCTCGAATCCGAGACCGCTTAGCAGTGTGTTAGCTTGTGCAACATTCTCATAGGCCTCTGTGATTGCCTGTCTTTCATTGGCCAGCTTTGCATGATACCCATAGTTGATCAGGGTCTCATAGCACAGTTGGGCCAGTCTCGTTGCAGTGAATGGCGGCAATCCACCATCGATGAGGGCGTTCCCAGATCTTGATTCAGCACATGCCTCGGCCTCGAATCTCGTCGCCAGCGCATCTCCCATACCGGCAACCAGCCACTTCGCGGGCGCCTGGACAGTTTTGTCGGTTGGGACGATAACGATGTCTGGGCTCTTGTAGTAGAAGAGGACTTTCTCGACGACGTGCTTTTCGTCATACTGAACCGAGAGAGCGCTGCATGGGGCATCTGTCGATGGGATCGTGTTGATCAATGCAATGGGCTTGCCAACTCCATATTCCTTGCTCGCGACTGCCTTGGCAAGGTCCATGATCGAACCGCCACCGACACCCACGATGAAATCAGCTTCCTTCGCTCTTGCCATATCCGCGAGTCTCTTGATCTCCCGGGCTGTGCAATAGCGGACGCCCTTCTCCATGTGCACCATTTCTATGCCGTGCTCCTGGAAGTCTTCTTTCATCTCTTTCTCCACGCTCTCTATCGAGCGCGTCCCACCGAGGACAAATGCCTTCGTCCCTAGCAACATCTTGCGTTTTCCTAGTTCCTTTACTGCTCCGGGTCCGATGATGTATCGGTTCGGAGCGGCCATCACTTTTACTCGGGTTTTCAACATCGGCAACTTTTTCTCCCCCTGTTACGTCTGGAAAGTTTTCTCTCAGCCTTCAAAATTTCTCATCAGGCTGATAACTTTCCTCCTCAGAATATAAGAGAAATAGGATATTAGTAACTTTCGGATCAGTAAAGAATTTGCCTTAAAAATACGTTTTAAAATCCCTCTCAATGAGACATCCAAAGCTTCTTCCAGATTCGTTCATGGAAACTTTTTTTAAGTTTCTTACGTGCAAAAAGGGAAGTCAAAAATTGAAAAGAAAAAAGAATCACGGGTGTGTCTCAAGCCAATATTCCGCAATTTCAGATGGCGTGGTAATCCAAACTCCATTTTTCTTCTTGATGTGATTGATTAGACGGTCAAGCATTCTCATTCTCGATGCCCGTCCGATCGCCTGAGGATGCATGACGATTGTGAACAACCCCCTTTCATCGTATAATCCTTCAAATTCCTCTGTCCATATCTCCAATACTTCTTCTTGGCTTGAGATACCGCTCTGATACTCGAGTGGCGGGAAAAAGTTAAATGCAAAGTAGGTCCAATCAACTGTGAGCCAGTTGAACGGAATTTCAACGAGTTTCTTTCCCTTAACACAATGGATATATGGGATGTCCCAAGCCATCATACTGCTTTCATACAAGAATCCAAGATCGCATAGATATTCGAGGGTTCGGGGTGAAAGATCGAACGCTGGCGCACGATAACCTTTGGGTTTTTTACCGAGTAACCCCTCCAGGGCTCTCAACCCTTTTTCAAGTTCTTGCATTTCCTGTTCGGGTGTGAGTCGGCCCGGATTGAGATGCGAATAACCATGGTGTCCAATCTCATGACCCTTCTTGTCGATCTCTTTAATAAGCGAAGGTCGTTCTTCTGCCAGCATGCCTGGAACAAAAAAACATCCTTTCAGCTCGTGTTTATCTAGGAACTTGAGTATCCTCGGAATCGCAACGTTGACTTCGTATTGACCTTGTGAGAGAACCACAGGACTAAATGGTTCCCCTTCTTTGACTGCTCCAGTTCTTCTCATGATGTTCTTCCAGGAGATGTCACTGTCACAATCGAAAGTCAAGCACACAGCACATCTAGCATCGTTTTTCCACATAACTTCACCGTTTAGGCGTATTGTTCTATGGTTTAATTTAATTCGCGTCATTATTCAGACACTGATATGGATTCCAAAATCAAATCGAATCACATAATCGAATATCCACCGTCTACGGCAATTACTTGTCCTGTCACGAATTTCGAAGCATCAGATGCCAGAAAGACGACAGGTCCTTTCAAATCGTCATCTACGCCTATGCGCGCGGCGGGGGTCAGGTTGATGATCTCATCACCCTTTCGTTCGATAACTGATTTGGTCAAATGGGTTTTGAAGAAGCCAGGGGCGATCGCATTGACGCGAATATTGAATGGCGCCCATTTAACGGCAAGATCTCTCGTGAGTGCATCAACTCCTCCTTTTGATGCTGAGTAGTTGATGCAATCAATGATTCGGTTGCCAAATGAACTAAGGACTGAACTAACATTAATGATACTCCCTTTTCTATTTCTGATCATCACCCTTCCCACTTCCTGGCAGCATATGAAGGTTCCTGTCAGATTGACATCGATCACTTTTTGCCAATCTGCAATTCTCATCCTTTCTGGTGGGGCAGCCCATGCAATTCCTGCGCTATTCACTAGGACATCAATTCTCCCGAATTTTTCAAGGGTTCTCATCACAAGATTGCGAACGTCTTTTCGCAACCGAACATCGCAGCTGACGGCGAGCGTCTCGACACCGTGCTCCGCGATCATGGCCGCTGCCTCTGCGCATTTATCATAATTGCGAGCGCAGAGAACGACGGACGAACCGGCTTCTGCCAGAGCCGTGGCCATTTGGAATCCAAGACCCATTGAACCCCCCGTTACGACTGAAACCCTACCTGAAAGATCGAATAATTCACTCACTTTCATATCCAACACTCCCAGCTTATCCAGTTTTACAACTCATTCATCAAATGATAATACTTCTTTTAACTAGATATTGTGGTCTTAGGATCAAATTTCTAGAGACTGATTTTTAATAGTTTGTCTTCCACTCCTCTTGCATTTCAAATTTAGAGCGAGATACTTTTATTGCCTTCATGGTTCCCTATTGTTTGTAGGGATATGCATGAGGATAGTGTTCACGGAGCTCAAGAGCCATGTGGAAGAGATAAAGGAAGCCTTTCGAGATGATGAAGTGATCATTTATGATCGCCCACTGAATGGTGACGAGCTCATTAACGCTGCAAGGGGTGCTGAGATCCTTTCGGTTTTCATTTATTCAAGAGTGACGGAAGAAATCATCGATGCACTCTCAGATCTGCGGCTCATCGTCACAAGGAGCGTCGGTTTTGATCACATTGCGGCGAAATATGCATTGAACAAAGGAATAACTGTTTGCCATATTCCAGACTATGGTTCTCATGTCGTCGCGGAGCACGTCTTTGCACTATTGCTCGCTATAGCGAGAAAAATCCCATTGGCCGACACTTATGTTAAAGAAAAAAAGAAATTTGATTTTGAACAGTTTCTCGGACTTGAGCTTAAAGGAAAAACACTTGGGATTATAGGGACGGGCAAGATCGGAGCGGCGGTGATGAGCATTGCATCTGGGTTTGGGATGAAAATCGTCGCTTATGATGTCTACGAAAACAAGTCGCTGCAAGCCAAGTACGGATTTCCCTATCTTTCTCTAGAGGAACTTCTTTCAATCAGCGATTTCGTCACGTTGCATATTCCGCTGACACCGAGCACTTATCATTTGATCAACGAGAACACGATTGCCAAGATGAAGAAGGGAAGCATTTTGATCAATGCATCACGAGGCGGGGTCGTCGATAGCCAAGCGCTCAAGGACGCTCTTGAATCAGGTCATCTGTGGGGCGCAGGCATCGACGTTTTGGAAGACGAAACGCATCCTGAACATGATGTTCTGCTAAGCGCTCCCAATGTCATCATCACTCCTCATTCCGCTTTCTACACAAAGGAAACCTTGCAAAGAATTGTCCAGACGACAATTGAGACGATAAGATCATACAAAATGGGTAATCCGATCAACAAAATTCCATTGGAATATTTGTAGTGACTCTCTATTTGTGTAATCCCCAGAACCTGCATTTATTTCAGTCCAATCAACGGAGTTTCCTTAATCATCTTTTTTTACTTCCTGTATTAAGAGAATTTCATGGATTTGCCACTCGTCGTGCGCCGGAAAGTATAAGTCAGCAATGGCGGCGCGATCAGTGTTGTCAAAAGAGACATGGCGACGACGACAGAAAACATACCTGAAGAAATTGAGCCAATGCCCAAACCCACCGAGGCGACAATGAGCCCAACTTCTCCCCTCGGCGACATACCAACGCCGATCACTGTCGCGGACTTCCTTCCCAATTTATATGCTCCAAGCCCGCATCCCACAAATTTCGTGACGATTGCCAATGCGATTATGGCCAGCGATAGTATCGCGACTTCGGCGAACGACGCAATCTTGACTGATATACCGATATAGAGGAAAAAGAAGGGAACGAGAAACTCGTTGATCGGTTCGAATTTTTCAGCGACTGGCATGGTGTCGCTAAATTCAGCGAAAACCATACCCGCAAGAAAAGCACCAATGATTGCTGCAAGACCAATGTATGATGCAAGTGCGGATAGGCCAAAGCAAAGGATGAGCGCCAATGCAAGTGGACTAGAACCGAATCTAATCAGTGAACTTTGTGCCGTTCTTTCTTTCACTTTCACCTTGTTTCTCGCTCTGGGCAATAAGCCTGTGCCTACATAAATGACAGCAAGAACAAAAAGCACTGCGAGGACAGCTACAACGAGTGTATCGATGATGTTGAGCGTACCGCCGACTGCAATGCCACTCACAATCGCAAGAACCACCATTCCAAGAATGTCATCGATAACCGCCGCTCCGATGATTACTCTGGACTCGATTGTATGCGTCAGTCCCATATCTTTGATCACTCGCGCGGTAATTCCAACACTCGTCGCAACCATTGCCGCGCCGATGAAAAGTGCTTCCACCTGGGGGTGGCCAAGCGAAATGATCAAAAGATAGCCAAAAGCGAAGGGGAATACAACGCCCAATACAGCGACGAGGGTCGATGTCCGCCCCACTCTCTTCAGCTCGCTAAAAGGTGTTTCAAGACCGATCGTGAACAGAAGGAAAATGACTCCCAATTCTGAGAAAACACGAAGGACT
Source organism: Methanomassiliicoccales archaeon (assembly GCA_014361295.1). Classification (NCBI taxonomy): domain Archaea; kingdom Methanobacteriati; phylum Thermoplasmatota; class Thermoplasmata; order Methanomassiliicoccales; species Methanomassiliicoccales archaeon. The sequence continues at coordinate 769,026 of JACIVX010000001.1, read as the reverse complement.
TCAATGTCCGTTTCGAGATGAAGGAAATTATAGAGAAATGTATTTCCAATGATAATTCCAGCAAGAATTTCGCCCACGAGAGGTGGGATTTTTATGGACTCAAAGAGCAAGGCAAATATTCTTGCCATGAGAACGAGAACAAATAGCTGGAACAAGATTAGATCAATCAATGGAGCACCTCTCGATCATCTGGAATCAAGAGTGTTTGCCGTATCAAGTGTTTCCGTATTTGAATCTTGTCAAAAAGAATTCCAATAATGCGCAAACTTTCGTTTTTCTCCGTAGAAATTATTTGTTCATTTTGCAGGCGATCTTTTGATTTTAGATCAACTGTCCTGTATGTACCTACCAAATTGTACCAAATGAGCTCTTCAGTTTCTTTACTTGTGGGAATCATAAAATATTCCAAGGTCATTTTCACAGTTATCAATGCCTGATAAGGAAGGTGTTTCTATTGTCTCTTTGGAAAATGGTGCCATCTGGCAGAGATCCTCCCAGAATCGTGAACGTGATTGTCGAAACCCCCCAGGGGAGCAAGAACAAGTACGAGATTTCAAAAGAGTACGACTGCATTCTCCTCGATAGGGTACTCCATTCCAGTGTCGTCTTCCCGATTGCTTATGGCATCATACCACGGACCTACTACGACGATGGTGATCCCCTAGATGCGATGGTCATGATCAGTGAGCCCACATTTCCGGGATGCGTGGTCGAAGCAAAACCGATTGGATTGCTAAAGATGATTGACGAAAAGGGCCAAGATGATAAGGTTCTCACAGTCGCATTGGGAGACCCAAGATATAAAGAGTATCAGCAACTGGAGGACCTTCCTCTTCATTATTTAAATGAAATTGCGGAATTCTTTCTTACTTACAAACGGCTAGAAGAAGGAAAGGGAACAAAGGTTCTTGGATGGGAGCGAAAAGAAGCTGCCATCGAAGCGATTAGCAAAAGTCTTGAGATGTTCAGAAAGAAATTCAGATAGTCCCTTCACGTGCAATCATAATCTTGAGTTGGAGCAAGCTTTGGCCTTGCATCGCACGATTTGTGTTTTATACGCGGATCCAGCAGACGAATCCCATGAATCATAAAAATTATATAGAAAAGAGGCGTTAAGCTCAATTTAGCATATCGGTTAGGGGGTTGCAATGAAAGGGAAAAAAATCACGGCCATAATCATCGTTCTTATTATCGCCGCACTCATTCTTGCTGTGGTGCCGCTTGCTTTGCAACAAAAACAAACACTCCGTCTAGCGACTACAACCAGCGCTTATGACTCTGGTCTCCTTAATTACATCTTGCCTGACTTTGAAAAGCGATACAACTGCAAAGTCGACGTTATCGCTGTCGGGAGTGGTCAGGCAATGGAGCTTGGCAAAAATGGGGACGTGGATATACTCCTTGTGCATTCACCAGATGTCGAAAAGCAATTCGTGAAAGATGGCTATGGGGAGTTCCGAAGACTTGTGTGCTATAATCAGTTTGTTATCGTTGGTCCGGCGGAAGACCCAGCGAACATATCGCAGGCTAGTAACGCAACGGAAGCATTCTTGAAAATATATCAAAATGGTACGAGTGGTAAGGCTATCTTTGTTTCCAGAGGCGATAACTCGGGAACTCATGCAAAAGAAAGAAAAATTTGGTCCTTATTGGGTATGAATACTTCGACTTTCAGTAATACTTGGTATTTAAGCACTGGTCAGGGCATGGGTGCCGTGCTTGATATCGCGCAAGAAGAGCGAGGATATACACTGTCAGATGAGGCAACCTTTTATACGAGGAAGGAAACAGGAATAATTCCAGACCTCGAAATCTTATTTAAAGGAGATCCAATTCTATACAATCAATATAGCGTAATTCCAATTAATCATACACGGTGGCCCCACATTAATTACACACTTGCAATCGACTTTGTAAATTGGATCACATCCCCTGAGATCCAGCAAATGATCGGAAACTTCACAGACGCATACGGTCACAAACTCTTCGTACCAAACGCTGGTCCTGGCGCTATCATGTTATCAGTTTCGTCCACCGCCGAAATTCAAATCTCCGCGTCAGAAAGAAATAACTGGTGGTAACCTATATCGCCTTATTTCGTGATAGGCCCAAGAGTCGCACAGGGGATTTGAATGACGGATGCAATTTCTTACGACGTCGTGCAGGTCACAATCCTTTCGCTTTACGTCTCTGGAAGTGCTACGATACTGGGTTCGCTCATAGGTGTACCGTTAGGAGCACTCATCGGGCTCAAGGAATTCGGAGGAAAGGGTTTGCTTAAGACGATCACTTACACAATGTATGGTTTCCCGCCGGTGATATCCGGTTTATTTATTTACTATCTCTTTTCGAGAGGCGGACCTCTTGGCTCGTTCGGCATTCTTTTCACACCTACTGCAATGATTTTAGCACAGACGTTACTTGTTGTTCCTCTGGTCACTGGCATAACGATATCTGCGGTTTCTGAAGTGGACAAAAACATAAAAAATACGATCCTTTCGCTTGGGGCGAGCAATCGCCAGGCAACCTTTACGATTATAAGAGAGGCATGGGTCGGTGTTGTCACAGCCGTTATGATTGGATTTGGTCGGGCAATAGCGGAGGTTGGCGCCGCTTATATGGTTGGAGGAAATATCGAGGGGAAGACGAGGGTGCTTACTACAGCTATCATGCTTGAGACGAGAATGGGACATTTTGAATATGCTGTGGGACTCGGTGTTGTGCTTCTCATCGTAGCATGCGGAGTTTTCCTATTCATGAGGTGGCTCCAGGAGCGAGAGATGCTTTGAAGACGATTCTGAGAACCGAGGGGCTGACCAAGGAGTATTCGGGAAGAACCGTTGTGTCAGATGTCAATCTCGAGGTCAGGGAAGGCGATATATTGGGGATCATGGGACCGAGCGGCTCTGGGAAATCGACATTGTTCAGGCTCATCAATCTTTTGGAGGTGCCAACAAGAGGAAGAATTTTTTTCGAAGGCGACGAAATCAAAAGTCTAAGTCCCCTTGCTTACTTGGTTAGAAGGAAAATGGCACTTGTCTCTCAGAAACCAGTTGCGATGAATCGGAGCGTTTTCAACAACATTGCATATGGATTGCAGCTCAGAGGTTTGAGTCCTGACCTCATCGAGCAAAAGGTAAATTATTATCTTGAAAAGCTCGGTCTCAGCGAGAGCAAGGATAGGAATGCACGATCGTTGTCCGGTGGGGAGATGCAGCGAATGTGTTTTGCAAGATCCGTCATCGTCGATCCAACGCTCTTACTGCTCGACGAGTTTACGGCCAATTTAGATCCGACAAACATTGCAATCTTGGAAAATGCCGTGAGGGATTTTATTTCACAGGGTGAAAAGGCCGCAATCATCATCACACATAATCCTTTCCAGGCGAAGAGGCTATGCAACCGTGCAGCACTGATGATCGATGGAAGAATCATTGAGGAGGGTGAAACCTCGAAAATCTTCAATAATCCTGCGGACGAAAGAACAAGAGCATTCATCAAGGGCGAAATGATCTTTTGATTTTTTTATGAAAACAAAATGAACTTTCATCGTCTCTTGTGTATTTGTGTTAACGATATTTGTGTTAACGATAACTAGTGAATCGCCTGTGGTTTTATAAAACATTGAAATGTACCAATACCACAGTGGTGATAAAATGATCCAGTCAAATTTCTTCAATTGTCGCAGTTTGCTGATTTTCTTTTCAATCATCTCTTTTTCTTCATTTCCTTCGATTTGATTTCAAGATATATCCAGCTAAATGAAAAGATTCCGACGCTTGTCACGAGCAGATCGAGTGCGATGTCAATGATGCTTGAATGGAACATCATGATGAGAATGATCTGCAAGACAGTAAAAATTGAGAAAATGGCAACATAGACTGAATTCTCTATTGCAAGTCCATAATTCATGAAAAGACTTGAAAGGCCAAAAAGAGTCATTGCAATCCCAAGGATCGACAACGCAGGAGCAGCGTCCAAATAAGCGCTGCCATAAAGCAAATTGATGATCTCGGCCGGCGCTATCACATACAATGCGGCAACGATACCAGTCATCATCAGGGTGCAGAAAATCGATTTTCTCATGACACTCGTTGTTTCCTTGTTTTTCGTGTAATATTCAGAGACTCTGGGGAACATCACAGTTGAAACAGCTCCTGGCAGAAACCAGATAACCTTGCTGAGAATTGATGCAACGGCGTATAGACCAGCATCATGTGGACCTAGATACTGTCTTGCAACAAAAACATCGATGTTGATAAGAATTGAAAAGCATACGACGGCAACAATTGCTTTAAAAAGATATCGTTCCATATTGGAAAGATCAAGCTTCTCAGTGACGCTTGCGGGTCGAGTGAAGTAATCTCTGATCGCGATCAATCCAACAACAAATGTGAAAAAAGCACCGATAATGGCGCCCCCGAATGCGCCATTGATTCCAAATCCAGCAATAACCAGAATAACGCCGAAGCCAAGCTTTGTGAGAGGTCCCGAAATGCCACATAATGCTGATAAGTGAAATCGCTGAAGACCTTGCACTGTTCCGTATCCCGTCGGACTCATCATCACAATCACCGTTCCCAACATCAGGATGAATAATGGAAAGCTGGACGAAAGAGAAATGAATCGAGTGATCGATGGTATTGCGATAAATATTCCAATGGCCATCAAAACCCCGATAATCAACGAAATCAGGAGCGTTTTTCTTACGAGCCATGCAATCATGTTTTCTTTGTTTTCTGCCTTGTACTTTGAAACGAATCTAACCATAAAGGCAGCAATTGTTTGAGTGGGAACGGAAATAATGTAGAAAATCGACAATAGTGCATTCAGCTCGGAGTATCCCGCAGGACCAAGTTGACGGCCCATAATAATCTGATAGAAGTAGTCGCATCCGCCGCCTAGAATCGTCGCCACAAACATAAGGAGAACGGGACGAGCGAACCCCTCTGTGAATATGATATTCCTGCGCAACGGGCAAAGGATTAGCAAAACATGTAATAATCTTTCTTAAGATGCTTTTTTTTAGGATGTTTTGTAAAAAAGGGGGGAATGTTAATGGAAAGATAACATTACTGGATGAACCCGATATCTGCTACAGCATCGTAATAAATTGTTTTTTTCCTATCCTGCTAAAGAGTTAAAAAAAGGAGTTATTTTCAATAAGTGTTGACAACTCGGTCTTATAATGAAAAATCTAAATATTCTGACCGCATCAATGAGAAAACGACTGCCATCTTGTCATTTTCTTGATCTATCGATGAGTATAAAGAACTGATTAATCAATCCAAAAGAACGATATTCTCACTTTCAATGACCGCTTTCCTGATTTTATTCGTGTTTTGATCTGAGTTTTCACATTTCGAGGATGCTTTCATCGCAGCGATCTCAGCAGAAGAAAAGTTGACAATACCCTTCGCAAAATTGCCGATTCTAACGACGTCGCCTTTTTTGAAATTCCCCTCTACACTCTGCACGCCACACAACAACAGGCTCTTTCCCTCTTTAACCGCTTTCTCAGCACCCTGATCGATAACAAGTTTTCCCCTTGGACAGGCGAAGAGTATCCATCTTTCTTTAATCGTGTATTTTGGTGTCGCAGTGAAAAGAGTCCCGATTTCCTCGCCTTCAACGACGCGGAGGACAACATTCTCGAGCCTTCCATTCGCAATGACCATGTTGCATCCTGACTGCATCGCAATCTTCGCGGCGGCAATTTTTGTTCGCATGCCCCCAACGGATCGCTCGCTTCTCTTGTCACCAGCGATTCTTTCAATGTCTTTGGTAATTTCGTCAACGACAGTCAGCAGTCTTGCATCAGGATCAAAATTCGGATTTCTGTCGTAAAGACCATCCACATCAGTTAGGAGAATCAGAAGATCGGCATCCATATTCGCAGCTACAAGTGCCGATAATTTATCGTTGTCCCCGAAAACTTCATCAATTTCGTCGGTTGCAATCACATCATTTTCGTTAACAATCGGAACGACACCGAGTTTGAAGAGTTCTTCAATTGTTTTACGCAGATTGAGATATCTCTTTCTGTCAGAAAACGCACCATAGGTCACGAGAATCTGTCCAACAGGCTTTGCATATTTTGCAAAAGCGGTTCTATACGCAAGCATGAGTATCGCTTGACCAACTGCAGCGCAAGCCTGTTTCATTGCAATGTCTTTGTTCTTTCCATTGAGATTTAGCTCGGTCGAACCTGAACCGATTGCCCCTGAAGTGACGATAATCGATTGGATGCCTTTCGATTCAAGTTCCACGACCTGCCTTGCTATATCCGCGATATAATCGTGATCGACCGTCCCATCCTGCCGGCAAATCGTATTCGTTCCGATCTTGATGACTACGCGTTTTGGGTTCAGGCTCCTCATACCAGTCTCCTGTGAATAAATTTCTTTGCGTTCTTGCCGACATAGTCGGCAACAACCTGCCCGTTACCGATGAGTCGGTATTTGTAGATGACAAGACCCTCAAGACCAACGGGACCTCTCGCGTGTGTCTTATTTGTACTGATACCCACTTCGGCTCCGAGTCCATATCGATACCCATCGGCAAATCTTGTTGAGCAATTCCACATGACGCTCGAAGAATCGACGAGATCCATAAATCGCTCTGCCTTTTCTCTTGATCTCGTGATGATCGCGTCCGTATGATGCGAACCATATTTGTTGATATGATCGATCGCCTCCTCAAGAGATGAAACCGTCTTAATGTTCAGAACTAGATCATTGTACTCAATTGACCAGTCCTTTTCAGTCGCTATCTCCGCTTCGATAAATTTTCTCGTTCGTTCATCGCCTTTTAATCTCACACCCGCCTTTGCATAAAGCGATGCCATTTTCGGAAGAAAAGTTGGCGCAATCTTTTCATGAACAAGAAGTGTTTCCATCGCGTTGCATACGGCCGGATATTGCACCTTCGCATCGTAGCAAACATTCAGGGCCATTTCTAAATCTGCATCGTCATCAACGTAGGTGTGACAGACGCCGGCAGCATGACCGAGGACCGGGATTCTCGTCGATTCTTTAATGGACCGGACGAGTTCATTCGACCCTCTCGGTATGACAAGGTCGATGAGATCATCTAACTTGAGAAGCTCCTTGATCTCTTCTCGTGTCGATAGGAGCTGTACAGCTCCGTTGAACCGCTCGTCCACCGAAAGAAGCGCTTTTTCGATCACCTCTGCAAGAATCTCATTTGTGTGGTTCGCCTCCGATCCTCCCTTCAAAATCACCGCATTTGAAGACTTGATACAAAGGGATGAAATTTGAACAAGTGCATCAGGTCTCGATTCAAAAATGACACAAATCACTCCGATCGGACAAGTCACTTTTTCAAGCAGTAATCCTTCGTCCAATTCAGTAATCATTAGAGTCTTTCCGATCGGATCTTCAAGATTGATCAGTGAGTTCAATGAATTAATCGATTCCTCAATTTTCTGATCATCATATTTTAAACGTTTGATCATCGGAGAAGGCAGATTCGATTCCTCTGCTCTTTTCAGATCTAATAGGTTAGCGGCAATGATCCTGTCTTTCGCTGCCTCAAGAGCTCTTGCAATCGCGAGAAGCGCCTCATTCCTGATCTTGTGCGGAATCCCTTGCATACGAAGAGCCGCTTCTTTCGCTCTTATGGCCACAGACGCCACCGAATTCTTGCTGCGTTCCATGTAGAACGATAGCATTTATCATATTGTTTTAAAGATTTCGATTTTCAGCCAAAGACAAACGAATCTTATCGACGACGGAATTTCGAAAAAATCTAGCTTATTGATCACACATTTTATCTATCACTTTCGATATTATGGTCATTTCATGGCATTTGATTCAAGGATGAACAGTTTCCCAAGAAGGGATTTATTTATCTGTTGATGTCGAATTATATGATACAACATTAAGAGACGGCGCACAGGCCGAAGGCATCTGCTTTTCGACCGAAGATAAAATTGACATCCTAACGCGTCTAGATGCCTTCGGCATCGATTTTGTTGAAGGAGGAATTCCTGCATCAAACCCAAAGGATGTTGAATTCTTCCAGAAGGCGAAAGAAATCGAATTAAAACATGCGAAGCTCGTTGCATTCGGCTTTACGAGAAAGAAAGATTCGCGTGTCGAAGATGACCCGATGATAAGGTCGCTCATTGAAGCCGATACTGACTGGGTCTGCATCGTTGGAAAATCTTGGGATCTGCACGTAAGAGAAGTACTATCGATCGATCTGTCAGATTACATCAAGATTGTTGAGGAAACGCTCACCTATCTGAGGTCCAAGGAGAAAAGGATATTTTTTGATGCCGAACACTTTTTCGACGGTTGGAAGGAGAACAGAGCTTTTGCGGAAGAAGTCCTCAAAATTGCAGAAGAAGCCGGTGCCGAATATATCGTGCTTTGCGATACCAATGGTGGCTGCCTTCCGAGCGAAATCGCGAAAATTCTTGGTGAAGTGAGAAAAGGGATCAGGGTAAAACTTGGTGTTCATATGCACAATGACTCGGAACTAGCGGTTGCAAATTCAATTGCCGCCGTTGAAAAGGGTGTCAATCTCGTTCAGGGGACCGTAAACGGATTCGGAGAGCGGTGTGGAAATGCAAATCTCTGCTCTCTCATTCCCGCACTTGCATTCAAAATGAAGAAGAGATTATCTGTTAAAAACCTCAATGAATTGACATCCCTATCATCTTTCGTCGCCGAGGTGGCGAATATCATCCCCGACACAAGACTTCCGTATGTCGGTTCAAGCGCTTTCGCTCACAAGGGTGGAGTACACATCAACGCAGTAATGAAGAATCCAAAGACATATGAGCATATTGACCCGGCAGTTGTTGGAAATCGCAGGAGAATACTGGTTTCTGAGCTTACTGGCGTATCTGGAATCATAGCGAGATCGCATGAGCTAGGCGTTTGCGATAGGGATGAGGCAAAGATGCTGCTTGAAAAAGTGAAGAGGATGGAACTCGAAGGTTATCAGTTCGAAGCGGCAGAAGCAAGCCTCGAGCTCTTTGTTCGCAGATTGAGAAATGAAGTGAAACCGCATTTCAGACTTGGTGGTTTTCGCGTACTGGTGGATGTTTCGGAAGGATCGACGAGATCTGAGGCCATCGTTAAAGTCATTGATCCCAAAGGCGACGTGGAACATACTGCATCAGATGGTAATGGACCAGTGAACGCTCTTGATCGTGCGCTAAGAAAGGCGCTTACAAGATTCTTCCCAGAAATCCGCGAAATGAGGCTTGTCGATTATAAGGTCAGAGTTATTGACACAAAATCAGCGACTGCAGCGAAGGTCCGAGTCCTCATTAAATCTACTGATGGAAAGAAAACATGGACGACAATCGGTGTGTCCACAAATATCATCGAGGCGAGTCTTAATGCTCTTCTTGACTCAATTGAATATAAGCTGTTGGAAAGAAAGGAATCGATCGAGTCGTAGGTCAGAAGTGCAGACTGTAGGAGCGTAAACTTCGTTGGATCTTCAGTCAATGTCCACTGATCGTTTTGCAGGCTAATCGAAGAATTTGGATGAATGATAAGACTCACGCGGACTTTCCAGCGGTAGTATGTAAATCGTCATCATAGCATATTCCTTTACCAGAACGAAGAATCAGCGATACAAGAGCGCCGATCAATGCAAAGACTGATCCCATTATCCATACCGAGAAATATCCGGTTTCGTTTGTGATGTCGACGGGTATCGGGGAATTCGGCGGGTAATAACTGATTGTGTACGATGTGTTGCCAAGCAATTTGATCATTTTCTTTGGAATGATTTGCTTTTTTAAAAAATTTCAGCAACCCGATTCACTCAAGGGCGTACAATGTAATTATAAGTCAGGCAGAAGATAACGGCGATTGAATGGTCAGGGAATTCATACTCTACTCGCGAACTGGAAGAACGAGCGGAAAGTTCAAGAATCTTTATGAAGCTGGAAGGCTCGATGTCGTTTATCAATGCATTTTAATGGCGATTTATGAATCTTACGCATCAAGAAAAGATGTGATTTTTCATGCGATCTTGAATGGCCCTCCTGACCCTCCGAAGGAGCTGCTCGTCGAAAGCAATCTCCTTCAGGATGCGCCTCCTGAGCAGGGACATTGGGAAAATCTCATCCGAAAAGTGCTATCAGGAAAGTCCCATCCTGGAATTACCGTGAAGAAAAATAGTTTTCAGGCCCTCATTGAAACGAAACGCAATCTGTTTGTCCTTGAGAAGAAAGGCACGGACATCTGGGAGACAGAAATTGGTGAAAACCCCGTCTTTGTTTTGGGAGATCAAATCGGGCTTCCGAAAAATGAGGAAAGGTTTGCCTTGAGAAGGGGGACGAAGGTCTCTCTTGGTGAAAGAGAATACACGTCAGCGCAATGTATTTGCATTCTCAATTATGTGCTAGATCGTCGCGAGAAGTTGTCGAACCATTAACAGTCGAAAATTTTTGTGTTGACACGCCAATTATAAAATTATTTCTTCACTCTTGTTGCATTTGCCATCCCGGCAGCAGCTCTACCTATGATCCTTCAAATTTACCTGCGTCGCGGATCTTATACGATTCGAGAAAGCAATTGATTTCAAAATACTTATGAAAAGGTATAGCCTCAATTCTACTTGTCGGCGATCATTTTCTCAATGACCTCATACATGTGGTTCGAAAGCGGCAATTAGTCTCCTTCACAGATTTTAGTGTGCATTGAGCGGCATCTCACTGACTTCAACGGCAAGGTTTGCCTTACAAATTGCAAGCCAGGCTCCGATACATACCAGACCAACTGCGATGTTTATTATCCCAAGGGTAAGGATGGGATTGTCTCCGCCGATGGAAACGAGAATCATCCCGGTGCTGCCGAATATTAGACCAAAGCAGTTAATCAGGGCGGAGGCTGCGCCTGCGTTCTCTTTTTGCTGTTCGAGCATAAGGAATACACCAGCTGGTCGCACACAGCTTCCCATCAAAGATGCAGGTAATAGCGCAAAGGCAAAAACCAGTGGTCCAAAGTTGCCAAAGGAAGAGACCAATACACCAGCGAGGGTCATGATGGCGAAACAGGATATAATGATCGAATTGCGACTGAAATATCGAGAAAGGATGAGATAGAAAAGGGGGCCTAAGATCAGACCCATGGCATTAAGGGCAAAATAGAAGCTGTAGAGCTGTGCTGAGAGTCCGAACTCTACCTCGTAAATATACGATGACTCGGCAATGAATGCAAGCGATGCGGTACTTCCCAGTGAGAATGTTAGAAGAAGCGAGGTAAACCCTCGGTTCTTGAGGAGGGTGCCAAGCTGACGAACGGACTGCCTCACAGTGCCCGTGTACCGGGAAGGAATGGTTTCCTCTAGCAGTAGGGAACCCACCATTGAGGCAATACCGATCAAGCCAAGTATCCAAAAAAGACCATGCCATGAGGTAAATGAAAGCATGAACGCTCCAATGATCGGAGCGACTGCGGGTGATATGACAACCATGGATTGGACGAGGGCAAGCACCGACTCGCGTCTTCTTCCGCTGTAAACATCTTTAATAATGGCAGTTGCGACCGCAGAGCCGGCACTGCCGCCAACTGCCTGTAAGATACGGAATAAGATGAGGAGATAAACATCCCATGCTAATCCACACGCGACACTCGATGCAATGTAAATTGCGAGACCAACAAGCAAGATAGGCCGCCGCCCATACTTATCACTTAATGGACCCCAGAGGAGCATTCCAATACTGAAAAAGATAAAAAAAAGGGACAAGCTCAGGTTGGTGAGACTGGAAGAGACTTGGAAATAATCGCTCATGCTCGGCAGAGCAGGGAGGTAAAGATCAGTGGATAGAGGAACGAATGCGGACAGTACGGCCACCAAAGCGATGAGCCCTTTGTCGCCAAGGTATCTCTGGCCAGTGTGCATTTTAGATACCTTTTGCTCATTCACTTTCATAATTCTAACGTCCTAAGGCAGGCACTCCACTGTGCTGACCTCGAATGGTGACTCAATTAATATGTGTTTTGCAGCAGTTACAGTGATGAAGTGCCAGCTGGGCTGGGGTATTTTGGCATTTAGAGTGCCAGGTCAAGACCTATAGCGATAAATTTCTTGACGAGATATAGATGAACTGGGGGAAGGAAAGTCGGCTCAAGAGAACAAGCGGAGTCTTCAAAAGGTCGATTAAACCAGAAAATACCTAGACATGAACGGAAGTGCTCCCGCCGGGATTTGAACCCGAGTCGCGGGCTCGAGAGGCCCGCATGATTGACCGGACTACACTACGGGAGCACTTAAGCGCCAATAAGATGGTCTTTATTAAAACTTTTGATAATTCCAATAGTGCTATTAATGAAAGTTGGATACAGCTTATTTGAAATTTTGAATTTTAGATTGCGATCACCTATTGCGATATAAAAGAATGCTGAATCCTCATTTATCTCGAAGTTCCCGATATTTGAATGCAAATATTTCTTATTATATAGACACATAGCACGCTGGCGATGAACTCAAGTCACCGATTCTATTACAGTAAGAAGTCGCATATCCTGGATCTTTTAATAATACTTTTTGCCGAAGTATTAATTCTCTTTCTTATACTAGTTCTCGTCGGCATCGATTTTGTCATTCTTTCTGCGGTTCTGTTTCTCGAGGCGGCTGTTCTTTTCTTATTCGGAGTAACGCCATTGTTAACATACCACGAGATTCTCGACGATCAACTTTTTCTCAGGGTAGGTTGGATTTTTAGAGCAAGTATCCCTATTGCAAACATTGAACGCGTTGAGCGAATTGAAAGGGGCCCGATCATCAGAACTGGTGTTTTCTTCAGGCTCAGCAGCCCTGAGCTATTTATTACATCAAGGGGATACGATTTGATCGGTATCAAACTCAGAGAAAAACAAAGATTTCCATGGGCGTTGGGGAAGAAGGCCGACAAGATCATCTTCGATGTTCTTGATGCTGACACTCTCATTAATCTGTTGGAAACACGGTTGAAATCTATTCACGCCAATCGAGTCCGAGAGTCCTAATTCCAATCTTTGGAATCAAGGGCATCTTTCTCTTATGAACAGTCGACCTATGCATTCTCCAGACTCGTTCAATTACATTTATTGGCAGCCCGGTCCTTGCAGCAATCTCATCGTTCGACAAGTTCATTTCAAAGCCTAGCAAAATCTGATCGAGATCAGCGTAAGAGATCCCAATCTCTCCTTCATCAGTTTGTCCAGACCACAATCCTGCAGTTGGTGTTTTCTCAAGAATATTCTTTGGAATACCTATCCTTCTTGCAAGCTCTCTCACCTGTGTCTTGTAAAGATCGCCGATCGGGCAGTAATCAGAACCACCATCACCGAATTTCGTGAAATAGCCGATCAAAAGCTCGCTCTTGTTGCTCGTCCCCATGACGATCCTCTTTCGGAGGTTCGCTTCATGGTAAAGAACAATCATTCTGCAACGTGCCATGATATTACCAATCAATTCTTTCTTGTTTAGATCGGAAAGAATCTTTTCAAATCCTTCAATCGCGGGTGAGATATCAACAATCTTCAATTCCATATTGAAGTTTTTGCAAAATTCAATCACATCCTGTTTGTCCGAAGGCGGTGAAATCTTGGTAGGCATGAAGAGATTGAGAACTTTTTCTGGACCAATTGCATCGGCGCACAACTTCGAAACGACCGCTGAATCAATACCACCACTCAATCCAACGACCACACCGTTTCCACCACTTTCTTCAACCTTTTGCTGGATGAAATCCTTTATGATCAGCTCAGCATCCTCAGCGAGTTTCGGTCGCATTGACCTTGTAACGTGAATTCCGATAAATAAGTGCTTTCAAAAAAGCAGGGCAAACAATCAAAAAGATGATATGGGCTCAATTTGATTCCCGAACCGGAAAAATGAAAATCGTATTGGCTCAAGTCGCTTCCTGTATAGCAGACAAAGCAGAAAACATTCGAAGAATTAAAAAGGTCGTCGGGAAAGTTGAAGCAGATCTCGTCGTGTTCTCAGAGATGTTTCTTACGGGGTATATGTGCAGGGATTTGTTTTTTAAAGTTGCTGAGGGAACGGAAGGAGAAAGCGTTAGAAAGATTGAAAGGATCGCGGAAGAGCATGGTTGTAGTATTCTATTTGGGATGCCCGTGCTGGACGACCGAGTTACATCGTTAGTCACAAACAGCGCAATTCTCGTCTCCCCAGATGGATCCGTGCAAAGGTATGATAAACTCTCCCTTGCGAATTTTGGGCCCTTTGAGGAGAAACTTTACTTTTGTCCCGGTAGCGCTCCGAGATTATTCGAGTTCAATCACGTGAAAATCGGACCGATCATCTGTTATGATATTTTCTTTCCAGAAATTTCAAAATATTACGCGACTCTCGGGGCCGAGGTCATTATTTGTATCGCAGCTTCCCCTTCTACCTCAAAACCTTACTTCGAACGAGTCATCCCAGCGAGGGCGATCGAGAATACGACATATGTTGTTTATGTCAATCAGGTGGGAACGCAACTGAACCAGGTATTTTTTGGAGGAAGCCAGGCAGCGAATCCTCGGGGCGACATAATCGTCAGAAACAAGTATTATGAAGAAGATATCACTGTTGTTGAAGTTGATCCCGCCGAAATTCGTCTCGCCAGGCAAATGCGTCCAACCTTACGCAATACGTTTGAATTGAGCAACATTCTCTATTCGTCTCTTTCAGAATAATTTCGTTTAGACTAAGAAACATTTCATTAAGCGAGGAGATAATCCATGATTGAGGAGTATTACTCACTAGTCATAATCGCTCTCATCGCGTTTATCACACCTCTTTTATTAACGCGAACAGGAATTCCTGTTGTCGTCGGAGAAATCTCTTTTGGGCTTATTGTCGGTGTCATGCTCTATATTTGTGATACTTTCTTTGGTGCTAGGCCTCTCATCTTTGGTCCTTCGGTTCAATTTCTTGCTACAATCGGTCTCATCTTCCTAATGTTTCTCTCAGGTCTCGAGATAGATTTTGGTCAGATCGAATCAGCAGGGTTGAAGGGATTTCTAATTGGTACAATTATCTTTGAACTTACTCTCATCTTAGCTCTTCCCTTAGCCTCCCTCTTCATCAAAATGATGAATTTGAACGTTGAACCTTTTTACATGGCCATTATCCTTTCGACAACATCGGTTGCTGTTGTACTGTCGGTTATCCGCGAAATGAAGATCTCTAGGACATCCTTTGGACAGCGAATTCTCGTTATAGCGCTGATTTCGGACATCGGCGCGATGCTTCTTGTGACGATCTATGCGATCAGGATACAGGTCATTCAATTCGCGGATTCCTTGTTTGGTTCTATATCAATAATCATACTGTTCATGATTTTTCTGACATTCTTATTGATTTACAAGATCGGTTCACTTGCGATCTGGCATCATCCAGACATACTCAAAAAATTCTTCAAATCTGATGATCCTCATGAGATTGGCATTCGAGCATCACTTGCAATTATCTTCATTTTCGTCGCAATTGCGGGGATCGTCAAATCAGAAGCAATGGCAATTCTCGGTGCATTTCTGGCCGGTGCGGTGATTTCCCTCCTGTTCCAGGAAGGTGCATTGCTGACGAAAAAATTATATGGGATTGGATACGGGTTTCTTATCCCGATCTTTTTCATCAATCTTGGTGCTACCTTTGATTTCGACGCAATTCTCAACGTTAATGCGCTTGCCCTGCTTCCATCTCTTCTTCTCATCGCGATCGTTGCGAAGATAATTCCATGTATTGTTCTCTCGAAGAGAAGCGCTATGAAGGGCAATCTTGCCACCGGAGTCCTTTTGACTGGCGGTTTGACGCTCATGATCGCCGCCTCTGAGATTGGACTGCGACTAGGGATTCTGGATCGTATGACTTACTCGATGATTATACTTGTGGCAATTATCCTCGCCGTTCTTTCCCCTACGCTTTTCAAATATCTTTTCAAGAAATTCGGAATTGGGGGTGAAGTGCGATGAAAATTCTCCTCTTGGGATCTGGAAAAGTTGCTGAGTTTCTAGCGCGTTCGATGCAAAACATCATCATCATTTCCAACGACTCTGATGTTGTTAATGATTTGAAGAATTTATTGCTAGAATCGCAGATCATTTATGGAAAATGCGATGACGAGGAGACCCTTCAGCAGGCGGGAATTCAAGACGCCGAGGTAGCGATCATCGCATTTGAGGATGATGATGAAAATCTAAGGATTGCGAATTTCATAGAGCGGTTCTGTCCAAGAAAGATCCTCATCGTTGTAAAGGATCCATCAAGAATTTCAGCCTTCCAGAAATATGGTGTGGAAAGTGTTATCTGTCCGCTGGTAGAAACAATCAAGAGAATTGAGAATCTGATCTATCCACAATCGCAGAGAGTTTCGGAAATCATCGTTCTCGAGGAATCTGAGCTTGTTGGCCGAAAATTGATGGATCTGGATCTACCAGCAAACACATCGATCATCGGCGTTCTGAGAGGACATCATCTGATTGCAGCGGAAAAAGACTTAACACTTCAAAAGGGAGATCACATTATACTCTGCACGCTTGGTGTTTTGCCTCCAGTCATGGAAGAAAAACTATTTGGGAAGGGAAGAAAACCAAAGCCTTTTGCGAAAGTTGTCGCCATAATCGAGGATAAATACGATCTCACCAGCGTGCTCTCCGAAGCGAGTTATCTCGCTCATTATACGGGATCAGAACTGGTCGTGGCATCAACGGATCAGAAGATTGCCCAGAAGGCAATCGATGGTCTCAAAGATTCTGGCACCGACTGCACGACAATAATTCTCGAGAAATCCAATGCGATCCAATCGTTCCTTCACGATTCAGCAATATCGAAAAGTGAGGCATGCCTTGCTATTCGGCCAAGTGATCTATTCTTTAGGGAACTGAAAAGGTTGCCAGATAATCGAATTTCTTCTTCTGGTGTTCGAGTGATACTTCTCTGCAAAGGTCTGTTTCCATACAGAAAGATTCTCACTTTATTCGACGGCTCAATGGAATCGGAAAAATGCCTTGATCTCTCTATCAGAGTGGCGATTAACCTTAATTCGGGATTGCACATCATTTTGCCATTTGACATGAGACATGAGATCGAGGACAAACTTCTGTATTTGAAGAGACTTGGAAGAATGTATGGCGTTGAAGTTAATGAAGAACCTGTCGAGGGAAATATCATGATCGAAATTGTCAGCAGGGTCAGATCGGGAGAATTTGATTTATTCGTATATGCGATTAATTCAAGGGCCATCAAGAAAGACATCCTGAATCGCATTTTCACCGAAGCGCCGATTAGCGTTATGATCGTGACGGGATAAATCTCAGATATTTTTTCAGATTCCTTCAAGAAGCAAATTTTAAATGTTGAAAGGCGGTAAGGAGCTGGCAAGTGCCGAGGTGGCCCAGTCCGGTAAGGCGCGAGCCTGGAGTCGACAATCTGACGGGGAGCTCGTGGCGCTATGCGCCTCGGGAGTTCAAATCTCCCCCTCGGCGCTTATCATAATTTGTTTTCTCATAACTCAGAAACTAACTGTTGTTACTCGTCGATGGGGGCGAAGGGATTAAAATTATTGTAGATATAGATCGCCTCTTTAGATTTGGATTTCTCAAGATATCACTCTTAACCGGGTCGAGTTTCATCTCCTAAGTATATATGATTAACCAAGAATCTTCTTGAAAAGCTATGGTGCAAGACAAACTGGATATTGCGAAAAATTGGGATCTATAGACTGGATTTTACGCAGAGAACATATTTTCTTCATATGTAGAGATTAATTCAATAAAAGGTTAAAAAATGAGACATTTTCCAGAGAGAATGCTATATAGTATCACGCAGCGATACACCTCGCGAAATGCCAATCTATTGGAGGTTTACTATTGAAAGTTAATGTCGATCTTCGTCTCAAGGATGTCCCAGGTCAGCTTGTTCTTGCACTTGAACCGATTTCAGCTAACGGAGGAAACATCGTGGGGGTGGTTCATCACAGGGATGTCGTCGTGGGTGGGCACATCACTGTGAACGTGACTTTCGAGATCAAATCAGAGAAAATCCTTGAGAGAATTCTTGAAACTTGGAAAGAAAGGGAAATAGACGTTGCTCGTTTGGGCTCGATCTATGAGACCATTTCAATCGAGTATCTTCTCGTTGGTGATATCAGTACAGGTGAATTGAATGACATTGTCAAAGAGATCGAGTCGATGGAGGACCTTGAATCGATCAATATCCGCTATTCAGTTTCACATCTTTCGAATGGAAAGGCAGCGTTTCTCATTGGAAAAGTGAGGAAACGCGAGACTTCGGAGAAGATCGAAGAATTGCTCAATATGAAAGCGCAGGAACGCGGATTCCTCGTAATTAGGAGTCTGGAGGATTAACATGGACATTTTCATAGCTGGTTTTGGAACGGTGGGTCAGGGTGTGGCAGAAGTCATTAAGGAGAGAGCTGCTTGGTTTGAAAGAAGATTCGGCGAGTGCGTAAGAATCGTCGGCGCTCTCGATTCATCTTCTCTCGAGTTTTCAAGCAATGGCCTGGATCCAGAAGTCCTTATACGTAGGAAAAAGATGACAGGCAATGTCGGTACGATCAAGCTGAAAGATGAGTCTTATCACATTCTTCGTCAATTCGATTATGATGTATTAGTGGAAGTCACGCCAACGAACATTTTAACCGGGGAACCCGGCTATTCGAACATTCTCACAGCCATGGAATCAGGTAAGGATGTTGTCACTTCAAACAAGGGCCCGCTGGCACTCAAATTCTCAGAACTTATCAGAACTGCCGAAAAGAATCAGGTACAGCTGAGGTTTGAGGCGACAGTTGGTGGAGCGACGCCAGTGATCAATCTTTCGAGGGAGCTTTTAATGGGGGAGAGGATCAGTTCCATCCGGGGCATTCTCAACGGGACCTGTAATTTCATTCTGCACCGCATGAGGGAGGAAGGATTGCCGTTTGCTCAAGCGTTGAAAGAGGCGCAGGAAATCGGTATCGCTGAGAGAGATCCGACATACGATGTCGAAGGTGTTGACAGCGCCTGCAAAGCTGCGATCCTGGCGAATGCAATATTCGGCCTCGACAAAACATACAAGGATGTGAAGCGAAGGGGAATCAGCGGGATCACGGAGGATGCAATAGCCCTTGCTGCGGAAGAAAGGAAGGTCATCAGATTGATTGCAGAAATCTCCAGCAAGCGTCTGGAAGTTTCTCCGCGGTTAGTTCCTGTTGGACATCCTCTGAGTATAGGTGGCACATTGAATATCATCCAACTTTCAACCGACCTTGCGGGAGAGATTACGGTGGTTGGAAGGGGGGCGGGCAAGTTTGAAACGGCGAGCGCGATTCTCAGTGATCTAGTCGCGTTGCTAAAACACAAGTTGACTCACGGAAAGTCCGGTTGATCATTTTTGTCCATAATCGATATATGCGATCTCGGCTCTTTTCCCGCGTTTGCTTGTAAAGATCATGCGTATTCTCCCTGACTTTTCGAACGTACTTGACTCTTCTTACTTCCATTTACTGATTCAAATTCAAGGGTTTCGTATTTTTTATTTGTATTGTAGATCCAGGGGACAAATCGAAAAGAAATGAGATCATTTTGAGTCTTCTTCCTCGTTGTCCTTTTTAAAAAATTCCATTCAATAAGGGGACTGAGATGGAGTGAAATTTGGATTTATCATACTAATTGCGAAAGCCTGCCTCGGTGACCAAAATAATCGAAGAAATGCCTCGTGCTGGTGGAATTTAGTGATAGCATGATACTGATTGCCGTTTTCCCTCTCTGTAATTACCCTACGCATCACTTCGCGTCATGCCGTTCTTACAAACTCATCCAAATCGTTCTCTCCTTTTAATCGAATTTCTTATTCGCGTGCCCTTTTTCGTTCCACATTTCCGTGACAGACGATTTTGATCTCATAGAACCAGAAATGAACGCAAGTGCCGTTAAAGTGATTATGACCGAAGATTCCGAAGTTCACGATCCTGCTGGTGTCTTTCGGTATCGGCGGTAGGCTGTGTACCCTCTACAATAATACCGACGAAAATACTGATCACGAAGAGATACAAGCTAAATTACACATATCATATCGATACGAAATATTCAATTTTGACTGGCATTATCTAAGGGAATCCAAGACAACCTTCATTTGCTCAAAAATCTGTAATTGCCTTCTGGGACGAAGATCTCGAACCGAGCGCCTTTTCCCTCCTCCCCCGTCTCCTCGATCGTCATGTCTGTGAGGGATAAGATCTCGCGAGCAAAATGTAGCCCGTGGGCTCCTCTCCCGCTCAATTCGAAAATGGCGGATTTGAGGTTCTTGGGTATGCCGATCCCGTCGTCTTCGTACACGATCGCCATACCCTTATCTATCATTCGAGCGTACACCCGGATCAGGCTGACCTTCTTCCCGTGCACGATCGAATTGTGCAACAGGTTGTAGAATACCCTCCCGACTAGGGGGTCGGCAAGTATTTCGAGTCCTTCCAAATCCACTTCGAGGGATATACCCTCGAGACCGATGTCTTCGGCTGCCTTTTTGAGAATCTTCTCTACATAGATCCATTCTGGCTCTTTCGTTCCCATTTTCTCGTATTCGCTCTGTGATTTCAGAATTCGCTCTATGCGCTCGCTTGCGTGCCGCATCTTATTAAGGATTCCTGCGCCCTTTTCATCGGTTATGTGGTTTTTGAGCATCTCCGCATATCCTCCCAATAATGTGAGCTGGTTGAGGATGTCATGCCTGATCACACTGCCGAGAATGTAGAGCTTCCTGTTCGCGAGCCGGAGGGCGTTTTCAACAAGTTTGAGATCGGTTATATCGTTTGCGCTACAAACAAGGTAATTCGTCCTCCCGTCGGGGCCGAGCTTTGGTATTTTTTTGACCCAGAGGAGTCTTTTTCTTCCGTTAAAGTTCGTCAACTGTTCAAACGTCTCGACGGGCCTTCCGCTCTCGAAAGCCGCTCTATTCGACCTAATGCACTCCTCCGCCTCGCGCGGAGGACGCACTTCGTATAGTTTCTTTCCCCACAAATCCTCTTTTTTGAGCCCGAGGAAATCTGCGAATGCCCTGTTGACTTTCCCGTATGTCTCGGGATCAGCTGCGTACCAAACCATCGTGTCGATGCTGTCGAGAAGCAGCTCCTGCTCTTCCTTTTCTTCTCGCAGCAGCGATTGGGCCTTTCTTAATTCAGAAATATCATTGTAAGATGCGACGCTCAATTTGGTGCCGGGAACCATGCCAACCGTCGAGAGGATGTCGTGCGCCTTTCCATTTCTGTCGACGAACTTGAATTCGAATTTTCGGGGTGCCGCTTTTGGATCAATCCCCCGCAAGCGGTGGTACTCCATCATCCTCGGTCTGTCTTTTTCCGACGCGAACTGAGTCCACTTGATCTTGCCCTCGATCTCCTCCTTGGAAAATCCCGAAAGTCTCTCGAATTCCTCATTTGCAAGAACGATTGTCATGTCCTCCTCGACTAGGATCGTCGCGGTCCCTGTGTTTTCGAAGATCGCACGGTACAGCTCCGCTGACCGATGAATTTCTTCTTCTAGTTTCTTGCGTCCGGTTACGTCCCTGAAACTCCATATACGCCCAGCTATTTCGTCGCCTATCATCAAGGGCCGCGAGTAGCGCTCGAAGACCCTGCCGTCTTTGAATTCCAGAATATCGAAGGTCTCGGCAGCGGGATTCCTGTACAGCAAGGACTTCACTTTCGTGGCAAATCCTTCTGGATCTTTAAGCTGGTCTTTGATGAGTTCCAGCCGCTCATCGGCGATCATTGAAGCATATGAGTCAGGAATTTTCCAGAGTTCCAAGAATCTCCGGTTGAACTTGATCGTACGCCCCTGCCTGTCTACGACAAGAAACCCGTCGTTCGTCGACTCGAACACGGCTTCCAAGAGTGAAAATACCCTCGCGTGCATCTCTTCAGATTTCTTGCGGTCTGTGATGTCCCGAACGATGAAGAATTCCGCCGGTCTTTCTTCGTAATCAATCCTTGCGGCGCTGACCACGACTGGCACCTTTTTTCCGCTCTTATGGAGGATGACCGTTTCGAACTCCGAAGGGATTTTTTCACTGGAACCAAACCGACTATAGAAATCGATTAGCTTGGGGAGTTCTTCTGGGGGAATCAATTTCCGCGGGTCGGTCGCAAAGACCTCCTCGATGGTATAACCGACCATATTGGCCATTTGGGCATTGAGGTACTTGATCTTCGCGTCCTGAACGACGACGATGCCGTCCTTTGCAAGTTCGACAAGGTTGCGGAACTTTTTCTCGCTCTCTCTGAGAGCGCGCACCGCCCGCCCCTTTTCCCTTGAAAAATTGATTAGATTACGCAATTCGGCGAGCTGTGACCTTAGATCACCGCCTTTCTTAAGGTAAAAATCTGCACCACTGTTGAGCGCTTCTATGACGACTTCTTCCCTTCCCCGTCCTGTGAAAACGATGAAGGGCGTATCGTCACCCTTTTGTCTCAGCGTTTTAAGTAAATCGATGCCGGTCATTCCTGGCATCACGTAGTCGGAGACGACGACGTCGAACTCCTTTTCCTGAATTATTCGAAGAGCGTCCTCCGCGGACAAAACGGTTTCGACGGTGCAATCGCCGGTCCCCTCCAAAAAAGTCTTGACTATTTCGAGCATGCCTGGCTCGTCATCCACATAGAGGATCCTCGTCATTCGCCTCCTCTGGAATATGCAAGACTATTTGATCACCACGAATCGCGAAATAAATATGTTTTGAAATGATTATCTGTTTTGATAATGAAAAACTGGCCATGTTGGCATATTTCCGCGGTTATGCGTTTCCTAATCAGACAAGGCCTTCTAGAGGATAAGAAATGGGTCTACCACTATTAACCTGTCGAACCGCGCTAATGCTCCGTTGAACCGGAAAGTTTGCGAGAGTTTAGGACGATCTAAACAAGCTTGGCTTGATTGCCAGAAAAAGAACTCTTTTTCGTCCTATCGGTTTTCTCCCCTTTATTTTAATACTCTAGGCCCCTCTCCTTTTGTTACACTTGTTCTTGCCCTCGCCCGCATCGATGCGGCAGGACTCGCAATCTTCATTGAGGATCCTTGAGACGGTCGTATGCGAGACCTTCAATTCCTTCGCGATTTGCCTATAACTCAATCCTTTTAAACGAAGTTCGAGGATTTTTTTCACATCGACCGATGTCTTTGGCCTTCCCAATCTTTTCCCCTCCTTCTTTGCCTTCTTCAGCCCGTCCATTACCCTTTCCCTGATGAGCTCGCGCTCGAATTCCGCCAGAGCCACCAGTATGTGGGTCATCAAGCGGCTGACGGCGCTGTTTGTCTCGACCAGCTGATTGATGCCGTCGTTCTAGGAGTTAATTTTATCCAGTTCGCCAGCGCGACTACGCGATATATATTAATTGGGCTGAGGTCATTCGGTAAATAGCTTTGAGAAAAATAAAATCATGGTCCAAAAGACAATTTGAAAGCTATCGCCACTGATAACGAGCCAATTGCTCACTACCCTCTTCTCTTATTCTATTTAGCTAATAAGAGTCTTTTCTATGCCATGAGGGGACTTGCAAGAGATTCACCTGGAAGATTAATATTCTATATGTGAATTCTCTATGTGAAACTGTCATATTGATTCATGGTGAGGAAATGATCTATGAGATCGAGATGATATCTCCCGAAGAAAAAGATAGACTTTACGAGCAATATCAAGATAGATTCTTGTACACGAGGAAAGCAGAAGTTTACGGTTGCTGCATGAAGCTTCTTACAGATCTGGAATATGTGAAAGACAGGTGGGAAGACAATTTCTACACGATGAGTGAAAACATTCGATCACACGGTCGTATCATCGTTCTGGAAGAAAAAAGCGGAAAGCCTCTTGTGAAATATGATCCGATGACAAAAACAGCATTTCTTTTCAACATCCAGTATTACGGATGGATTAAGAGCATCACGCTTGCCGTGGCAGGCGATTTGTTAGAAGATCAGCACAGAATTTATCACGTGCATGGTGCCGCGATTGATATCAAAGGGCGGGGTGTTTCAATCATAGCACCATCAAAAACGGGAAAGACAACTCACTCGTGGGGACTTCTGAGGTTACCAGAGGCCCGCCTCGTAACCGATGATTGGTATTTTGTTAGACTATCAACAAAGAGGCCACTTGCTTTTGGCTCTGAGAAGAACTGCTACGCTGAGGCGGATATCGGGCAAGTTTGGACGGAGTATCAACCCCTCATTGAAAGATCGAAATTTGATGACAGGGGGCGGGCTATCGTCAATGTCCGTTGGGTCGTCGGGGATGGCGGAGTCGTTCCGATGACCTCGATTTACTCTATTGTGTTGCTGAAAAGGGACAAGAACGATCCCACAATTATCAAAGAACTCACCCCGGAGGAGGCACTTGATTATCTGCTTTCCAACGATTTGTGTAATCCTCACCAGCTCGTGCGCGATAAAAGAAAAATGAGCATTCGGACGAATTTCTTCAAAAAACTGCTCGAACAATCGGAAGTCTACATGGTCAATACGATACAGACCCCTCAAGAATCCCAGGAAGTCATCCGAAAAGCAGTTCTTCGGTGAAGGTCATTCATGAATAATAATTTGAAGCTATGGTGCTGCTATGAATGTGTTGATTATGATGACTGGTCGAAGCGTCTGGGGCGGATTTAATTCCGTCTGGGCCATGATCCGAAAGTATGGATTTATTCCAGAAACCGTTTATATCCTGACGACGCAAGAAGAAAGTGAAGAAGCTAGCATCTTGGAAAAAATGCTGGCAGTTTTGATAAGGGGATATGGCCTAATTCCTACGATGTCGATCGAGGTCATCAAAGGCGACGAGATAAGAGAAGTTTCTGAAAAGGTAAGGAAAATCGCTACAGAGCATAAAGAAAGAGGAGATAAGATCGCGCTAGACGTGACTCCAGGTAGAAAGATTGTCGTGCTTGGATCGGTCTTCGCTGGATGGAGTAAAGAGATATTTGATCACATTTTTTATTTATATATGGATTCCCTTTTCAACGCGAAAAGACCCTATCTTCTCATTCCCATATCAACGCAACATCTTCACGAAATCATCTCGGAGGTCAAGTGATGGATGCGGTTGCGAGCAAAGATTTTCTGATGGCTGTTATGAACAACGCGCTTTTACAAGAAATTGATAGATTTGTAGTTCATTCGGATTTTCTGGGTTTAGACTTATTGAAACTTGATCTTCGCAAGAAAAAGATAGAGGGCGTGGTAAACAAGAAAGACTTCGATGAGGCAACCTCGAAAATGCGTGGCAAATTGTCAAATGAAGCCCTTAGGGAGGAAATACCAGATTATTCAGATCTGAAAGAGGTTTTTCAGGGATCACTGCACGCGCCATTGAATCTTGAGGATTTGCTGTTTGAGCTCGAAGAGATTGAGAGAAGGATGAGTGACCCTCTGAAGTATCCTCGACTTAAATGCATAGGGCTCGATACGAACATCGCGTACAAAAGGTTACTTAGCAGACTTCGGTTTCACCGCAATTTTCGACGTTTGGATGACAGAAGTAAATCAAAAAATGTCCAAATTCTGGTGCCGATGTTGGTGCATTCAGAGATTTCCACAAGGATCGGCAGAAAATACTCTCAAAAAGAAATTGAGGAAATTGGTAGGGCTATCGACAATCAAAAACTCATGCGGTCATTCTTCAATTGCTGTTATAAGTCCGGTCGCAAAGCGCTCAATGCGCAAACGGAATTGAAGATTCTTAGGGAGCTCTATACATGCTTTGACATTGTAGGCGGTGAATTCTTCGAGGACAGGGAAAAAAGGGATGTTGAGATCGTAAAAGCTCTAGCGAACCATTGTGATGATCAAAAGCTAGATGTTATTTTCTTAACCGCCGATGATAAGTGCAGGGCACATGCTCTTGCACACAAGATCAGCTCATTGTGGATGAACTATCCTCATGATATCCAAAAAAACTGCGAGTTTAACGAGTGGCTCATGGTAGAATTTCTTTATGATCTGGCGGTCGTGTTTGGCATGATCTCACTTCATAATTTGGGCGTGAAAATCATGGGGGATTGGAGTGGGAAGACGACAAATGATTATTATGCGCAAAAAGTGAGGATCATTGTTGAAAAAGGGGCATCTCTTGAAAAAGATCTGGAGCGAGACTTCAAAATTCTTGCTGAACTCATGAGTATATCGGAGGTCAGCAGCATCAATTAGGAATCTCACATGATTACAGCGAAGCAATTGTTCAGGAGTTCAATGATTTTTTTAAGATTCGAATCAAAAAGAGGCAATTTATCATATCAGTTGATATTCAATGCTGCAGCAGGAGCCAGGTAGCATGTATGAAGACGAGAAAGGGAATCTTGAAGAAAAAAGAAAAAGCGAGGGAAGATTTGTTCCCCGCGCTGCGGCGGCAGCGGCAAGAATTAATGAGAAACTCCAGGGAAATTTGGAAAGAATTCTTGCAGATCTGCATCAAAATGTTTGAACTGAAGGCGTTATTTCACAGAAATATAAGCAGCTGATGGCGCTTGCTATTGCGCTTGCAGAAAGAAATGAAGTGCAGATAGCAAATGTACTGGGGGAAAGTGAGAAAAGTTGGTGCAACCAAGGAAGAAATTTACGAAACGTTCAAATTGGCTTTATGGCGTCGAGGCGTACCGATATTCACGCAGACGGAAAGGATACTCAGAAATTTAATGGGAAAGCGTTTTTCAAAAAGTGATGTGATTGACGAATAGCCTATTAGGTCGAGTTCTGGATTGACCTCAAAAGGACCTTACATGAATTTTTATGCGCAGGCATGTTAAAAATCATTGTCCAGCTTGAATTAGTCCATATGATTTTTCTTATTGAAGGATGCGCATCACGCGAGTCATAAATTGCATGGCAGTCTTAGTCTGCTCATCAGTTTTCAGACAATAATCTGGAGTTTTGACATTCCTTTCTTTCCTCACAGTGCAGATTTGGCGTATTCCCAACGCAGATGATAGAAAAGCATGGTGAGGAGTCCCCGAAGAAAAAGATAAAACGGTGGGGAAGTTGGAGAAGGTCCACGGGGACTCCCCAAGATAGAAATATCATAAGAATTAGAAAAAACTTTTGAGAGAAGAACAACAGACTATGGATAACAAGTTTGAATGATCGAATTTTCGGCGCACAAAAACAGTCAAAATCCACTCTAGCTTGCAATAAAAAAACAGGAATTCTCTCGCCGATTTGACTCATTTAATAGCCATGATAATAAAGAACTTTAACAAATCAATTCGTTCTGTTATGAAAATGCTTTTAACTAAAATAGAGTACATTCTTCATTTCAATCTCTCGTTATCTTGGTTTATCCAAATGTTTTTTGAATTCAAAGCTGCAGACGTAATTTGGACATTTTAAGATATGAAATTAGCGACGCCCGATACTCCCATAAATTGAAGAGGAATGTCACTTGGAATTAATACGTTTCGGGATAGTTAATAAAAAAATTTAAAAATAGGAATGCTCTTCCGCGGGAACCTACAGCAAGGTATCATTCATGAAACATTTGAAAAGATATATGCGACGGTTTGTACGAGAGGCGGTAGGATGAACCAAAACGAAAAGCCAATAAATCCTTATGAGATCAAATTCCTTGAAATCATAAAAACAGCCTTAGTTCTTGTTTTTCTGTTCAGCGTCGAATTAGGTCTCGTCATAATCCTGACTTAATTTAATTTCCTGTGAAAAATTGAGTTTTTTCAAAAGGCCAAACAACAAGATCCTCACAATCATGATCTAAACAATAATCAGTGGGGAAGTCAACAGGTTTATAAAAAAACGAAGGGATTCGATAGCAGAATTGATTCTTCTCCGGAGACAAAATCTTCAAATAGCCTTCAATCTCCAAGATGAGATTTCCCGTGGGTTTCCGATCGTTTCAGTCTTCAGATCACTCATGTATGTACAAGATCAATAAAACAAAAATATAAAATGATAAAAAAATAGGACTCAGACTAATAGCTGCTACCTTGTGTTCCAAGCAATAGCTCCAATTCCGTAATGTGTTGCTGCTCTTCCATCAAAATGTGACGGATATCATGTTCAAGCAGATAATCGTAGTATTTAATCTTCTCTTTCTTGAGTTTCTCGAGAATCGCCCTGTATGTATCAACAGCCATTTTTTCATCTTTGAGGTTCTGTTCTAGTATTCCCTTGATGTCCTTTGCAGGATGTGTTTCCGCAGTACCCATGCTTGGGACGCCACCGAGTAATCCTATCAGGGTTCTGAATTTTTCTTGATGGGCTTTCTCATCGTTGGCTATCTCCTTGAGTCGTTCAATTATCGGCTCCGCATTAATCCCGTCAACCACTTCCGCATGACTGAGATACTGCACATAGGCACCGTGCTCCAATTCAAGAGCCTGGTTCAGTAGTTTCAAAATTTCCTCCTTAGACATTCTAAACACCCTTGTACATTATGGAACGATCGAATATATAATTCGATCGCGTTCTCCAACCTCGATTCAACAAATTCTTTTTTTGCGATTTTTCGAGGTTATTTGTGTTTATTTGAGCTCATGATATAAATAACTAGTCTTTAACGCTTGAAAAGCGTGCTTGAAAAATTTGGATTGTTAACTTGTCGTTTCAAAGATTTCATACGATCAACACTTTTCCATTAACTGGCATCGGGATTGTCCATCAGTTTAGGACTCGTGGCACAATACATTGGATCCTCAAGCTGTTTTAAACGGAAAACCACTAAACTTCTTCAATTATCGGCAGACTGAGTATCGAATTAATCATATATGTCCTGTCCAGCGGCTTGATTTTCTAGTTCTCAAATTATTTTTACAGGTGACATTTTGAAGTCGAAACTTATTGATTCAGAGTCTTTTCAAAGAGACAATGCAATTAGTTCCGCTTTAGGCTCATCATCAAGGATCAGCAATGCTGCCCGGGAATCCTTTGCCGCACCTGGATTGACATATAATGTACTGTTAATTCTTTCAATTCCCCAAGCTTCGTGGACGTGACCTGAGAGAACAACCTTCGGCTCAAATTCTTCGACGATTTTCTTAATCGCGGTGCTTCCAACGTGTCTACCGGATGGAACCATATCGTTAATTCCATATGGCGGCGTGTGAGTCACCAAAATCATACCTTTTTCTGAAATCTTCCTCAATTCCTCTTCGATCTCCTCTTCTTGTAATTCAAAAGGTGTGTGGAAAATTGTCGGATTAGATCCCCCGAATCCTACTAAGATTTCGTTTCCCAGTCTGACTTTCTTTGCATGCAAAAGAATGGCCGATCGGTCAATCCATTGGATTACCTCATGCGGATCACAATTGCCTGGAATCGCGTAGGTTGGCGATCTCAGTGAACTCAGAAAATGTCCTGCCCAATCGGCTGGCCCGAATTGCGTGATGTCTCCGAGAACGATGATTCCATCTGCCTTTCTCTCTTCTGTAAGCCTATTTACCCAGCTAATGACGCGTTCACGACCATGAATATCAGATATGACGAGGAACTTCATGTATGCTCACCTGCCGACTCAACACAATTCACGAGGAAATAATGATCTTGAATTTAGTCTCTCTTATTAATCGATTCTTCAATACAGCTCATATAGTATTTTCCCGGAGGGAATCTTGGCCCGAAAAATCCAGGACAGGGCAAAAATTATTATTATTGTAACGGTATCGACCAATCCCGTCGAGAAAATGAAGTACATCTTTGTCACCGGTGGTGTCCTGTCTGGTCTAGGAAAAGGAATTACCGCCTCTTCCATCGGCCGCCTTTTGAAATCACGAGGACTGAATGTCACGGCAATAAAGATCGATCCCTATCTGAACATTGATGCAGGAACAATGAATCCGTTCGAACACGGCGAGGTATTTGTTCTTGAAGATGGAGGGGAGGTCGATCTCGATCTCGGCAATTATGAGAGATTTCTTGATATTGATCTGACAAGCGATCATAATATCACGACTGGCAAAGTTTACAGAGCAGTGATCGATAAGGAGAGAATGGGGGAATATCTCGGAAAAACTGTTCAGATTATTCCGCATATCACGAATGAAATCAAGACACAGATCAGAAGTGTGGCCGAGTCGACTGATGCAGATATTTGCGTTGTGGAATTAGGTGGTACGGTCGGTGACATTGAATCAATGCCTTTTTTGGAAGCGGTCAGGCAAATGAACACAGAACTGGGACGTGGGGAAAACTGTCTCTTCGTGCATACCACACTTGTCCCCGTCCTGGGCACGGTCGGAGAGCAAAAGACCAAGCCAACACAACATTCAGTAAAAGAATTGCGGTCTATTGGTATTCAACCGGATGTCATTGTTGCGAGGTCAACACAGCCACTCGAATACTCAATTAAGAGAAAGATCTCCCTTTTTTGCGACGTTCCACTTGAAGCCGTCATTTCGGCACCCGATGCGAGGTCAATTTACGAGGTTCCGCTAATCCTAGAAGAACAGGGACTTACTGATTTCCTTCTCAAAAGATTAAAACTCGAGCCGAGATCAGAGGATCTGTCCGATTGGAAGGAATTCCTTCAGAAGGTGTTGAATCCTTCGAAGACGATTACAATTGCATGTGTTGGGAAGTACACGCATCTTGCTGATTCTTACATGAGTCATATTGAGGCTTTCCATCATGCAGGGGCCGAAACTGATACAAGGGTCAACCTCGTCTTTATAGACTCTGAAAAAATTGAGGAATCTGGTATTCCAGTAGAATTGACCCAGGCAGATGGTATTCTCATTCCCGGTGGATTTGGAAGTAGAGGGATAATCGGCAAAATGATTGCCGCAAGATATGCGCGCGAGAATAACATTCCTTTCTTAGGCGTTTGCCTCGGTTTCCAGATTGCAACAATTGAGATCGCAAGGAATGTGCTCGGCATTGAAAAGGCACACAGCACAGAATTCGACCCAGAGACATGTGATCCCGTTGTCGATTTGCTACCAGAACAACGGGATATTAAGAGGAAAGGAGCGACAATGCGGTTGGGTGCTCAGCCAGTTGTCCTGCAGGAAGGATCAAAAGCTTTTGAACTGTACGGAAAGACGCTCATTATGGAAAGGCATCGGCACAGGTACGAGGTCAATCCAAAATACATTGACAGATTGGAGAGCTGTGGATGGAAATTTACAGGCAAATCGATCGACGGAAAAAGAATGGAAGTGGCTGAATTTCAGGGTCATCATTTCTTCATCGCATCACAATTCCACCCGGAATTCAAATCAAGGCCTAGAAAACCTTCACCACTTCATCTAGGGTTGGTCAAAGCCGCGCTGAAAAGAAAGTATGCCTGAAGAATTACATTGAAATAAGATCGTTTAATGGCTCGGACAGGTGATTCCAGCGAGCGTTTCTTCCGGCAAAGTTTATATCATTGAAGCCGTTTGGAGGCTCGATAGTATGTCTGATGATGAGTATTTGGCTCTTCTCGAAAGAGCAAAGCAAAAATTGCCAGAGAAGATCGAAAAACATGAGCGATTTTCAGTTCCGGAACCGGATGTATTTCAGGAAGGAAAGACAACGATGATCAGAAATTTCGCTGATATCGCCGATGCGCTTCGTAGAGAACCGACTCATCTTTTGCAGTATCTTCTCAGGGAGCTTGGTGCCCCTGGTTACATTGAGGGAACGAGAGCGGTATTCAAAGCTAAGTTAGCAGAGAACCAGATCTCCGATAGAATCCGCGATTATACAGAAACCTTCGTGCTGTGTTCGGAATGTGGAAGGCCGGATACTCATATCGTAAAAGAAGGGCGCATTCTCCTTCTTGAGTGCGAAGCCTGCGGCGCTCACAGACCGGTCAATGTTAAGAAGGTTACGAAAGTCGATGAAAAGTTGACTTTGAAGGAAGGAGAGATTTACGAGGTGCTGATTGAGGACGTAGGCAGGAAGGGCGACGGGATTGCCAGACTTAATGAATATATCATCTATGTTCCTGGGACAGTTAAAGGAACAAGAACAAAAGTGAAAATTAACAAGGTCGCTGGAAATGTGGCATTCGCCTCAGTTTTCATGGAATCGAATCGATGATCGTTAGAGCACTGGGATGCTAGCTGATTGGTGATTCAATCATTCTCTTTTCATCCTGATTTATCGATTCAATTTGTCGATTCATCCTAGTTCTTGTTAATTAGTCATATTCGTACATACCAGGAATAGAGCTGTGACAGGGATAGTTTAAGAAGATTATGAACCCCTGTTCAACAAGCGCCAAAGCTATGATGATCCAGAAAATTCTTGATGAGTTATCAAACTTTGTTTGCTGAGAGCACTTGTGGATTATTGATTTCCATGTTTTTACCGAAAAATATAGCATAATCATCAGGCAATTAACGAACAGATGAAAGAAAAATCAGCGCCTATCGCAATGGCTATTATCTTTTTATCAATGCAAATTATCGCACTCTTGATCGTACCTCTATTCCCTGCTGAATACAGAGCTTTCAGAGATCCCAATAATCTGAGTAATCCGATTATATATGTAATAATTCTCTTCGCAATGACTGTATTTTTACTGATTTTAATCAAATTTCGCAAGAGGAAGCTGATGAAAGGAATTTTCATGGGTGCCATATTCATTACAATTGCCGCCGTATTCCTTCCAGTATTCTATCAAATCTTTGATGACCTCGATATTTCATTCTTATTTTCAATTATTATAGCCGGAGTGATAATTGGATTGCTTATTGTACGACCAGAATGGTATATCCTCAATGCAGCCGCATTTCTCATGGGTTGTGGTATGACTGCGATGCTGGGAATGTCACTTGGCATACTTCCGTCAATTTTCCTTCTTGTTTTTCTGGCAATTTATGATGCCTTTGCCGTTTACGGAACAAAACACATGATCACTCTGGCAGAAACCGTCATCGCGTTGGACATGCCCGCAGTTTTTATCATGCCGAAACGAGGTGACTTTTCTTTATCATCGTTGAAAAAGAGTTCAACTACATCTGAAGGATCTGAACGCGAAGCTCTTTTCATGGGTGTTGGGGATGCCGTTATTCCAGGCATCCTAATTGTTTCATCCTTCGTTTTTTTACCAGCACAGGTAGGAACAATCACGAACGCTAATCTTCTTGTCTCGATCGGTTCTATGATTGGTGCATTCTGTGGCTTTCTATCACTTGTTTTCCTCACTGAGAAAGGAAAACCGCAGGCGGGGCTGCCTTTTCTTAACAGTGGTACAATTATTGGTTTCATCATTTCCTATATTCTCATCTTCAGGAATTTTGGATTCGGCATGGTGTAGTTAGCGAAATTGAGCCAGCGAAATCTTATCTAAAATCCATGTCGACAGATATTGAAGGAACTCCATAAGGCAGTCTTCATTTATCGCGTCTATTTCGAGATTTTAATAAGACCTCAAATCGACCTATCGCTGCTGTCAATACCCCAATTTTACCAAAAAAAAACGAAGCCAAGTTTCTATATGACGATCTTTCGCCACATCAATAAAAGAATCATGTCGACGTTCGATGTATTTATGGTGCTTGGGATCCTGCTAGGAATTGGTGGGGGGCTTTGCTGCCCCCCTTGCGTAGGAGGTGATCCATCTGCAGGTTCCCCTACAGATACCTTGTTACGACTTAGCCCTCCTTGCTGAATCTCAGTTCGAACCTCCCAAAATGAGAGATCCTTACTGAGACCCAACTCGGGTGGCTTGACGGGCGGTGTGTGCAAGGAGCAGGGGCATATTCACCGCGGGATGTTGACCCGCGATTACTACGGAATCCAGCTTCGTGAGGGCGAGTTACAGCCCTCAGTCCGAACTACGAACGGGTTTCGGGATTGCCTTCACCTCTCGGTGTTGGAACCCATTGTCCCGTCCTTTGTAGCGCGCGTGTAGCCCAGGGGATTCGGGGCATACGGACCTACCGTTGACCTCTCCTTCCTCTGGTTTAGCACCAGCGGTCCCATTAGTGTGCACGCCTTCCGGAGAAGGCGTTAGCAACTAATGGCGAGGGTCTCGTTCGTTATCTCACTTAAGAGAACGCCTTACGGTACGAACTGACGACGGCCATGCACCACCTCTCGGAAAATCTGGCAAGGTCATCAGCCTGGCCTTCATGTAACCGTCGCCCCTGGTGAGTTGTCCGGCGTTGAATCCAATTGAACCGCACGCTCCTCCCGTTGCGGTGCTCCCCCGCCAATTCCTTTAAGTTTCATCCTTGCGGACGTACTCCCCAAGCAGCAGGCTTAACAACTTCTCTCCGGCACTGGGCGCCCTCAAAGGACCCCCAACACCAAGCCCGCAGCGTTTACACCCTGGACTACCGGGGTATCTAATCCCGTTTGCGCCCCAGGGCTTCGTCCCTCACCGTCGGATCCGTTCTAGTCAGACGCCTTCGCCACCGGTGGTCCTTCCAGGATTACAGGATTTTACCCCTACCCCGGAAGTACCTCTGACCTCTCCCGGTCCCAAGTCTCGCAGTCTCCCCGGAATTCGGACAGTTAAGCTGGCCGATTTACCCAGGGATTTACGAGACCGGCTACGGACGTTTTAGGCTCAATAATATCGACCACCACTCGGGCCGCGGGTATTACCGCGGCGGCTGGCACCCGTCTTACCCGGCCCTTACTTCTCCTGCTTTTTAGACAGGAGAACAGCCAACACAATGTGTTGGCACTTGGAATTCCCTCATCGGGATTGCTCCCATTGTGAAGTTTTCGCGACTGCTGCACCCCGTAGGGCCTGGACTCATGTCTCAGAGTCCATCTCTGGGCTCCCTCTCTCAAGGCCCATACCCGTCATAGGTTAGTGGGTCCGTTACACCCACTACAGCCTGATAGGCCGTAGACCAATCCTTGGGCGCCGGAGCTTTCAGCCCAGAAGCATTCCAGCATTCTGGACCTATGGGGTATTAGTCTCAGTTTCCCGAGGTTATCCCCCTCCCAAGGGTATGTTATCCACGTGTTACTGAGCGGTCCGCCGAGTCCCGAAGACTCTCGACTCGCATGTCTTAATCGAATTCCAATAGCGGTGGCCGCCGGCAGGATCAACCGGAATCGATCCATTCGGCAATTACTAACTGCCGCTAAGGATTAAAGGAAATTGGCAGGATCTCCAAGTTTCACCAATGGCAATCTCATTGATTGCCGTACATCGAACGTCGGAACCGAGAGTTCACGTGCAAACGACGGGGATCTCGGTCCCCCATGAGTGTTCACAGCCCTGGATTCGACAGCCTCACAGATGGTCTTTCGACCTCCTCAGCGTCGATTCGCTTGCTGTGGATAAGCGTAGCCCCCTCTAATATCGAGGCCGTATATATGCATTTCGGGACGCCACCTGACTCGTTGCGTCCAATTCTTTTAATCACCAGAGGAAGTATTTGAGTGTTTCTATCCTAAAACAATCTCATTTTTCTTAAAAAAAAAGAAATATTAAATGTGCAACTTTGAACAGTATTGTGCTTCATCTTCTGCAATTACAAGAAACTTGAGTTTCATTCCCCATTTCCATTGGCTAGAGGTCGCCTCAATCATCGCGGCAAAAGAATTATTAGAGTCAAACTTCTTTTGAGGCCTAAAGCGGGGATGGCCCAGCTCGGCAAGGCGATGGATTGCTATCTCGAGGTCGAAAGGGCAAACATCCATTGTCCGAAAGGACTCGGGGGTTCAAATCCCCCTCCCCGCGCTTTTTCTCTCTTGAGAGGTCCTGTGGCATTAATCATAAAAAGTGAAAATAAAAGGTAGTACTCTCCTTATTTCTGTCTCTGTTAAACCATTTTCTTCAAAATTCTCTCTGGATTTTTCTATTATCTCGTCAATATTTTTACATTTCCAATAACTTTCCCATTTATTTTGATATTCTTTCCCTCCCATGGACTCGTTGATCAGGGTTGGAAGATCTTTCAGGAAAAATGAAAATTCGCTCATGTATGGATAAATGGCCATCCTACAGAGCTGACAGATGTTCACCAAATAATCGACTCTGGCTTCCATAGCCTCTTTTGTAAGTGTTTCTCTGAAGATATCTGCCATCTTCTGGGCCATCTGCGGGAAGGTCAGTCTTGGTGTTCCTCCACAACAGATGTTTCTCCCCTTTGTTACTTCTAAATGAGGAATCTTTCTCACGAGTTTCATTTCCCATTCGTTCACCCTGGTGCGCTGACTCATGCAAGACTCGTGTAGGATCACTTTCTTATCCAGAGGTCGGCTTATGCGTATGTTATTTATTCTTTCATACAGGAACTGAGCATAATATTGTATCTCAAAATCCAGATCAAGAAATCGCGGATAGAGTTCAGTGAACATACGGTAACAACCGGCACAGGTAAGTATGACTCTCTTAGGAGAGAATGCCTTCACACTAGCGACAAGTTCCCTGGCCTTCTTTTCGGCTTCTTGAACCTGTCCAGTGGCAGGACCATAGGGGAAACCGCAACATAATTCTCCTCCCCCCAACGCTATGAATTCGACCCCTGTCCTCTCAAAGACATCCAAAAGAGCGAATACGGTGTGAGGAAAGGCGGGAAGGGTACACCCCAGAAAGACCACATTTTCCACTTTTTCTGGGCGGTAAGGCACCTCATTCAACCATCTTCTCTCAGAAGGTCTTATTTGAATGGCTGAAAGAATCCTCCATATGCCAAGGGATTCTTTGATGTATTTAACTGCTTCAGGTATATTTCCTTCTTTAGCCAGTCTGAGTTTTATTGCCTCAAACGCCATTAAAGTATCGAGTCCTTCGGGACAAGATCTTGAACACTTCCCACAGCTTGCGCAACTGAACACTTTGAGGAATACTTCCGTTGAATAGGTTCCGTCTTTCAGAAAATCTATAATCTTCTTGATAATTTCTTTAGGGATTTCATCCTTTAATGGGGTCTGAGAAATTAATGGACAGCATCTCACACAGTCCCCACAAAGTGTGCATTTTTCAATGAACTGATAGGCAACCTTATCATAGAACCTTTCTAGAGAGGTGAACTCTGGTCTAGACATTCTTTCACCTTTCGGATATTTCGCGGTGCTTCCTTCAGGGTGTATTAATCGATTGTGAAATGAGTACTATGCTCCTTAGATACAGTTTACTTGAAGTACGAGTCATGAAACACATTGATATTTCGAGTAAAAATGCTTTATTAGAATCTCAATTAATGGAGTTTAATGTAGAAAAAGTGATCTCGTGCCCGAGAGAGCTATTTACATGATCATTGAGGAGAAAGGATCTTTGAGCAATCAGGATTCTCCATAAGATAATATACCTGAACATGATTGATTCAATCGTGAAGTTCTTCGTTGAAACATACGGTTGCACGATGAACCAAGGCGAAGGAATCGAGCTTTCTGAAAGGCTGAGAGCGCTCGGTCATCAGCCTGTCAGTTCTGCAGATGAGGCAGAGCTCGTTATCCTGAATACATGTACTGTCATCCAGTCTACGCAAACGAAAATTCTGAAGCGCCTGAGAGAGTTGCATCGTTTGGATAAGAATCTCATTGTGTCTGGATGTATGGCTGCAGTTCAACCAGAAATCATAAGGAAGGTTGCGCCCGACGTCACGATTCTGCCACCACAGGAGTATGACTCGTTTCAAGAAGTTATCGCTGAAAACTACGGTCGAATTTCAAGCCAGGAAATCATTCATGATCGGAGGACAACCGCTATTATCCCGATATCTCAAGGCTGCCTGGGTTCGTGCACATACTGCATCACCAGACTTGCACGGGGGACATTAAAGAGTTATGTGCCCGATCGAATTGTCGAGAAGGCGAGGCGATCGATAGAAAGTGGGGCCAGAGAACTTCTTTTGACGGCGCAAGATACAGCGTCGTATGGTTTTGATATCGGCTGCACTTTGAGCGATTTGATTTCGTCTATCGTTCAAATTCCTGGTAAATTTAGGATCAGAATAGGAATGATGAATCCTGAGAGTCTTCAGAAAATCGTAAATGATCTGATTGACTCATGGCAAAGCGACAAGGTCTACAAGTTCCTTCATTTGCCGGTTCAGAGTGGCAGCGAGAGAATTCTCAAGCTCATGGGCCGCAGATACACTGTTGAGCAATTCAGATCGCAGGTGCAACTATTCAGAAATTCTTTTCCTGATCTCACTCTTTCGACAGATGTCATAACTGGTTTTCCTGGTGAAAATGAGATCGACCACAAAATGACAGTTCAATTGATAAAAGAGATCAGGCCAAATATTCTCAACGTTACACGGTTTTCACCTAGACCGGGAACTCCAGCTGCAAGTGCAAGCGATCAGATTCCTTCATGGATATCGAAAGAAAGATCAAGAGAATTTACAAAGCTAAGATTCCAGATTAGTAAGGAGATTTACAAAGCAAAAGAAGGCGCAATCGAAGAGATCTTGATCACAGAAAAGGGAAAGCATGATACACGGATCGGAAGAACGATTTCTTACGCACCGGTGGTAATCAAGGAAGTGGTGGAAGTCGGGAGTTTCGTCAAAGTTAAGATAATCGACTCGGCTCCAACGCATCTCATAGGCGAAATCATTGGTTAAATTCTCCGTTGCTGGAATTAATGGGTGATCCATTTGCCATTTCTCTAATGGAAAAGATGACTCGCTAGTCATGCGATTCGGATTCATAATTAAGAAAATATATGATAGGAGAAGAAGGACTGTTATATAGATGAAATTATATCGCCGCTGAAAAACAGCCCCGTGGTGTAGTGGCCAATCATGCCGGCCTTTGGAGCCGGCGACGGCAGTTCGAATCTGCCCGGGGCTACTCTCGATTTTTCTTGTTTTCCGCTTTGCTTTCTACTTCCACTCAGCGACTTCTATTAGGATACCATCAGGATCGGCAAAGACCGCTCTTTCCAGCCCCCTTCTTATGTCAACATTCTTTAGCTTGCTAGAAATCGTTTCTAGGTGTTCCGCATTCAATACGTGGCGTTCTTCCACCATTTTTATGCCCAAACTCTTGATCCTCTCGACCTCCTTTGCGATATCCTCGACACCGAAGCAGAGATGCTTCACGCCCACCTTCATCAAATCCTCCTGTGCATGCTTTTCTGGTTTTTCTATGGCAAGAAGCTCAAGCATTGTGTTTTGCGATTTGAGAAAAGCAATCTCCTTGATGCCAGGAATCTTCGATTTGAGTCTCATAACCTCTTCAAGTCCGAGGATCTTTGTGTAGAATTCCACAGATTTCCCCATGTCTGAAACTGTGATCGCAATATGGTCAACTCCCTTGATCAATTGATCACCAACCTACAGTATTACTGTGTAAAGAGATTGTGTCATGATCTAATAATTGCTTCGATCGAAAAAAGTCGGAATGGAATTACCATTTCTCTCTATGCACGATGCTTTCAAGATTCAATCTTGATGTCCTGTGAGTGATCCCTTTCTGTTTGCCGACTGGCAACATTGCAACAGGTCTGGCGTGAGATGGAATTGACAAGATTTTCGAAACGGCGGATTCATCGAAAGCTCCCACCCAGCAACTCGCATATCCCTTATCAACAAAATAAAGAAGCATGTTTTCAATGGCAGCGGCGACATCCTGAAGACAATAGAGTTCGATTCCGCGCCTGCCGTAACTCCTGATTCTTTGAAGATTTGCGCAACACACGATGACGACGGGCGCCTCGGCCAGAAATCCCTGTCCATATGCAGCCGCCATGAGTTTCTTTTTCGTATCTTTATTGGTAACGATGATGAAATCGCGGGCCTGAAGATTTCCTGCCGAAGGTGCTAGATTCCCGATTCTGATCGATTCTAACAATATATCTTCTGGCACTGGTTCATCACTAAAACTCCTGACACTCACCCTCTTTTGTATGCATTCGAGAAGTTCCATATACTCACCATCAATTCACTTGCAATAGGCTATAAAAATCTTCCAACGGAATATAAGGGCTGACATGGAAATGTGACACCCGCACTTTATAACGACGTTAGCTAATGCGGTTTTCGTGTCGATCGAATGCACGATTGAGATCCAATATCGGAATGAGATGCATGCGGAAACGATCAAGAAAGCAATCGAACTTGAGAACGAGAATTATGCAACTGCCAGTGTCGAGGGACATCGATTGTTAATAAAAGCAACGGCAGCTTCTATTCCAAGTTTGCTTCATACCATTGAGGATCTCCTTGTTTGTATCAAAGCAGCTGAAGATGCAATGAAGGTAAGCGAGGCTGGATCATTGCATGGTGCCCTCTCTGACGAGAACGGCTAACCCCCTTTTGAATGAAAGCATCTCGTCTCTTGTCAAAAGCGATCGACCACATGCGACAAGATGATCATTTTCATCAACGACAAGAACCTCATCCATCGGTCTGATGTTTTCATCGCAATCAACGACAAATTTGCAGAAAACGTTTCGTCCTTTCCGATTGAATTCAGCCGACTCTCGTTTAACAATGACTCTCAGGCGCGGCGACGGGAACCCAGCGTGAAGCTTTGTTGCCCCAGCAATTCTCAATGAGAAGAATCCGTCAGAAGCTCTCATTGAAAGAATGTGTTTTCCATCGACCATCACATTTCTGATCCTTCCAGTATTTTTTGATTTGATGAACGTTATTTCGCCATTGAAGAGCGCGTCAGCGGCACCTTTCCCAAATTGATAATCCGCTACCGCTTTAACCCTCGCAATATCAATGTTGAACGTGGATTTTCCTTTCGCGATCGACTCAAGGAGTTTCTTTGTTTCCTCTCCGTCGTAAATGACACACATACCATATTTCTGAATATGAGACATTCTTTCCATGAGTTGATGTGTTTTTTCGATCAACACCTTATCGCGAATTTTCGGAAAAACTGATTGGGCGATCGGATATATCTCATCGAATTCAATCGGTACCGGGCCGAACGGAGACATCACAATAAAATGAGCATCACAAATTGCAGAGATCTCTTCAATTTCTTTTGCGTATTTTGCTGTGTATGGTTTGTCGGAATCCTCGAATCCCACAAGTATCTGCGTGAGCGGTTGAGCGTATCTTTCAAAAAACCGCCTTTCATACCGAAATACTGAGGGGCGATCGAGACTCTCTGGACCCGTATAAAAAAATGCGCCTTCCCTGCTCAACGGCTCATATTTTTCAAGAAATTCCTTGTAATTTGCCAGTCTCCTTAATCCGTCAAGAAGAGCTGGATGAGAGCGGCAACGCATCTCCACAAACTCCCAAAGCGTTCCTTCAAGAATCGCCTTCTTAATGCGCTCAATTTCTGCAATGGATTCATATAAATTATGTCTGGCGATCAGATCTGTGCGTTCTTCATCATTCATTTCTCTTATCGAATCGATATCGTGTCCCCTACACGCGGGACAATCGCAGACAAGCTTCTTCATGTCTTCGAGTCGATAAGTTCCGCTCGAAAACATGAATCGACCATCTCGTGCAAATTTCGCATAAGATGCAGAATCGAAAGTGTCACATCCTAATAATATGGCAAGTGCGAAAACCATCGGATGACCCGCCCCAAAAAGGTGCACAGGCCGATTCGGCACAAGCCCCTTTTTCGAAGCGACGATCACGTCGACCAGATCGGCGAATCGATAGTTCTCCATCAGCGGCACGACCCCACCAATCGGATGGATATCTACGGGTAATGCCGACATCTCTCGTGCGCATTGTTCTCTGAGATCCGGAAATAAAGAACCTTGAACAACTCCGCCGAGCAACATTTCACCTTTAATCTCTGAGGCCTCCTTCGTGCGTGCGATCGTTTGCATAATAGCCTGAGCCGTTCTATCTTTCTTCCAATCAGGTTCTGTAAAAACATCCAAAGGCATCCCAATATCCGATCCTATATCTCGCTGAAACTCGACGATTTCTTTGTTCGTTGCATCTATCTTAGAATAGACATGTGATTGGAATGTGCCGGAATCAGTCATGATGATGCCAGGAAAATCCAAGAGTTCATGCACACCCTTGCTCATCGCACTTTCTTTCAGCTCTTTTTTCTTCAGGATAATGTAAGAATTTGTGATGACAGCGCGAATTCCAAATTTTTCATAGAGCTTCCTCGGTGGTATCGTATTAATATTGGGATTAACGACTGGCAATAAACATGGTGTTTCAATAGTACCACGTCTGGTATGAAACGCGCATATCCGGGCTAGACCGTCCCTCTCAACGATTTCAAACATCCGCCGTGAGAAAGCGCACCGAAGTTTTTAAGTCTTTCAGAGAGCGATATTGCGCTGCCAGATGATGGGTATGGAGTACAAGATGGTCATTGCCGTGAGAAGGGATCTCAAACTGACGCCTGGCAAAATGGCGGCACAGGTCGCGCATGCAGCTGTTAATTGTGCAATATTATCGATGAAAAGAAAATCTGAATGGTTCGATGAATGGTACAAGGAGGGCCAGAAAAAGGTCGTTGTCAAGGTTGAGAATCTAAATGAATTATTTGAAATTAAAGTGAATGCGGAAGCCATTGGTCTAATTACTTCTCTAATTGTTGATGCTGGTCTAACGGAGCTTCCCCCTGGAACGACAACCTGTTTGGGTATCGGCCCTGCACCTGAGGAAATCGTTGACAAAGTGACAGGTCACCTAGGGTTGATGTAGGTGAAGGATCAAGTGCGAGTTATAGGAATCGACGATTCGCCTTTTAGATTCGATAGCGAACGGGTTATTATCGTTGGCGTGATTGTGCGTGTTCCTTCCTATCTCGAAGGGGTCATTCGGAGTGAATGCGATATCGATGGGACCGATGCAAATGA
Source organism: Methanomassiliicoccales archaeon (assembly GCA_014361295.1). Taxonomy (NCBI): domain Archaea; kingdom Methanobacteriati; phylum Thermoplasmatota; class Thermoplasmata; order Methanomassiliicoccales; species Methanomassiliicoccales archaeon. Next base: position 726,396 of record JACIVX010000001.1, on the reverse strand, counting down.
GGCGATTGAGAAAATGATCATGGGCTCGCGGTTCAAGGAGCAGATTAAGCTGATTCTTGTCGATGGGATTGCCCTTGGAGGCTTCAATGTGATCGATATCTCACGAATTTACGAGACAACGGGCATACCTTGTGCGACGATTACCAGAGAAGCGCCAAATCTCGAGAAGATCAGGAAAGCGCTATCGAAGCATTTTTCGGACTGGGAAAAGCGATTTGAGATCATTACGCGCTTTATTCCGAAACCCATATCGACATCGCAGAAGCCTGTTTACGTTGCTGTTTGTGGTATGGAATTTGATGTCGCCTCGCGGATCATCCGCTTATGCACGATCCGCGGTAGTCTTCCCGAGCCCATACGGATTGCGCACATGATTGCAAGCGCCATCGTTCGCGGAGAATCAAAGGGTCGTGCCTAGATTTTTGTTTTTAGCAATGATTTGACAGCTATGACCGTGTCTAGATTCTTTGTGTCAATATTTTCGATTATAACCTCAGAAGTGTTGTTCCAGAGGGGATGCACGCGAATAGTCAATCCCTGATTTGTGATGTTCACATTCAACCCTTTTTTCTCGGGATAGCGCGTGAATCGCTCACCAGACCTATCGAAGAATTCCAGGATAATTCTTTCAATCTGTGTCGGATGAATCCGGAAAAACCGTTTCTCCATCGAAAGAAATCGCTCTTTGTTCTTTGAATGATAGGCAATGAGCGCGATCAGGAGCGCGAGCATTGCCACAAGAATGATCAGTGTTGTAGGCTCGCTCGGCGTGAGGCCCTGATATATTGAAAGCATGGAGACCGAGAAGATAGAAATGACGGAAATGTAAATCATTCCGATCATACCAGTGATCAACTTGAGTGGAACGGTATTGCGCGACCAGCATTGGTAGTGAAGATCATGCAGTTTTTTCGCTGGAAAAATCAAGAGTATTGAAACGATGAGCGAGGCGACAAAGAGCCACTGGAAGAAGATTGGAAAGAGGACGTATGAATAAAGCATCAGGGCAAAGATCGATGGAATAATCACTCCCAATGTGAATTCAATCTGCAATTGGACACGTTCAATTTCATATTCATAGTAACTCTCTGAACTCTCTGCCATCCCATCCCTAAGCGGTACTATACCAATTTACATATTAATTGATTTTCGATCATCTAGCAACGGAGTTTTTCTCATCAAGGATTCTGACCGTCAGCCCACATCGTTGAAACTCAATTGCCAGTGATCAACTCATATCGGCTAGATGTGATTGGAACTTCAATAATCAAAAAAATGATTGACCGGAGAAATTTCGCATGGGATTTCCGACATTCTTTTGGACAACTGCTTAGCATTCACTTTTTTTTTAGAATCTTTAAATGAATAAGAACGATAAGTTTTAATATCGTATGTGAAGTTTGTCAACGGCTGAAGATTCTGCGTGTCACCTAACGCTTAAATACGACGACCGTAATAGGGTCGCCGCTTCTGAAAGAGAGGTGAAAGGTTGGCAAGAGGTCTATACACTGCTAGAAAGCTGAAAGAGAACCGAAAGAAGTTCCGGTGGAGCGATAGCACTTACAAGCGGCGGATGCTTCGCCTTAAAGAAAAGTCCGATCCGCTCGAAGGCGCACCACAGGCAAGAGGGATCGTTCTCGAAAAGGTCGGTATCGAAGCTAAGCAACCGAACTCTGCCATCAGGAAGTGTGTCAAAGTTCAATTGATTAAGAATGGTCGTCAGATAACCGCCTTTGCCGTTGGTGATGGTGCCATTAACTTCATTGATGAACATGATGAAGTTCTCGTTGAGGGAATCGGAGGACGCCTTGGCCGATCTTACGGAGATATCCCAGGTGTCCGATATAAGGTCATCAAAGTGAATAACGTTTCCTTAAGAGAACTTGTCCGCGGAAGAAAGGAAAAGCCGGTGAGGTGATCGATTGCCAGAAGATTTGCAAACTCAATCGCAAGCTAAACAACTTCAATCTCAATTGCTAACGAGACAGGTGCTCCTTTTCGGACTTTATGATACAAGCGGGATCGTCATCAAAGACAGCGGCCTCGCGAAATATATTGATCTCACACCCGTCCTCGTTCCACACTCTGGTGGAAAGCATGCCAACAAGTGGTTTGGTAAAGCGAAGGTCAACATTGTCGAACGACTCATTAACAACATGATGAGAACTGAGGATTTCACCGGAAAAAAGACAAAGGCGTACACGACTGTCAAGAAAGCATTCGCGATCATTTCAGAAAAGACAAAGAAGAATCCAATTCAAGTCCTCATCGAAGCGATTGAAAATGCGGCACCGAGAGAAGAAATCACGAGGCTGCAATTCGGAGGAATATCGGTGCCAAAAGCCGTTGACATTTCACCGTCAAGACGGCTTGATATTGCGTTGAGAAACATTGCAGTGGGCGCCATCACGGCGAGTTTCAAGAACAGAAAATCGATCGAAGACTGCCTTGCGGATGAACTCATTCTCGCATCAAAAGGTGATATGAACAGCTATTCGGTTTCCAAGAAAGAAGAAATCGAGCGTGTTGCAGCATCAGCACGGTGATTAAATTTTCATGTAACTGATTTTTATGGTGGTTTAATATGGGTCGTAAAGAGGATAATATCAAAAAAGCTCAGAAATTGATGCTTGATCCCAAACACATTCGCAACATTGGAACTGCAGCTCACATCGATCACGGTAAGACGACATTGAGCGACAACCTAATCGCTGGCGCGGGGATGATGTCTGAAGAGTTAGCGGGCAAGCAGTTGTTGCTCGACTATGATGAACAGGAACAGGCTCGTGGAATTACGATTAACGCTGCAAACGCCTCCATGGTTCATACCTACATGGGGGAGGAGTATCTCATCAATCTCATCGACACACCTGGTCATGTCGACTTCGGGGGCGATGTGACAAGGGCCATGCGAGCACTCGATGGGGTGATCATTCTTGTTTGCGCTGTCGAGGGCGTGATGCCTCAGACCGAAACTGTCATCAGGCAAGCTCTGAAAGAAAGGGTTAGGCCGATTCTTTTCATCAATAAAGTTGACAGGTTAATCAACGAACTTAAGGTCACGCCACAGCAGATGCAGCAACGATTCATCGCGATTATCACCGAAGTGAACAGAAGGATCTCGAAGTTTCTGCCTGAACCGTTTAACAAGACGTGGCAGGTAAAAGTGGAGGATGGAAGCGTTGCATTTGGATCTGCGTTCAATAAATGGGCTATCTCCGTTCCATATATGAAGAAAAGTAAGATCACATTCAATGACATTTATGAATACTGCAAGAACAATGATCAAAAGACGCTTGCAAAAAGATCACCTCTGCATGAAGTGCTGCTCGATGCAGTCATTCATCACATTCCAAATCCCCTTGAAGCCCAGAAAATCAGGATACCTGTCATCTGGAAAGGAAATCTCGATTCCGAGATTGGAAAAGCGATGATGAACTGTGATCCGAATGGACCAACGGCATTCATGGTGACAAAGATCATCATGGATCCCCATGCGGGTGAAGTGGCAGTTGGTCGGTTGTTCAGCGGCACGATAAAGAAGGGCGACGAGCTCTACGTGATCGGCATGCCCGATGTCAACAGAGTTCAGATTGTCGCTCTTTCAGTCGGTGCTGACAGGATACCGGTTGACACGATGGCCGCTGGTAACATCGTCGCAGTGACTGGTTTGAAAGATGCTGTTGCTGGATCGACGGTTTCATCGCTCAAGGACATGGAACCGTTCGAAAAGATTGTCCATTACACTGAACCTGTTGTTACCGTTGCGGTCGAAGCGAAGCACATGAAAGATCTGCCGAAACTCGTCGAAGTGCTACGAATGGTTGCGAAAGCCGATCCTTCAATCCAGGTTGAGATCAATCAAGAAACTGGAGAACATCTGCTTTCTGGGATGGGAGAACTTCATCTTGAGGTTACCCAATATAGGATCATAAACGAATACAAGGTGGACATTAAAGCGTCCCAGCCGATTGTCGTTTATCGGGAGTGTGTTAAGGGCAAGGGAGGTCCATTTGAGGGTAAGTCTCCGAACAAGCACAACAGGTTTTACATCGAGGTTGAACCACTAGAAGAGGCTGTTTTCGAAGCGATTCGAAGTGGTGAGATTCAGACCGAGGGAAGGATCAAGGACGTGAAAGCACTTGCCAAGAAATTGCAGGACCTAGGGATGGATCGAGAAGAAGCGAAGGGCGTGGTGGCATTCAAGGATACCAACGTCTTCCTTGATGTGACCAAAGGTATTCAGTATCTGCATGAGACGATTGAGCTATGCAAACAGGCGTTTGAAGAAGCAATGAATCTGGGACCGCTGGCGCAGGAAAAAGTCATGGGACTGAAGGTGAGGCTCGTTGATGCAAAGTTGCACGAAGACAGCATTCATCGAGGACCAGCACAGGTAATTCCGGCAACAAGATCAGCGATATATGGGGCTATGTGTCTCGGAGAAAGAATCCTTCTTGAGCCGATTCAGAAGGTTTTCATCAACGTTCCTCAAGAATATATGGGGGACGCGGTACGGGAACTTCAATCCAGAAGAGGCATCATTGAAGATATAAAGCAGGAACAGGAGAATACGGTCGTGGTCGCGAGAGCGCCTGTTGCGGAGATGTTCGGCTTTGCAAGTGCGATCAGGAGCGCCACGCAGGGAAGGGCACTCTGGTCAACTGAGAACGCAGGGTTTGTTCGTGTGCCACCGGAGCTACAGCCGAAGATCGTTGCAGAGATAAGAACGAGAAAGGGCCTAAAGCCAGAACCGTACGATGCATCATACTACGCTGGATGAATGGAAAAAGCGTTAAATATCAAGAACAGTATGGAGACTCAGAACAATTATTAAAGGTCAAAATCCTTAACAATGGAAATGGAGGCAAGAAAATGGCTGAGAAACCTCACATGAACCTGGTGTTCATTGGTCATGTCGATCATGGCAAATCGACGACTGTCGGACGGTTGTTACTCGACACTGGCCATATCGAACCGTATCTGATCGAGAAGTATCGTAAGATGGCTGAGGAGAAGGGTAAGGCTACATTCGAATTCGCTTGGGTTATGGATAGCCTGAAAGAAGAGCGAGAGCGTGGTCTAACCATTGATGTCTCACACAAGAAATTCAACACAGATAAGTACTATTTCACGGTCATTGACGCACCTGGCCACCGGGACTTTGTGAAGAATATGATTACTGGAACGAGCCAGGCCGATGCCGCTGTCGTTGTGGTGTCCGCCGCAGAAGGCCCCCAGGAGCAAACCAAGGAACACATTTTCCTCGCAAGAACACTAGGCGTGAACCAGATCGTCGTCGCTGTCAACAAGATGGATGCGACGAAACCACCGTACGATCAGAAGCGTTTCAATGAAGTCAAGGATCAGGTAACAAACCTCTTGAAACTGGTGGGATACAAGATCGAGAAGATCCAGTTCGTACCTATCAGCGCATACCAGGGCGACAATGTCGTGAAGCCATCGCCGAATCTCAGTTGGTATAAGGGCCCGACACTCGTGGAAGCTCTCAACACTCTTGAGGAACCACCAAAGGCAATCAACCTGCCGCTCAGGATTCCAATTCAAGATGTTTATTCGATCACGGGTATCGGAACAGTTCCGGTTGGAAGGGTTGAGACTGGGATACTTAAGCCTGACATGAAAGTTATTTTTATGCCTTCTAACAAAGTCGGCGAAGTCAAGAGTATTGAGATGCACCATGAACCTCTCTCACAGGCTGTGCCAGGAGACAACATTGGCTTCAACGTGAGGGGCATCGCAAAAACTGACATCAAACGAGGAGATGTAGCAGGTCCGGTTGACAATCCGCCAACTGTTGCGAAGAGCTTTACTGCGCAGATCATGGTTCTTAACCATCCATCTGTCATCACAGTGGGTTACACACCAGTCTTCCATTGCCACACTGCTCAAGTTGCATGCAGGTTCGTGGAATTGCTTAAGAAACTTGACCCAAGGACTGGCGCTGTAAAAGAAGAGAATCCGCAGTTCCTCAAGACCGGTGATGCCGCGATCGTTAAAATCGAGCCAACAAAGCCGATGGTTATCGAGAGAGCAAAGGACTTCCCACCGCTTGGTCGATTCGCGATCAGGGATATGGGGCAGACGGTTGCTGCTGGTGTTTGCATCGATGTTGAGAAGAAGGAAATGTAAAACCCCTTCTCCACATTTTTTGGAGTGATTTTTTATGGCACAGCGGGCAAGAATCTCTCTCAGCGGCACGGACCCTAAAAAAGTCGACAGCGTCTGCAATCAGATTAAGGCAATTTCCCAGCGAACAGGTGTTGCGATTCGTGGGCCGATACCTCTTCCGACGAAGCGGCTTGTCGTGCCGTGCAGGAAATCGCCAGATGGTGAAGGATCAGAAACCTGGGATCGCTGGGAAATGAGGATTCACAAGAGACTGATCGATCTCGACGCCGACGAAAGAGCGCTGAGGCAGCTGATGAGGATTCAGGTTCCTGACGGCGTCAACATCGAAATCGTCCTGCGATCCTGATTTTTTGATATCTGAATTGAATTCATTATCTTTTTTTCATCAAGCGGAATTCCTGCGTCTTTTTCATCGATTCTCCGCGATGACTTGATAGTCGCTATATCAATCTCTTGGCAACTCGATTGAATGCAATAATCATTTGATCAAAAAGGCGATTTGATTTTGGAGAAGCACGAAGATTCTTTTAAGATGAGATTCTCAATCCGCCTTTCCCTAAAATAGAATTTCGTCTAGCAATGAGTCCAGGATTCCACTTATTTCTGAATGCTTCGGGAAACCGCACGAGAAATTGAGGATGATAGCAGCGAGAAAATGGAGGATCAGGAATCTTAAAGAAAATTAAGAAAATTCTTCAAGGCTTCGTTTGAGTGTTGTAATCTTCTAGATACCTTATTCTAATTCTTCGACTATACAACTTTTCTGGGGAAAAATATGAGGAGCGACACAGTGAAAAAGGGTCTGGAAAAGGCGCCGAGCAGGGCGCTTTTTCGGGCGACGGGATTGGTTGACGACGATTTCTCGAAACCTTTCATAGGTATAGCGAATTCGTGGAATGAGGTCATTCCTGGTCACATTCACCTGAACAGGCTTCTCGAAGAGGTGAAAAAGGGGATAATTGAGGCGGGTGGGGTTCCATTCACCTTTGGTGTGCCTGGCATTTGCGATGGCATCGCGATGGGCCACGATGGGATGCGGTTCGCGCTGCCGTCGAGGGAGACAATATCTGACTGTGTCGAGCTGATGATCGAGGCGCACTGTTTCGATGGCTGGGTTGGCATCACGAATTGTGACAAGATCACGCCAGGGATGCTGATGGCGCTCGGCAGGCTTGACATCCCTGGCATCATTCTCACTGGCGGCCCGATGTTGGAGGGCTGCGCTGATGATGAGAAGTACGACACCCAGAGCGTATTTGAGGTTCTCGGCGAGTACGCTGCAGGCAAGGCTGACAGGAGCAAGGTCGAAAAGGTGGAGAGACACGCATGCCCTGGCGAGGGATCCTGTGCTGGTCTCTTCACGGCGAACACCATGGCGTGTCTGACAGAGGCGATGGGGTTCAGCCTTGTTGGCTGCGGTACATCGCTCGCTATCAGCAAGAAGAAAAGGGAAATCGCCAGGGAGACTGGGAGGAGAATCGTTGAGCTGGTGCGCAGGGGTATGAAGCCTAGCAAGTTTGTGACAAAGGAAACTTTCATCAACGCGATCAAGGTCGACATGGCCATCGGTGGATCGACGAACACAGCGTTGCACATCCCTGCGATTGCGGCTGAATTTGGCTATGATATCCAGCTGAAAACATTCGACGAAGTTTCGAAGGAAATACCTCACATCATGAGCCTTAGGCCGAGTGGTCCTTACTTCATGAGCGACTTTGAGAGAGCGGGAGGCGTGCCGGCCGTTCTCAAGAGACTCAAGAGCAAGCTCGCCGATGTAATGACTGTGTCTGGAAAGACGATCTACCAGATTGCCGACGAGGCGAGGATCTATGATTGCGAGGCGATCAGGCCCCTTACGAGACCATTTCACAGTGAGGGAGGAATTGCAGTGCTGTACGGCAATCTTGCCCCTGAGGGTTCGGTCGTGAAGCAGGCGGCCGTTAGCAAGAATATGTTGAAATTCAAAGGGAAAGCAAGGGTATTCGATTCGGAGCGCGAGGCCATTGAGGCGATTTCGAAGGGGAAGATCGGTGAGGGGGACGTCGTTGTCATACGGTATGTTGGTCCAAAGGGAGGGCCGGGTATGCCGGAGATGCTCTCACCAACGAGTCTGATCGCTGGCATGGGACTCTCGGAGAGCGTAGCTCTCATCACTGACGGCAGGTTCTCCGGCGCAACGCGCGGCCCGTGCATAGGACACATAGCACCGGAAGCGTATGAGAAAGGGCCGATTGCCGCGGTGCGGGATGGCGACGAGATCCTCATAGACATTCCGAAAAGGAGGCTTGAACTGCTGGTTCCTGATGATGAAATCCAGAATAGGCTGTCGAAGATACGCATTCCTGAGAGACCCGAGAGGGGCATTCTCATGAAATATCGCCGGCTGGTGTCGAGTGCGGCAAGGGGTGCGATCTGCAAGTAGACAACTTGGCGTCCTCCTTATTTACTTATCTTTCATTTCCTGTAACTTTTCCAATTTCCTCGATTCCGTATCTAGCTTAGGACAAGCGAAATTTATATGAATAGATGAGATACTACGCCATCCCAGCGGGCCGATAGATCAGTCTGGAAGATCGTCTGCTTTGCAAGCAGGAGGTCGTGGGTTCAAATCCCACTCGGTCCATCTTTTTATACAATCTTTTGATTTTTTCATTTTGTTTTTCTTTTCTTAATTATTGTCTGATCATGATCTCCAAAACTTCAAGTCCTATCAGCTGTTTTCTTGAAATAGTATGGGCTTCAGAACGATTCTTTCGATGAAACTGATCAAAAGGACCTTCAAAAAGAGATTCTTCCTCGCAAAACTCACGAATTTTCCAGTGATCGGTCATGCTATTGAATTCGCATTCTTTGAAGACGACGACATTATCATCCTCCCAAAGGACAGTGTAATTGAGGGAAATCAAAAGAAATGCAAAGTGATTAAGGTCAATGTCACTTTCGAGCCAGAAACTATAGTGCTTCCTTCTCAGATTATTGAGCACTTCATCAGGAAATCGCGATATCATTTCATTATGAATCATTGTGTTTGCAGGGAAGCAAATCGCTGCAAAGATTATCCACAAGATCTGGGATGCATTTTTCTTGGAAGGGGTGCCTTGAAGATCGACAGGCGGTTAGGCAGATTAGCCACGATGGAAGAGACTCTCGCTCATTTAGAAGAATGCAGGAAAGCGGGGCTTGTCCACCTGATCGGCCGAAACAAGATCGATAGTGTCGTATTTTCGAATACGCCAAAAGAGGAACTGCTATCAATTTGCGCTTGCTGCCCTTGTTGTTGTCTCTGGAGAATGGTACCTCAGCTTTCGAAGAGAATAAGCGATACTGTTACGAAAATGCCTGGCTTGCGTATCGAAATCGATGAAGATTTATGCAAAGGTTGCGGCGCGTGCATCAAAAAGCATGTTTGTTTCGTCGACGCAATTTATGTTGAAGATAACTCCGCAAGAATTCGACAAGATTTGTGTAAGGGCTGTGCGCGCTGCGTAGAATTCTGTCCTAATAGTGCGATCAAGCTCATTATTGAGGACTGTAACTTTATTGAGGCATCGATCAAAAGAATCGCGCCACTTGTCGACATCGAATCTGAATGAATTGTTTCGAGTTTTCGTCAATAGGGAATGAATGAATAACGACCTTCGAAAGAGTTGAAGCACATGGTGGTATGATTCTCCAATTTCTTGAAATTCTTCGTAGCTTTCTCTTAGGCTCAGGACCATTGATTTATTCATGCCAATGAAATTCAATTTGTCCTTAGAACAGTATACTTCTATTAGCAAGACGAGCAATTTGTCCCGATTAATTATGAATGAGTTACTAAGATCTTTATTTCAGCGTCAAATTGGGATCATTTATCCAGATATGATGGCTGGCATGTGATTGGAAAATCAGTTCTTTCAATAAATAACAAATACTATTTGCTCTATTTCAAAGCTTAGGGCGAGTCACGCGAGGAGCAATTAGCTTATGCAAAAATGGACGAGCCGATTTCACCAGGGCGACCACATAATACACATTTATCGAAATGACACGGAGCTGGTGCGATCCCTCGTCGACATGATCGCTATGGCGAATGATGATGAAAAGATTGTTTATCTCTCGGATAAGAACATCGAAAAGCATGTATCCTGCACAAATAGAGAAACTGGCGAAGCGATCAGAAGTGCATTGAGAAATGGCAAATTATCGATCATACCATCATACGAGACGTATTGCCCAGCTGGTGAATTCCTGATGGAGTCGATTTTGAAATTCTGGTGGGAGCTAGCTAATAAAATCGATAAAGAAGGTTATGAAAGTGCGATCATCGCAGGTGATATTTCGTGGCTTCCGCATCATCCATCACTATTTCGATCTTTTCTACAGTATGAGCAGGCAATCGATCTGTATGGTGTTCCGAAGAACATCAGAATCATTTGCCAGTACGATTCAAGGTTATTCAATTCGCAGCAGATAGAATCAGCAATAAGAGTGCATCAGCTCGTGCTACGCGGACAGAGTTTGGAAAGAAGAAATTGGATCGTTTTGAGGAAGATGGATGATAATTCAATTTTTTTCCATTTCTGATTTGAGAGTTGGCGAAAATGCGAAAGAAGCTCACGGGTAATTCTACTGAGACAAGAGGAAAGTAATTAGTAAAGAACATTGCAAAATGCTGGCTTGGCATTTATATAACGGTTATTCTCCTAAAATTCTTGTTTACAACTTCATCTAGGAATCAGCCCGATCCGATTTATTGGATGATCCGTTGCACCATTTTTGCGTGATGATTGAATATTTGAAGACACATATCGTTCAGCATGGAAATTGAGCGGGCAGGACTTTTGCAAAAAGCAAGTGAATTGGCCTTCAAATATGAAAGAGAAAATAGAGGATGCGCTCAATCGGTTCTTGCAGCCCTCCAAGATGCCTTCGGCATGCATGATGACATGGTATTCAAATCGGCAAGCGGCTTGTCTGGCGGTGCGGGGCTGACCACGCACGGTTCATGCGGAGCTCTCTCTGGCGGAGTTATGATGATCGGAATGTTCTTTGGGAGAGAACGGAGTGATTTCAAAGATCCGGAAAGAAAAAGAATGATTGCGTATCGATTGGCCAAAGAGCTGTGTGTGCGATTTGAGCAGAAATATGGTAGCGTCGTTTGCGCAGAAATCCAGAGGAATTATCTCGGCAGAAAATTCAATCTATGGAACCCTGAAGAATACGCAGCTTTCGACGCGGTCGCATATCAGGAAAATAAGTGTCCAGAGCTTGTTGCCCAGGCCGCAATTTGGACTGCAGAAATTATACTTGATGAGCTAGAAAAAACGGGTAAGATTGATGAAATCAAATTGGCGTTAACGCAACCATGATTATTAATGGACAACCCTCAAATCCCGTTCCAAAGTCAAAGACCAGGATAACGTACAATAGGTTTTAACACGATTATAGTCTCAACATTGTTGAAACCCATTGGTCTAACCTTCCTTTCAATGATTTCCGAGAGTTCACGGTTGTTTCGTGCTCTCACCCTCATCATAACTCTTCTTTCGCCAGTTACATTGAGTATTTCTGCAATATTTTCTATCGAAAAAAGTGCAGAAATGGCCGATGATGCCTTATCAGGTTCGATATCAGCACAAACTATCGCATCGGAGAAAATACCTAGACGTTCGTGATCTAGAATGGCTGAGTATCCGAGGATCGTCCTTGTTTCTTCCATTTTCTTGATTCTATCTCTGACGGTGGAGGGAGACCTGTTTAGAATTTGTCCTATTTCCTCATACGTGAGTTTTGCATTTTTCCTCAATAACTGGAGAATCTCTTTGTCAAGTTCGTCGTCCATGCGGTTCGCTACAATATTGCCGAGGCATATAGAAATACTTTTCAAAACAGCGATTTTCGATTCCCACTAAAATGAAATTCCTTTCATTGTTAGGAAGTCGTCAACGATCTTACGGTGATCGAAGGCGAGCTCAGGGAGCCTATCGATCGGAAAGAGTTTGACTGCAGAAGCGTCGTCGCCTGCTTTCAGCTCTCCCCCTACACGGAAGAGATGAAAGACAACTGATATAAAATGGCCACGGGGATCTCTTTCTGGATCTGAATAGACACCGATCAATTGCAGAATTCTCGCATCGATGCCCGTTTCTTCTTTAATCTCTCTGACAACACATCTTTCGACAGTCTCGCCATATTCAACAATGCCGCCTGGAAGCGCGTATTTACCTTTGAAAGGATCTCTTCCTCTTTTTACAAGAAGGATTTTCCCATCAATAATCACTATACCGTCCGTGGCTAAAGCAGGTCTTTTATAAAGCATCTTCAATTGCTGATCAAAAAGACCCTTTTGGATCTCGTATTGCTCAAGTAAGTATTCTCCTTCGGGCGTAAGTTTGGATGTTCCGCCCTCCTGGCCCCCCCTCTCTGAATAGATGACCTTTGTTCCCAGAGTCTCCTCAATTTTCTTGATAGCCCCCCACGCGTGCCTGTACGACATGTTCATCTCATCAGCAGCCTTCGAAAGCGATCCGAATTCCTTTATCAACTTGAGGAGCTTTGCACGACCTTCACTCAGTAAGAATTGCCCATCTTTCTTTAGCCATAATCTGTATGCAATTTCATATTTCACATGATCGCCTCAGTGCATGAATCGCTTGTGGTGATAGATTAAAGCTTCCTTAGTGGTTTAGGCTTGACGTGGCAAGTCCGCGGAAAAGAATACCAACGATCCTTTATTCAAACGAATTACTTGATAAAGCGTTTAAGAAGGCATCGAAGATACAAAAAGAAGGTTTTGATAAGATCGATGAGGCAAGAAAAACCGCGATCTCTAAGATCTCTGTTGCTGGCGATGTCATTTCATCGAATCTTGCGAAATATGTGAAAGCCTTTCCCAGCCTGTCAAAAACAAGCCAGTTCGAGATGGAACTTATTGATGTTATCATCGGGATCGACAAATTGAAGAAATCTCTTGGTGCGCTCAACTGGTGTTCTATGAAAGCGCTCGAGCTCGAAAAAGAGTACCTGGGGAAGGTCAAGAAAGCACAAAATTCGGAGGAGGTATCCCGCTTAAGGAGGGAATTTTATGGCAGGCTTTCCTCTTTGGTTAACCAGATCGATCAGGATCTGAAATTTGTTGCGATTGCCAGGGACAAGCTCAAGGAGCTCCCCGAGATCGATCCAACGATTCCAACTGTCGTGATCGCTGGGTTTCCAAATGTCGGGAAAAGTCAGCTCGTTGAGAGGATTTCGACTGCAAGGCCCAAGATCGCTCCTTATCCCTTCACAACTCAGGGGATTGGGATCGGTCATTTTGTTGTAGGGCGAAAAAGGTACCAAGTTGTTGATACACCAGGTTTACTCGATAGAAAGCTAGAAGAACGGAACAAAATAGAGCTTCAAGCGATATTGGCTCTCAAGCATCTAGCAGATGTTATCGTATTTATGATTGACCCATCGGAAACTTCGGGATATAGTATGAGGGATCAACTCACATTGCTCGAATCGATCAAGACAAATTTTGCTGACATTCCTACCATCGAAATTGAGAACAAGTCTGACATTGTGAAAATCGAAAGTCCTCGCATGAAAATTTCGGCACTCACTGGCGACGGAATCGAGGAGCTTCTGGCTTTGATCATTGAAACGCTTGATAGAACCAGAAAAGCAAACGATGGTGAGCCGATAGCTATTTAGGATGAAATTCACTCATCAGCTGAGGAGCTCCAGAAGGCTATGAATGAAGTTGCTTGCAGTGAGGAAATGAAAAAATATTTCGACGCGCTTGCGAGCGAAGTCGATCGATGTTATGCGATAGCTAGGCGAGCAAGAGCAAGGGGTCTGGATCCCGAGAC